>JALYJW010000005.1 GCA_030775085.1 Acidobacteriota bacterium | reverse complement strand
GCCGTGGGGAGAGGGGACTGAATGAACAAGTCCCCTCTCCCCGCCGCAGCCTCATCGCGGTGGGGAGAGGGTAGGGTGAGGGGCGGCTCTCGCGATGATTTCTTGACACGGCCTCCCCCGCGTGTTGCCATGTACGGAAGGCCGGATTGTGAAAATTACGTTCATCCGTCCCAATCTCTACGAGAGGCGCTCCGGCGATGCCATGGAGCCGCTTGTCTTCGCGATTCTGAAGAGCCTCACGCCGCCTGACGTCGAGGTGGCGTTTCACGACGAACGGCTGGCGGCGATTCCGTATGACGAGGCCACCGATCTCGTGGCCATGACGGTGGAGACCTTCACGGCGCGGCGCGCGTATCAGATCGCCGGCGAGTTCCGCGCGCGCGGCGTGCCGGTGGTGATGGGCGGCTATCACCCGACCTTCCTCCCTGACGAAGCGCTGCGCTTCGCCGATGCCGTGGTGATCGGCGATGCCGAGGGCGTGTGGCCGCGCGTGGTTGAAGACGCGCGCAAAGGCCGGCTGCAACAACGCTACTCACAGGATGGATTCGCCCCGCTCGACGGCCTGATGCCCGACCGCAGCATCTTCCGCGGCAAACGCTACGCGCCGGTGGCGATGATTCAGTACGGGCGCGGCTGCCGCTACAACTGCGAGTTCTGCTCGATCCGCGCGTTCTATGGATCGGACCTGCGCCAGCGTCCCGTGCGTGAAGTCGTGGAAGAGATCGAGCGCGCCGGGCGGCGGCACATCTTCATCGTCGACGACAACATCTTCGTCGACGTGCCGAAAGCCAAAGAGCTCTTCACCGCGCTCATCCCGCTGAAGATCCGCTGGTCGTGCCAGGTATCGATCGACGTGGCGCGCGACCCAGAGCTCATGCGGCTGCTCGAGAAGAGCGGATGCACGACGGCGGTGGTCGGTTTCGAATCGCTCAATCCGAAAAACCTTCACCAAATGAAGAAGGACTGGAACCTGCGCTGGAACGACTACCCCACCGCCATCCGCATCCTGCAGGACGCCGGGATCATGATCTACGGCACATTCGTCTTCGGCTACGACGAGGACACGCCGGATTCGTTCGAAGCGACGGTCGAGTTCGCGATCGAGAATCATTTCTACCTCGGCAATTTCAATCCGCTCACACCGACACCGAAAGCGCGTCTGTTCGATCGCTTGAAGTCCGAGGGAAGGCTGCTGTACGAGCGTTGGTGGCTCGATCCCGCCTATCGCTATGGCGCGGCCACGTTCCATCCGCGCGGCATGACGGCGGACCAGTTGACGGAAGGCTGCTATCGCGCGCGCAGCCTCTTCAACACCTACAGCTCCATCGCCCGGCGTGCGTTCGCGCCGAGCACGAATCTCCGGAGTCCGTACCGCTTCGGTCTGTATCTCGCCACCAACCTGATCTCGCATCGCGAGATCCATGCGAAACAGGGACAGGCGCTGGGAGGTCCTGCGGCGCTCAGTCCGTCTTTGGACGAGTTTGCGGAGGTGACGTCTTGAAGATCACGTTCATCAAACCCAACATCGGCCGCCTGGAGCACAGTCTCTATGTCGACGAAGGTCGCATGGAGCCGCTGCAGCTCGGCGTGCTGGCGGGGCTGACACCGCCTGATGTCGAGTGCGTGCTGTACGACGATCGCATCGAGACCATTCCGTATGACGAGGAAACCGATCTCGCCGCGATCACGGTCGAGATCTACACCGCGCGGCGCGCGTACGAGATCTCTGCCGAATATCGCAAGCGCGGCGTGCCGGTGATCCTGGGCGGTTTTCATCCGACGCTGGCCCCCGAGGAAGCGATGGAGCATGCCGACTCTATCCTGCTCGGCGATGCCGAAGGTCTCTGGCATCAGGTCGTGGCCGACGCAAAGGCCGGCAAGTTGCGTCGCGTCTATCGCGGTTCCCTCGGCGAGCCGCAGCCCGGCGGAGTGAAACCGCGGCGCGATCTCTTCAAGGGCAAGGGCTACCTTCCCGTCACGCTCATGCAGTTCTCGCGCGGCTGCCGCTTCCGCTGCGACTTCTGCGCGATCAGCGCATTCTTCAACCACAGCCACTATGTGCGCCAGACGAAGGACGTGCTCGATGAGATCGCGGCACAGGAGCGCAAGTTCGTCTTCTTCGTCGACGACAACTTCCTCTCCAATCACGAAGCGGCCAAGCTCTTCCTCCGCGACCTCATCCCGATGCGCATCCGCTGGGTCTCGCAGGCATCGATCGACATGACCGACGATCCGGAGCTGATGGACCTGCTCGAGGAGAGCGGCTGTGTCGGCAACGTGATCGGCTTCGAGTCGCTCGACCCGCGCAACATCAAAGGCATGCGCAAAGCGCCGAACCTGAGGAAGAACAAGGACTGGGACAACTACTCCGCCCGCTGCCAGATCCTGCGCGATCACCATCTGCAGACCTGGGCCGCATTCACGCTCGGCCACGATCACGACACCATCGAGTCGATCAAAGCGACGCACGACTTCGCGATGGAGAACAAGTTCTGCTTCGCCGCCTACAACATCCTCATGCCCTACCCGAACACCGCGTTCTACACGCGCCTGCAGCGCGAAGGCCGGCTGCTATGGGACGGCAAGTGGTGGCTGCATCCCGAGTACCGCTTCAACCACGCCGCGTTCGTCCCGAAGAACATGACCCCCGACGAGCTCACCGAGGCCTGCTGGTACTGCCGCTCGCACTGGAACACGCCGCTGGCAATCTTCCAGCGCATGTGGGATTGGAAAACCCATCTCAGCTCACTGTACCGGCTCGGCGTCTTCCTGAAATACAACCCAATCTACGGCCGCGAAACGTTCCGCAAGCAAGGCATGCTGTTTGGCCTCTCGCGCAACTCGATCAACACGCAGACACCCGGCCCGCTCCCTGTCGAAGCACCGACGGAGCCCTGGGTGGTTGGCGGAGTAACCGCTGCGATTCGGAAGCCTACTCCCGCTTCAAATCCCGATCGCTCCACTTCAGCGAATCCTTCGTGAATGTGACGCGATCCGGCCCATCGTCTCGATACCACTGCACGTAAAACGCGTCGCCGCGTGCGCGGATCAGCCGGCCGCTGCGGTCGCCGATCGATGCGTGAAGCTCGCCGTTTTCTTCGCGTACGACCATCGAGCCGAGGGCATCGTCGGAGTACGTGCCGGCGTACGACGCGAGCGTGCGATCGCTGTCGGCGGATTCCGAGGCGATCTTCTTCTCCAGATCGGGGATTCGCTGCGGCAGCGATGCAAGACGCTCGCGGATTTTCTTTACGTCCTCGGCGAACTGCGACTGCGCGGTGTCGCGGCCGAGGAGCGTGTCGTACGCGAGGAGCGCCACCGCGTCCGGCAGCGGGTTGTACGCATTCGCCAGCACCACCACACCGATTCCGCGATCCGGCATCCACGACACATGCGCCCACGTGCCCGGATAACTGCCGAAATGATGAACGACGACATCACCCTGATAATCGGCGTGATACCAGCCCAATCCATATGCGTATCGATCGAGCCGGCCGAAGCGCCGCTGCAGACTGATCTGCGGTGCATGAACTTCCCGCATCACCGCCAGCGGAAAGACGCGCTTCCCGTCGAGCATTCCGTCGCTCATGTTCACGCGCAGCCAGCGCGTCATGTCGTCGATCGACGAGCACAAACCGCCGGCACCGCGATTCATCGTCATGGCCGTCTTCGTCGGGACGCACGGTTTGGCACTCGTGTGGGTCATCGATAGCGGCGCGAGAAGCCGTTGCGTGAGGACGCTCATCCACGGCTCCCCTGCCGCATGCTCGACCGCGTACGAAGTCAGGATGTAACCGAGGTTGTCGTACGTGAACTGGCGCGGCGTCGGAACCGAGTAACGCTCGAGGAGATTGAAGATCTGCGCATCGGTCCAAACGCCCGAGTACGACGTACGCCAGATCGCCGGATCGTTCGTGAACCCGAGACGATGCGTCAACAGATCGCGAATGCTCATGCGCGCCGGATCGAGCGACGGCGGCAGCTTCAGCGCCGGCAGGGTCGTCGTCAGCGGCGCATCGAGATCGAGCTTCTTCTCGTGCGCCAGCAACCGCGCCGTCAACGCCGTCATCGGCTTCGGCGCCGAGGCGAGATAAAACTGCGTCTCCGCCGTCGCCGTCCCAAACGAGCGCTGATAAATCACCTTGTCGTTCTGCACGACAGCCACCGCCAGCGCAGTCGCCCCGGCATCGCGCATGGCTTGTTGAATGGGCGCATCGAGAGTGAGCGTCGCAGCAAGGACCAGAGCATTGAGCATGACTCTCTAGACGCTCGCGGAGGGAGCGAAGTTAACGGCGGGCGCGATCGCGCGACAAATTGATGGTTTAGCGGGGTGGCAGGATGTGACGTTGGTGGGGAGGGAGCAGTAACGCGAAAGCGCGTGCGCCAATGCGTTGCCCCGGAGGGGTAGCAAGAGGGTAGCCGGTGGCAAGCCGCGGAGCGGGCGCGGCCACCGGGAAAACGTGGCCCTTCATTCCCGCCCCGGCAGGGGCGGTAGACATTGCGGAATGGTTCTGCCGTCCCGCAGGGACGGAAGATCTAACGAACCGATTGTCCGGTGGCCGCGCTCGTTCCTCGCTTGCCACCGGCTACCCTCGCGCTGCCCCCTCCGGGGCAATCCGCGGTTCTCCTCCGCGCGGCGCGCTTTGGAGTGCGGCGGCTTGCTGCCGCTTTGCGTAGCGTGCCACGAGCCGCTCCGTTGCATGTTACCGAAAGCGGCAGCAAGCTGACCGCACTCCAAAGCGCGCCGCGCGGAGCAAGCAAGCCTACGACTCGACGAGGGATCGTAGTTGGCGGCTCGTTACTGCGAGCATGGCCAAATCGACTGTCGTAGAGGCGCGGAAGTCGTGGATGGTTTGGTCGACGCGCTCCACGACTCTGGGTCTTTGCGAGAGCCAGGTTTCCACGGGCTCGACGGTGGTTCCGTCGCTTTCGCTGATGACGCGGGAGGCGAGGACGCTTTGGTAGCCGTAGAGGTCTTCGACGAGCGTGGAAAGCGCAGTTTTCTGCCAGGGTGTTTCGGCGCTGACGCTCTGGCTGGCGGTGCGCAGGCGGTCGAGGTTGAAGCGCTCGCCGATGCCGAAGTAGACGCGGGCTACGTCTTCGACGCCGTGCGCGTCGTCGGTGCGCGAGATGCGGATGATGTCCATGGCCGAGGTCATGATGTCGAGGCTGGCTACGCGGCGCGCCAGTGACTCCGGAATGCCGTCTTCGCTCAGTTCGGCTTCGCGCACGCGGACGCGGTTGAGCATGGACGCGGGCAGCACATTGACGAGCTGCTCCTGGATGGCGGCGATGCGCGGTTGAAACTCGCTGACGTATGCGGCGATGTCGAGCTTTTCGTAATCGCTGCGCAGGAGCCAGAGAATCGCGCGCTCGAGCAGGCTCGCTACGGCGATCATCATGTCGATCTGCACGCGCGCCGGCAGTTTGTTGTCGAGCGCTTCGATCTCCGCCCAGATCGTCCGGAGGTCGAATGAATCGCGCATGATGATGAACGCGCGGGCGATGTCCGCATATCCCTTGCCGGTCTCCTCGAACATGTGCCACGCGAACGTGGGCCGGACGCGGTTGATCATGGCGTTGGTCACGACCGTGGCGATGATCTCGCGGCGCAGGCGGTGCCGCTCGATGGCGGCGCGGAAGCGGACGCGCACGTCGTCCGGGAAGTAGCGGACCAGATCGTCGGCGAGCTGCGGATCGTCCGGCAGATCGGTCTTCACGAGATCTTCGAAGAGGACCATCTTCGAGTACGCCAGGAGCACGGCGATCTCGGGGCGCGAGAGTCCGATGCCCTGCGTGTGCCGCTCGGCGATGGTCTCGTCGTCCGGCAGTCCTTCGATGACGCGATTGAGTCTGCCTGCTTTTTCCAGAGCGCGCATGAAACGCGCCTGCGCATCGAGCACCGTCTCGCCGAGGGCGTGCGTGAGCGAGATCGCCTGCGTCTGTTCGTAGTTGTCGCGCAGGACGAGCCGGCCGACGTCGTCGGTCATATCGGCCAGGATGCGGTTGCGCTCTTCGATGCCCGCCAGCTCGCCGCGCGCGATGGCGTCGTTGAGCAGGATCTTGATGTTGACTTCGTGATCGGAAGTATCGACGCCCGCCGAGTTATCGATGGCGTCGGTGTTGATGTGACCGCCGGCCATCGCGTATTCGATGCGACCGCTCTGCGTGAAACCGAGGTTCGCGCCCTCGCCGACCACCTGCACGCGCAGCCCATTGCCGTTGATGCGGATGCCATCGTTGGCGCGGTCGCGGGCCGCGGCGTGATCCTCCCAGCTCGCCTTGACGTACGTGCCGATGCCGCCGAGCCAGAGCAGGTCCGCACGGGCCAGCAGAATCGCGCGCATCAGCTCCGCGGGAGTCACGACCTTCTTCGGCAGCTCGAGCATTTTATGCACTTCGTCGGAGACGGTGAGCGTCTTCGCGCTCCGCTCGAGCACGGCGCCGCCCGGCGAGAGCAGCTCGGTGTTGTAGCCGTTCCAGTTCAGACGGTTGTCGAACATCCGCTGGCGTTCCGCGAAGCTCGACGCAGGATCGGGATTCGGGTCGAGAAAAATGTGCGAGTAGTTGAACACCGCCCGCAGCTTGATGTGCGGCGAGAGGAGCATGGCGTTGCCGAACACGTCGCCGGCCATGTCGCCGACGCCCACCACCGTGAAGTCTTCGCTCTGCGTATCGACGCCGATCTCGCGGAAGTGGCGCTTGACCGCCTCCCATCCGCCGCGCGCGGTGATGCCCATGCCTTTGTGGTCGTAGCCGGCGGAGCCGCCGGACGCGAACGCATCGCCGAGCCAGAAACCGTAGTCGGCGGAGACGGAGTTGGCGAGATCGGAGAACGTAGCCGTGCCTTTGTCCGCGGCGACGACGAGATACGGATCGTCCGGATCGCGGCGCACGACGTCGCGTGGCAGGACGACTTCATCGCCGCGCAGGTTGTCGGTGATATCGAGCATGCCACGCAGCAGCGTCTTGTACGACTCGATGCCTTCCTGCTGGAACGTGGCGCGATCGGCGGATGGGTTCTTCACCACGAAGCCGCCCTTCGAGCCCATCGGCACGATGACGACGTTCTTGACCATCTGCGCCTTCATCAGGCCGAGGATCTCGGTACGGAAGTCTTCGCGGCGGTCGGACCAGCGAATGCCGCCGCGCGCGACCTTGCCGCCGCGCAGGTGAATGCCTTCCATCCAGGGCGCGTAGACGAAGATCTCGAACATCGGCCGAGGCTCGGGAAGCTCAGGCACGGCTTTCGAGTCGAGTTTGAAGGAAAGATAGAGTTTGCGCTTCCCTTCCGCGTCACACTGAAAATAGTTCGTCCGCAGCGTGGCTTCGATGAGGCTCACGTAGAGTCGCAGGATGCGGTCTTCATCAGGATTCGTGACTTGCTCGAGCGCGTCTTCGATCTGCGAGCGGATCCCGAGCGACGCGCCTTTGCGTCCCATGACGGAGTCGCCGAGGGCAGGGTCGAAGTAGTTCGCGAAGAGCTGAATGATGTTGCGCGTGATCGCGGGATGACGCGCCAGCGTCTCCTGGATATACGACTCACTCAGCGCCACGCCCACCTGGCGCAGGTACTTCGCGTACGCGCGCAGGATGACCACTTCGTCCCATTCGAGCTCTGCGCAGAGGACCAGCCGATTGAAGCCGTCGTTCTCCGCCTCGCGATTCCAGACACGCACAAACGCCTTCTCGAACTTCTCCTTCACGTCGCCGAGATCTTCCTGCATCCGTTCGGAATCGAGCGTGAAGTCACGGATCCGGACGAGCTGCGATGCCCCGTGGGGCTGCAGCTCGTAAGGCACTTCGCGCAGCACTTTGAGTCCCATGTTCTCGAGGCGCGGCATAATCTCGGAGAGCGGTACCGGCGGGCCGGCATGGATGATCTTGCAGTGGAAGTCGCCGCGATGCCGGAACAGATCGACGACCAGATCGCCGGTCGCCAGAACCTGCTCGACGTGGGCGATGTCGTACAGCGCGGCGTCTTCGCTATACCCCTCCGCATACGCCATCGGAAACGCTTTTCTGTAACGGCGATGCAGGTCGATGCCGGCTTCTTCGCCCTTCGACAACGTGAGCGAATCGCGCAGGCGATCGCTCCATGTGCGCGACTCGTTGCCGATGATTGCTTCGACCCTGTCGATGTCGACCTCAGGAATCGGTCCGGGCGTGCGCACGATGAATAGTCCGCGCGCCAGCATGGACGAGGTGATGTGGTCGTAGACCTCGGTGTCGCGGCCCTGGAATGCATCTTCCAGCACCTGTTTCGCGCGTTCTTTGAACTCTTCCGTGTAGCGCTCGCGCGGCACGAAGACGTAGCAGGCCACGAAACGCTCGAAGACGTCGGTGCGCGTGAAGAGCGCCACGCGCTGACGCTCCTGCAGGAGGAGCACGCCGCGCGCGATGTCGAACAATTCGGCGTCGGTGACCTGGAAGAACTCGTCGCGCGGGAAGGTCTCGAGGATGTCGACCAGCGCCTTGCCGTTGTGCGAGTGCGGGTCGAGGCCGGCGCGATCGAGCGTGCGCGATGCCTTGAGACGCAGCATCGGGATGTCGCGCACGCTGCGGTTGTATGCGGCTGACGTGAACAAACCGAGGAAACGATCCTCGGCGACCAGATTGCCCTGATCGTCATATCGTTTGATGCCGATGCGGTCCATCGGCACGCGGCGATGGATGCGGCTGCGGTTGTTCGCTTTGGTGATGATGATCAGGTCTTTGCGGCGCGCGTATTGGCTGAACTCCGCCGAGAGCGGTTGATCGCCGCGCTCGATCGACTCGGGACGGATGTCGCGCAGGATGCCCAATCCGCTCTCGGGAACGGCGCGCAGGTAATCGTTGCCGTCGCGTGTCTCGAACGTGTAGCGGCGATGTCCGATGAAGATGAAGTTGCCGTCGTCGAGCCAGCGCAGGAAGGCCTTCGCTTCTTCAATTTCCTCGGCCGGCATGGGGAGCCTGGCGGTCTCGAGCTCCGCGACACCGGCGCTGAGCCGCGCGCGCATGGCACGAAAGTCCTTCGTGGCCGCCGTCACTTCGGCAAAGATCTGATCGAGCGACGCGCGCATCGACTCGAGCTCGGCGGGCTCGGTCTCCTGATCGATCTCCACGTGCATGTACGACTCGACGATTGCGTCGGACGGCGCGTGTTGCGTGTCGGTGACTTCGATGCGCTTGCCGTCCGCCTCGCGCCGGGTGCGGATGACGGGATGCAGCAGCAGGTGAACCTGCCGGTCGCGCCGCCGGATCTCAGCGGTGACGGAGTCGACGAGGAACGGCATGTCGTCGTTCACGATCTCGATGACGGTGTGCTGGAGATCCCAGCCATCGACGGCTTGCGTGGGGTTGAAGAGACGGACCTTCGGCTTGCCGGGAGTGCGCTGCGCGCCGAAGTCCCAGAGCGACAAAGCGCCGCCGAGGAGCGTGTCGAACGAGGTGTAGATCACGTCGTCGGGAGCGACGTTCGCGAAGTAGCGGCGAACAAAATTCTCAGCGCTTCCGGCCTGCTCCGCGGGTACGCGTCGTCGTGCCTCGGCAGCCAGCCGATCGATGATGTCGACCTGACGCTGTTCAGCAGTGATCGTCATGGTGTCTCCAGAAACTACGCGCGGTGAATATCATATCTAGAGGGCGGAGCGCTTCAACGCCACGTGAAACGGTTTGGAGTGCGGTAGCCGCAGCTACCGCTGTTGTATGTTCGAGCGCAGCCAGTGGCATACGAAAGCGGCAGCTGCGGCTGCCGCACTCCAAAATTGGCAATGCCTTCTGCGTTGCCTTGCGTCACGCCGGCCCCCATCCGAGGAACCGCAGGCGCAGTCCCAGCTCGCGTCCATCAGTCGTCACTGTGCGGTCGATCGAGAGCTCGAGCTGGTTCGGCAATCCCTGCGCGGGAGTCACGCGATAATCGCGCTCCAGGTAGCCGGAGGTGCTTTGGAAACGGTCGATGATCTGGCCGTTCAGCATCACGGTGATGGTCGGATTGAGCGCGGATACTTCGGCGGGAACGGCGAAATCGGTCCGCAGCAGAGTCCGGCCGTTGGCGGGAGGAAGCTGCGTCACCGAATGCCCGCTCATCCCCCGCCATTCTTCCCCGCCCGTTCCTTCGGGCGCATACCAGCCGGCCTGGAACTGTGGCGCATCACGCAGAGGCTGCAGTTTGATCTCGAAATAGTGATGCCTAGCGATGTTCCAGAGATTGGTGCGCCGGCGCTGGAAGAAGAGCCCCTCCGGTTTGGTCTCCGTGATCTCGGCCAGCAGCCAACGCTTCTGACCCGTCAGCGTGAGCGGCATGGCGCGGTCGTCGAGCACGCGTTTGTACGGAAATCCGGGAAGCACGAGATCCATGAACGGGATCATCGTGTGGCCGACGTAGAGAATGTCCCGCGAAGCATCGACATGCTCCGCCACCGCGAGCGCGGCACGCACCGACGGCGCGCGCTCGTTGCGCACAGGAGTCAGCGCCGGGAGCGTGTAGACCACGAACGCGATGATGAGCGCTCCGGCAATGGCCGGAGCCAGCCAGCGGCGACGGCTGCCAACTCGCCTGATCCCATCCGCGACGAACAGCGCAAACATCGGCTGATAGCCGATGGAAAAGCGGCTGATGCTGAAGCGATCGAGCATCAGCCAGGCCAGCAGCGCGAACGGAACGAACGTCAGAGCGGCCCAAAGCATCGATCGATCGCGGTCGCGGATCGCGCCGGCGATGGAGACGATCGCCAGAAGCGAGGCCACGATACTCAGCGCAGGCGATTGGTATTGCTTGATGAAGAAGCGGTCGAAGATGCGCCACAACGGCGGACGATCCGGGCTGCGCCACGAATCGACGCGGGAGATGTAGTCGCCGTGCTCGCGCACGACGCGGAGGTAATCATCGAAGTTTCCCGTCGCGTAAGCCGCGCCGCCGTACGCGACGCCGACGACGATCACGCCGATCGTCAGCGCGGCAAGGATCTCCAGTGGGCGCCGTTTGCGCGTCGCGTAAATGCCGGGGATGAGGCCGATCAGGAAGTTCTGCGGCCGGATCCCGATCGCCAGAGCGAGCAGCAGCGTGCCCAGCCAGTAAGCCTTGCGATCACGAACGCCGCGGAGCAGCAGGGTCACTGCGAACAACACGAGCACGATCGACGGGACGTCGCTGAATGCGCCGCCGCCGAAGAACCAGACGTTCGGAAAGAACGCGAACAGCGCGCCGGACATGACGCAGGTCATGAAGCGGAGACGCAACTCGCGCGCGAAAAGATAGATGGCCGGAAACACCAGCATCGCAGCGATGACATTCACGGCCTGCAGCGCTCGAAAGTCATCCGAAACGACGAACCGCGCCACTCGCGCAAGGGCGATGAACACCGGAAACCCGGGCGGATGCGGATGATGGAGCGTGACGTCGTAATCGCGCAGCCCCATCGTCAACAGCGCCTCGTCCGAATCCCACACGGACTGCGCCAGCGCCAGAAAACGCGTCAGCGCGCAGACGAGCGCCGCGACGATGACGATCGTACGCTGGCGGGCGGTGATCGGCTCTGGAGCCGTGCTGAAAGTCATGGATGGGATTTGCGACTCATCGCCGCTGGCTCAGTAGGCAGTTCGCCTACTGGACCGGGCACGCAATCGCTTACGAACGCGCGTAGGTCTGATAGAACTTCCCGTCGCGGCCAGCCAGTCGCTTCAGCGGTTCATTGGGCCGGAAACGCGGTCCCACACGCGAGGAAAGCTCGTCGAGCCGGGCCAGGATGTAGGGACCGCCGAGGGCATCGGCGTAACGGAGCAGGCCGCCGCGGAACGGCGGGAAACCCGTGCCCATGATCATGGCCAGATCGAGCTCGCCCGCGGTGGCCACGATCTTCTCGTCGAGGATCAGCACGGCCTCATTGATCATCGCCAGCACCATGCGCTCCACGACCGCCTTCGGATCGGCCGGCTGCGGCCGCGTGCCGAGGATCTTGTAGACGCTTGGATCGGGGCCGAGGCGCTTGCCGTCCTTGTAGAGATACAGACCCTTCCCGTTCTTTTTGCCGTGACGACCGTCGGCGTACAACTTCTCGACGACGCCCGACTTCTCCATTCGTGCGCCGAACGCCTCGCTGAGAATGCCCGCCACTTTCGCGGCCACGTCGATGCCCACTTCATCGAGCAGCGCCATCGGTCCCATCGGCATCCCGAAATCGACCATGGCCTTGTCGAGCGACTCGATGGAGTTGCCCTCCTCGAGCAGAAAGCCCGACTCATTCATGTACGGCCCGAGGATGCGATTCACGACGAAGCCCGGTCCGTCGTTGCAGTAGACGACGGTCTTGCCGAGCTTCCGCGCCAGCGCCGCCGTGGTGACCATGGCCACGTCGGAAGTCTTCTCGCCGCGGATCACTTCCACGAGCGGCATGCGATCGACGGGATTGAAGAAGTGCATCCCGACGACGTTCTCCGGCTGCTTGGCCTCGGCGGCAATCTTCGTGATCGGGATCGTCGACGTGTTCGTGGCGAAGATCGCGCCCGGCCTGGCCAGACCCTCGAACTCCGCCAGCACCTGCCGCTTGATCGGCAGGCTCTCGACGACCGCTTCGATCACGATGTCCGTGCGCGGGAAACCGCTCCAGTCGGTCGTGCCGGTGATGCGGGCCAGCTTGCGCTGCATCTCGCCGCGCGTCATGCGACGGCGGTCGACCTTCCTGCGCCAGATTTTCGCCGCGGCCTTCATTCCGCCACCGACAGCCTTCATGGCGATGTCGCGCATGCGCACATCGGCGTCGGTCTTGTCGACGACGAGCTGCGCGATTCCGCCGCCCATCACTCCCGCGCCGAGCACGCCGACACTGGAGACGTCGCGCGGCTTCGCGGAGTACGGATCCTTCTTCGATTCTTCCATCAGGAAGAAGAGCCGAACCAGATTCTGCGCAACGTCGTTGTTCACGAGCGCGGCCGCTTCTTCGACCTCGCGCTCCATTCCCCGCTCGACGCCCGCGGACATCGCGTAGGCCATCACTTCGATGGCTTTGAGCGGCGCCGGATAGTGTCCATGCGTTTGCGAGAGCACCGCCTTGCGCGCCTTGCCGAAGATGAAGTTGCGCGCCAGCGGGTTTCCTTCGATGTAGAACTTGGCGCGGCCGGAGCCTTTCTTGCGCTTCCCGCGCTCGGCGAATTTCTTCGCAATCTCGAGCAGGATGCCTGGCTCCACGATCTCGTCGACGAGCCCAACCTGTTTTGCTCGGCGCGCATCGAGCGCCTTGCCGTTGAGGATGATGTCCAGCGCGGCGGGGAGTCCGATGAGGCGCGGCATTTTGCTGGTGCCGCCCCACGCCGGAAAGATCCCCAGCTTGACCTCGGGCAACCCGATCTGCGAGCGCGGCGAGTCGGACATCACGCGCCAGTCGCAACTGATGGCCATCTCGCAACCGCCGCCGAGACAGGCGCCGTCGATGGCGGCCACTGTGGTCTGCGGCAGCTTCGCCAGCTTCGTGAACGTTTCCTGTCCGAGTCGAACGTACTCTTTGGCCTGCTCGGCGCCACTGACGGTGGTGAACTCGGAGACGTCGGCGCCGGCGATGTAGATGCCGGGCTTTCGCGAGGCGATGATGATTTTCTTCACCTCGGAGGACGAGGCGAATTGGTCCATCAGCGCGGAAAACTCGCGCAGCACGGCGGACGCAAACTTGTTCACCTTCTCGCCGGGAAGGTCGAACCAGACAATGGCCAGATCGCCCTGGCGCTCGACGACGAACGCTCGCGATGCGATCTGGGAGGGCGCTTCAGCAACTGAGGTCATGACATATCCACGGAGCCCTCATCGACATACATCGCATCGATGACGCTCTTGTACTTCTTATCGATGTTCTTCCGCTTCACCTTCAGCGACGGCGTGATCTCGTCGTCGTCGATCGTGAAGTCGCGCGGGAGCAGCGCGAAGCGGCGGATCTTCTCCTGCCGGTCGAGGTTCTTGTTGAATCGATCGAGCTCGCCCTGGATGAGCGCCTTGACGCGTTCGTCGGCGACGAGCGCCTCGTGCGACGTCGCGGTGACGCCGAGGGCGGCCGCCTCGCGCTCCAGCTTCTCGAAGTTCGGAACGATGAGCGCGGAAAGGTACTTGCGGCGGTCGCCGATCAGCACCGGCGTACCGACGTACGGGGAGCTCTTGAGCAGCGCCTCGATCGGCTGCGGCGCGATGTTCTTGCCGTAGGCGTTGATGATGATGTCCTTCTTGCGGTCCGTGATCTTGAGGAACCCGTCCTTGTCGATCTCGCCGATGTCGCCGGTGTGGAACCAACCTTCCGGATCGATCGCGGCGGCCGTGGCCTCCGGGTTGTTCCAGTAGCCCCTCATGACATGCGGCCCGCGCGTCAGGATCTCGCCGTCCGCGGCGATCTTCACTTCCACGCCGGGAATGATCGGACCGACGGTGCCGATGCGGCGTTTGTCGGGACGATTGACGGCGATGACCGGCGACGTCTCGGTGAGACCGTAGCCTTCCAGGATCTCCACGCCGGCGCCGATGAAGAATGCGGCCAGATCGGCGGAGAGCGGCGCGCCGCCGGAGACGACGTACTTCACCCGTCCGCCGAGGCGGGCGATGATCTTGCCGAAAACGAGCTTGTCGGCAATGGCGGATTTGATCTTGAGACCGAGCGGCAACGGCTTGCGATCGACGATGTACGGCAACCGCGCTTCCGCGACTTTGAGCGCCCAGTAGAAAATCTTCTGGCGCGCCGGAGGAGCTGCGGCCACGTTGTCGAGCACGCGCGCGCGCATCTTCTCGAAGAGACGCGGCACCGCGCCGAAAAAGTGCGGCTGCACCTCACCCAGATTGTCGGCGACCTTGTTGATGTTCTCGGCGTACGCCACGCAGCCGCCCTTGTAGTAGTAGAGAAAATCGACCATCCGCTCGAGGATGTGCGAGAGCGGCAGGATCGACAGCGCGACGTCGCCGGGCTGGAACGGCACGAACTCGCGAACGGTCACCGTGTTGCTGGTGATGTTGCCGTGCGTGAGCATCGCGCCCTTGGGATTGCCGGTCGTTCCTGAGGTGTAAACCAGCGTGGCCAGGTCGTCGGGCGTGCGCGATTTCCGCGACTGATCGAACCACGCCCGGCCGTTCTGCTCCTCAAACTTCCTGCCGCGCGCCACCACATCCTTGAAGGAGAGGACGCCCTCCGGCAGCGTCGCCGGCGGGTCGCAGACGATGATGGTGCTCAGACAGGGAACGTGCGCGCGGATCTCCAGCACCTTGTCGAGCTGCTCCTGATCGGAGCAAATGACGGCGACCGTACCGGCATCGTTGAGGATGTACTCGATCTGCCATCCCAGCAGCGTCGGATAGACCGGAACGGTGACGGCGGACGCGGTGAGGATCGCGAAATCGCCCATCGTCCACTCGGGCCGGTTCTCGGAAAGGATGCCCACGCGATCGTCCGGCTTCACGCCCATCTCGTGAAAAGCAGTAGCCAGCCAGCGGACCGTGTCGCGGAATTCCGGCACCGTGACATCCACCCACTTGTCGCCACTCTTGTACTTCATGATGGCGGGCCGGTCGATCCCGCACGTCACTTCATAAATGTCGTTGAGCGTTCTGGGTTCCTGCATACGACCCCCTGCCCTGATTTTGTCTTGCTGAGTCGCGGATCATACAACTGCTGTGTGCCTGCGCGTCGGCCGTGCCGGCCTATGCGACCTTGATCCACTTCCAGAGCTCGGGAATCGTCGGACGCTTGCCGTACGAGAGAATGCCGATGCGGAAGATCTTCGCCGTGATCCAGAAAAACGACAGAATCGTGGCCAGCGAAACTGCGATCGAGACCAGCAGGTGCCACACCGGCGGCTCGGTGACCGTGGTACGGACGAACATTGTGATGGGACCGAACACCGGAGCGAGCGAGAAGGCCACCGCGAACGGCGCATCGGGGCTCATGATGATCGGCATCATCAGAAACCATGGCGTCATCATCAGCATCATGATCGGCATGATGAATTGCTGCGCTTCCTTCTCCGAGTTGCACACCGCGCCCGCGATGGCGTACACGCAGACGAATGTCAGATAAGCCAGGATGAAGAACAGGAAGAAGTAGGCAAACACGCTGGGACGGACGAACTGGGCCATGTTGATATCGGCCGCCGAAACCACCGCCGCGCCGTAAGCGCCGACGAGCCCGAGCATGGTGAGCCACACAAAAATCTGCGTCAGTCCAACGGAGGCGATCCCCAGGATCTTGCCGGTCAGCAATTCCATCGGAGTCACGGACGAGACCAGCACTTCGACGACGCGATCGGTCTTCTCCTGCACGATCCCGCGCATCGTCTCCTGCCCATAGATGAACGACGGCAGGATCAGTAGTGCGCCGAGGATGAACGCGAAAATGAAATTGAGCTCGCCGCCCGTCTTCTTCTCACCGGTGCGCGAAAGCTGAATCGCATCGACGGGCAGATCCTGCAGAAGCTGCTCCACCAGGTCCGGATTCACGCCGTTCGCAGTCATGCGGAGACTCTGCAGCGATCGGTTGGCCAAGCGCCCCAGGCGCTCCTGCGTCATGAAATCGGTCGCCGCCCGGCTGTAGTACGAAAGCTGTGTTTCCTGATCGACGAGAGCCTTCGGAGGAATCAGGAAAACACCTTCCAGCTTGTCCTTCGCATCATCGTCGCGGGTGAGGCGATCGAGGTAAGGCTTGGCCTCTTTCTCCACGTCCGCTCCGGGCTTGTTCACGTATTCGATCGTGAAATGCGAAGGAAGACCGCGGCGCCGGCCTCCACCTTCAAGAGCCTTCTGGGCTTCCTTCTTCGCGTCGACCTTCTCTTCCGGCTCTTTCGCATTCGGCCTGGAGAACGCCTCCTCGAGTTTCCCTGTGCCGTCCAGGACCGCGATGCGCTTCTGGCCCATGCCCTTCGCCATCATCAGGCCCGGCAGGACCATGAGGCCGGCCATGAGGAAGGGGAAGAGGAGCGTCATGATGATGAACACCTTCTTCCGCACCGCCTGCAGGTACTCGCGCTTCATCACCACAAACATCTTCTTCATCGCGCCACCTCGTGGGAAAGCGTCTCCGTGCCGACCTTCTCGATGAAGATCTCTTCGAGCGACGGAGAGGCCACTTCGAACCTGCGAATGCGCACTCGCGACATGGCCGACTCGAGGATGGCATGCGGCTCCACTCCCTCGGCGAGACTGAGCTCCGCGGCATTGTTGACGAGCGCGCAGCGAAGCACCCGCGGATCTTCGCGAAGGAACGAGCCGTCGCCGTCGAACTCCAGGTGCAGCGTGTTCTTTCCGAACGAAGCGCGCACCTGATCGAGCGTCCCTTCCAGCACGACCTTCCCCTGATGGATGAGCACGATCTCGTCGGCCATCTTCTCCGCCTCGCCCATCATGTGCGTGGAGAGAAGGATCGTCTTCCCCTCGCGCCGCAGGTCCGTGAGGAGATTGCGCACCACCACCATGTTCACCGGATCGAGCCCGGATTGCGGCTCGTCCAGGATGATCAGATCGGGATCGTGCAGCAGCGTTCCGATGAGCTGCACCTTCTGCTGATTGCCCTTGGAAAGCTCCTCGACCTTCGCATTGCGCTTGTCGGATAGCTCGAAGCGCTCCAGCCACTGATCGATCTTCGGCCGCACATCAGCAGGGCGGCAGCCCTTGATTTCCGCCATGAACAGAAGCAGCTCGACGAGCTTCATCTGTTTGTAGAGACCCCGCTCCTCCGGCAGATAGCCGATATGGTCGCGATACCCGCGCCCGGCCACCTGCCCCCCGAGCCACTCGATCTCCCCCTCATCCGGGAGAAAGATCCCGGTGATCATCCGGATCGTGGTCGTCTTCCCGGCGCCATTGCGCCCCAGAAGCCCCGTGATCGTCCCACGCCGGACGGCGAACGAAACCCCATCCACCGCCCGGACCTCGCCGAACGTCTTCCTCACACCGCGAACCGCCAGGATCTCCGCCATACCCATCCTCTCCAATGCGCCGCGTATTGTATTCGGGAGGGACGAACTCGCGATGCGGATGCATACTGGTGCCGGTGAGGAATCGGGGCTCTTTCGTGTTTCTTCTGCTGCTCGCACTGGGCGCAGCCTGCAATCGCGCAGAGAAGCCTGTTCCTCGGGCGCTCA
Organism: Acidobacteriota bacterium; assembly: GCA_030775085.1. Taxonomy (GTDB): domain Bacteria; phylum Acidobacteriota; class Thermoanaerobaculia; order Gp7-AA8; family Gp7-AA8; genus QHVT01. The sequence continues at coordinate 73,694 of JALYJW010000005.1, read as the reverse complement.
GCGACGAATCGCCCCAGGACGGCGGCACTCTCGTGCGGCGCCTGATCACCGACGTCCAAACGCTCAACCCTGTTCGAGCCGCGAGCGGCAACGACGGAAACGTCCACAAGTACCTGTACACACCGGTTGTCTATCTCGATCGAAACCTGCAGCCGGTGCCTGGCCTGGCGAAGTCGTGGACCATCGCTCCTGACGGACTGACCTATCGGTTCGAACTGAATGAGAAGGCGACGTTCTCAGATGGATCACCTGTGCGCGCCAGCGACGTTCTGTTCACGTTGCGGAAGATTGTCGATCCTAAAACGGAGGCACCTCAGGTAGCAGGCTCGTTCGAGTACCTCGATTTGTCACGCACGCGCACGATCGGCGACCACACGATCGAGGTCGCATTCCGACAGCCCTGGGCCAGTCAACTGATTCACTTTGCTGCGGTCTATGTCTTACGCGAGGACGTCTACTCCAAAGGCGATTTCAACAGCGATTTCAATGATCTCGCCGTCGGTAGCGGTCCGTATCGATTGGTCAGGTGGGATCGCGGCAAGGAGATCGTTGTCGAGCGCCGCAGCGATTACTGGCGCGAGACGCCACACATCCAGACAGTGGTCTTCAAGATCGTCGCGGATCATGGGACCGCGTGGAACGCGCTGAAGCTGGGCGAGATCGATGAGACGATCATCACATCCGAAACTTGGCTGCGGGAGCGTTCGAATCCATCTCTGACCCGCTCCATCGAATTTCAACGTTTCTACAGGCTCAGTTACAACTTCATCGCCTGGAACAATCGCCGTCCGCTTTTTGCGGACAAGCGCATACGTCGCGCGCTAGCTATGTGCGTGCCGACGGACGCGATCATTCGGGACTTGTTTCACGGCACGGCTCGCGCGATCAGCGGACCATTCGTGCCGGGAGAGTATGCATTCAATCCTTCGGTACCCGTGATTCGCTACGACCCCGCGGCGGCCAAGCAGATCCTCGGCTCAGCGGGATGGATCGATAGGGACGGCGATGGCGTGCTGGACCAGGGTGGAAAAAAGTTCGCGTTCGAGATGCTGGTCATTCCCGGGAACGCTGCCACCACGCAATTCACGCAAACGGTGCAGGCCGAGTTGAAGAAGATCGGCGTGCAAGTCGAGATGCGTGCCGTCGACGGCGCGACGATCATGCAGCAAGCCCGTGCCGGCAACTTCGACTCCGCATACCTGGCGTGGCAGCTCGACGCAGACCCCGATCCGCACTCGCTGTTTCACAGCTCAGAGTTCCCACCGCAAGGGCAAAACTTTGTTCTCTACTCGAATCCCGAGGCCGACCGACTCATCGATGGCGCACGCAGGGAAATGGACCCGTCGAAGCGGAAGCAACTTTACTGGCGACTGCACGAATTACTCGCCGAAGATCAGCCGTACACATGGACCGTGCAGGTGTCGATGAAGTGGGGCCTTAGCAAGCGGCTACACGGCGTGTTCACCAGCCCCGGATATGGGCTCTTTCTCTGGTACCCGGGAGAGTTCGACTGGTGGATCTCGAGAGCCGCGTAAGTAGTCAATACGGGTGGTCAACGGGAATCGTTCACCACCCGTGTCAATCGATTTCACGCCTGGACCGCAATCACGGCCTTGGAACGGGCGGAATCTGCTCATCGTGAGAGCCAATTCCACGGAAGATGTTCTTGATTTTTTTTACTACACGAACGATACGCTCGCCGGGACCGGTGAAAAGGTCACGATCTTTCCGATTCGCAGCGGTAGCGGCCGGTGAAATCGAGAGACACAGAAAGAATACAAGCGCGGCAACGCGCGAGAAGTTGCGATTCATACGCCCTCCTAAGGCTCATTTGGGTCTGGAGGGCGCGCCCTTACCTGAGGGAGTGATTCTCAACGACAAATCCCTACCCCCGGGCACGAAATCGTCGGTGAGGACGGCTAGTCTGGCGCTGGCGCGAAGATCAGATTCGGCTGACGAGGCAACTCTCGAATGTATTCCCGGACATGTCGCACGAGCGTGCGATCGGTACGCCTTTGGCTCGCAGCCTCTCGGATGTACGCGAGCGCAGTCAGCGCACGAGTTGTGTAGGAGAGGCCCGCCAACTCGAATGCCTGCATGGTGGAGCGGCAAATATCCTCCACCTCTTCGTAGCGGTCCTGTGCAAGCAACATTTCCGCTACGTCCAGACTAACCAAGGCGGCGTCGATGGTCATGCCCAAATGTTCCATCTCTTTCGTGAGATCCCGCAGCCTCACGCAGGCAGCTGTCACCTTGCCGGCTTCCGCGAGCATGACGGCCACGTTCCAACGAATGCGGACCGTCTCGGTCCGCGCACCGATGTCATTCAATAGCGCAGAAGCACAATCGTAGTAGCGAATCGACTGCTCGACCTTGCCCCGTTTCCGGTAGACATGAGCCAGACTGCCAAGCACACGCGCATGAGTACCGACATCGGTCGAGGGAGACATCAGCCGTTCGAGATTGAGCAGTAGGGCCTCGGCCTCTGGATACATGTTTCGGCTGACGAGCAGTTGAACCTCGGCGAGTTTTGCCGAGACGGTCTTGTTCAGATCGCCGTGACGCTCAAATGTCCGCGCGCTCGCGACGGCGGCGTCACTGGCTTCCGCGAAGCGTTCGAATGGCCGAAGCACCAATGCCTTGACGATACCGAGCCTGGCCAGGTCGTATTCGCTGACGAAACAGGAACAAAAGTGTCTTTCCGAGGCAAAAAGAGCTGATTCGGCTTCGGCAAACCGTCCCACGTAGAAGAGTGCGTAGGCTTTGTCGCGCCACGCGGCACCGCGCAGCCGCGCCACTGTGTCCGAGGGATGAGTTGCCGGGTTGAGCTCCTCGGCGATGTTCGTGGCGATCGACGTGATCTCGACGGCATCGGGCGGCATGGCCACCACTGCGCTGTATGCCTTCTCGATCAACTTCCTCACCACCCCTGCCGTCCGCCATTCCGGGTGTTTCTGCAGGCGGGGCATCCACTCTTCGCGCGATCCGGCCAGGAGCTCCTGGAGGATCGCCTCCGCGCGGGTGTCTTCGTCGGTCATGCGATCGGCGAAGGCGCGGAGGTTGGCGATGGTGGCGGGGACGGGGGCGATGCGTACTTCGCGGTCCCAGGATTCCTGATCGCAGAGGGCGTCGGCGATCATGCGGAAGGATTCGATTTTTTCGCTGCACGGCTCGCAGGAGGGGATGTGCGCGTCGGACGCGGCGCGGTTGGTCTCGATCAGGGAGATGAGGGCTTCGTCGTCGTAGTGCCGCTCGATCATGTTCTTCACCATCACTTCGAGACTGCGGTGATGCTGAGGTAGATCTCACGCACCCGTTTGAGGCAGTTGTGAATCAGCTTCTCGGCGTAGCGGTTGGTGGTCTCGAGCTCCCGGGCCACGTCGGCCGCGGAACGTCCTTCGAAGTAGTGCAGCCACAACGTTTCGCGGCAGCGCGGCTGGAGGTAGTCGAGGGCCTGACGGACGGTCAGCCGCATCGCAAACTGATCGGCCAGACCCTGCGATCCCGGATCGCAGTGCTCCTTGAAGTCATCGGGCAGCGATTCCATCCGTCCCTGGGCACGCCAATAGTGGCGGCTGGCGTTGCACATCGCCGCCACGAGCCACGCCCGCACATTCTCGATTTTCGTGCCGGTCTGGAGGAACGAGAGGAAGACTTCCTGGATCAGGTTTTCGGCGTCGGAATCGGGAATGCGGAACTTCCGGCATGCGACATAAAGCAGGAGGTTCCGATGCGCGATGTAGAGCGCCTCGACATCGTCGGCGGCCGGCGACGAGGGAGAGCCCGGTGAAGACGGTGCGGCTGGTGCAGGCGGCATAGCCGGCGGAGGTGGAACGGTCGGATCCGCGGCGCGAACCGGCGGCTTCTCAGTCCGCGGACGGGAAGCGTTCGGCGTCACATCGCTAGCGTTGTGTTCCAGCACGGCATCCTTTCCCTCGCGCAATCGCTCGGCGGACCGTTGCACATTTGCTGATTTTAGACCCATTGCACGTTACCACGTTTTTATCGCGGATGGGACTCTCCCCTGAAAGAGGGCCTTCCCTCCGGACTGCACGCTTGCCCGGTGATACTCACGATCGAAAAACATTTTCCGGATGTATGGACATGATCGCATGAATCAGGGCTTCGATGCTATCCTCCGCCGCCGATGGACGCTGATCAGAATCGCACACTCGTCGAGGACACGTGGTCCTCTATCGTACCTACGCTCGAGCAGTACATTCGCATCCCCAATCAGTCCCCTCTTTTCGATCCGGACTGGAAGCGCAATGGCCACATGAATCGCGCCGTAACGCTGGCGCGCTCGTGGGTTGAGTCGCAGGAGATCAAGGGTCTGACGCTCGACGTCCACGAGATCGAAGGGCGCACGCCCGTCATCTTCATGGAGATCGAAGGCGACGCCTCCGGAACGGTCCTGATGTACGGCCACCTCGACAAGCAGCCGGCCATGGTCGGCTGGGAAGAGGGTCTCGGTCCCTGGACGCCGGTGATGCGCGGCGAGAAGCTCTACGGACGCGGCGGCGCCGACGATGGTTACGCGATCTTCGCCACCATCGCCGCCATCAAGGCCGTGCAGCAGCAGGGTCTTCCGCACGCGCGTATCGTGGTGCTCATCGAGTGCTGCGAAGAGAGCGGCTCGGTGGATCTCCCGGCTTATATCGATCTGCTGTCCGATCGCATCGGCACGCCGGGTCTGGTCATCTGTCTCGATTCGGGCTGCGGGAACTACGACCAGCTCTGGATGACGACGTCGCTGCGTGGCTCGATCGTCGGCAATCTTCACGTCGAAGTGCTCAGTGAAGGCGTCCACTCCGGCGACGCCAGCGGCATCGTGGCCTCCAGCTTCCGCATCATTCGCATCCTGCTGGCCCGCCTCGAGGACGCCGGCACCGGCCGAATCGTTCCCGAGTGGCTGCACGTGGAAGTGCCGGCAGACCGTCTCGCGGAAGCGAAAGCGACCGCCGCCGTTCTCGGCGATGAAGTCTGGAGCAAGTTCCCGTTCCTCGACGGCGTGACGCCGGTCTCGAAAGATTCGCTCGAGTTGCTACTCAATCGGACTTGGCGTCCGGCGCTGTCGTACATCGGCCAGGCAGGCCTTCCCGACCTGGTGCAGGGCGGCAATGTTCTGCGTCCCAAGACGTCGATCAAGCTCTCGCTGCGCATCCCGCCGTCACTCGATGCCACGGATCTCGAGCGCCGCCTCAAGGAGCTGCTCGAAAGCGATCCGCCCTACGGCGCGCATGTTTCGTTCGAAACGGAAAAAGGCGGCGCCGGATGGGTCGCTCCGAAGGTGGCTCCGTGGCTCGAGCAATCGGTCGAGCGCGCATCGCAGACGTACTTCGGCCACGGCGCGATGACGTTCGGCGAAGGCGGCTCGATCCCGTTCATGGGAATGCTCGGCGCCCGTTATCCGAATGCTCAGTTCCTCATCACCGGCGTCCTCGGGCCACACAGCAACGCCCACGGCCCGAACGAGTTCCTTCACATCGGCTACGCGAAGAAGCTCACGGCCTGCGTCGCGCAGGTGCTGGTCGACGAGCGACGCTCTGTCTAACGTTCTGCGCGGTCAATGTCCTCCCGCGTATCGCTTCTCCCCTGCTTCGATGCGGATGGGCAGGCGGTTCTGCGGCGGCGGTAACGGGCAGGTGGCAAAGGGCGTGAACGCGCAGGGCGGGTTGTACGCCTTGTTGAAGTCGATGAAGGTTTTGCCGTCCGGGCCGGGCTTCGGCGCGTAGAAATAGCGGCCAGCCTGATACGTTTCGTCGCGGCTCGTAGTGTCCTTGAAGATGATGAAGAGGTCTTCGCTTCCATCCTCCAGCACCGGATCGATCCGATACTCCTTGCCGTCCACGGTGAACACGAGCGCGCCGGGCGAGATGTTGTCGGACGTCATCCCCGTCACGTCGGTGATCGGGATTTTCTTCTCCGGCTGATACGGCGCGTATCGCGCTTCGATGCGCCACTTCGGATCGATCGGGTAGTACTCCATACCCTGGAAGTGCGTGCGCGTCTGTGCATTCGCATCTTTCACGCGCAGCCCGTACTTCTCTCCGCGTTTGAGCACCTGAAAGCGGACTGTGCCCATCTGCACGACCGATGGTCCGTTCTCATCGGCGTCATTCCTCAAAAACTCCACCAATCCGTTTGCCGGCTTGCCATCGATCGTCATGCCCGCGTTGGGTTCGAGCGTAACGGCTGGGCCGTGGCGGACGAGCTTGACCGTCGGCGTTCCGGCGCTCGGGATCGAGATCACGTTGTCTCCCTCGTTGAGCCAGAAGAGGCCGATGAGCGAGAGCCAGCCGTCTTCCGCCTTCAGGCGGGTGGCCCGCCTCTCCTGCCATTGCGTGATCTCGGCGCGATGCGCCTCGACGCCGGCGGCGGGCGTTTCCGCCGGCTTTTCCCGGCACCCGGCCACGAGCAAAACGGCGAGCGAAGACGCGATCAGGGCTTTCATGCGGCTAGCATACGCGCGGGTGGTTTTCATTTCGCGAACAACGGTGTCAAAGAATCGTGGCCGAAGTCGCTCAATTTCCGGCGCGCGAGGCGGAGCGTGACATGAGCACGCCCGTGGCGCTCTGGTCCGATGAACGGAAGCTCCTGGCGGCCATCCGCCAGGGAGACGCTGCCGCCGCGGAGGAATTGGTCGACCGGACGTACTCGGCCGTATTTGCTTCGGTGTTCCGGCTCTGCGGCGATCGCGATCTGGCCGCCGACCTGACGCAGGAGACGTATCAAAAGGCATGGAGCGCCCTTCCGCGATTCGACGGCCGCTCGCAACTGTTTACCTGGCTTTACCGTATCGCTTACACGACGTTTCTGAATCACGTGCGGCGCCCGCGGCGGATGACTTCGCTCGATGAGCCGGACGCGATCGATGTACGAGACCAACGTCCGCGAGTCGACGAAATGCTCGCGGATCAAGAGGAGGCAGAACACCTCCGCAAGGCAGTCATGCAACTCCCCGAAGACATGCGCTTTACCGTCACCGCGCACTTCTGGGGCGGACTGCCGGTGAAAGAGATCGCTCAGATCGAGGGCATCACAACGGTAGCGATTCGCAAGCGATTGCATCGCGCGTTCTCGATCCTGGAGACGATGCTCGATGAGGAAGCCCGATGAACTCCAAACGGAGAGCTGAGCTGCAGCGCAAACTGTCGATGGGCGCCGTGCCGCGTCCGCCGGCCGATCTGTCCGACCGCATCAAGGCCGACATCCCGCAATACCTGCAGGCGGATGTGGAGCGCGCCCGATTCTCCGGATCGGTGGCGTTCAGCATGCGCGTCGCCGCGTCGATCCTGCTGCTCATCACCACCGCATTTGTCACGCTTCGCCTGCTCGAGACGGAACCGGAGCAGACGGCCAGTTTCAAGGCCCGGCCACAACTCGTTCCCGCCATCACGCAGCGCACCGTAGCTGCCAACACGACCACCGCGACCGCGCAACCGCAGCCGCTCGGCCAGGAAGTGCGTCTCGACATCGCGCAGGAGATCGCTGTTCCTTCCGCGCCTCCCGCGGCACCTGAGTCGGCCAGACAAGAGCAGTTCGCGGCAGCAAGCCGTCGCGACGAGCGTGACGACGATCGAGCGCGGAGCGAAGGCTTCCAAGATTGGACCGCCGTCCAGGAAACCGCAGTCGTCGCCGACGCAGGGGAGGATCGTGCGGAATCGAAGATCGCCGAGGAATCGGCAGCGGGTTTTTCGGAGCCAGTGCAATCCGTCGAAGTTGCGCAGGCTGCGCCACCGGTGGATGCAACTCCGCGCGAGCGACAGACCCAGACAACCGAGGCCGCGCAGAAAACGCGCTTCGGCAGGCGGACCGCTCCGGCTCCGGCTGCTGCCATGGCGCCTCCCCCTTCCGCGGCACCGCCTGTCGCAGAAACCATCACCGTGACCGCCGGCGCGCCGTCGCTGATCAGTACAGCTCAGGCGAACACGCTCTCGTTCCGGCAGAAGCCGGAGGTGTTCGGCATCTCCATCGATCCCGCGGTTTTTCTCACCATGAAGAGTGCGCTGCAGAGCGGCAAGCAGCCGACCGCGGCCAGCGTGAATGTCGATGCGCTCGTGAACTACTTCGCCGGTCCGCCGGAGAAGGCGCCGCGCCGCATCACTCTCGACGTGGAAGCGTCGCCGGCCCCCGTCGAAGCCGACGGCGATCATGCCGTCCTGCGCTTCACCATCGACACGCCGCGGATCACCGTGGGTCCGCGCGAGTCGACTCCGCCTGCTGCCACCGAGGCGCGCATCGACATCGAGATCGATCCAAAGGCGGTAGCGAGCTTCCATCGCATCGGCGGCAGCGCGTCCGCCGCGTCGGAATCAATACTGCTGCACAACCTGTCCGTGACCGGGCTCTATCAACTCGAGCTGCACCCGCACTTGCGGGCGAAGCAGCATGTGGCCACCGTCCGTCTGAGCTATCGCTCGGTCACCGACGGAAAACCGCAAGTGCTGACGCGCGTCGTGCGCGGAAGCGATCTCGCGCGCGACTGGTCTCGCGCTTCGCGCCGCCATCGTCTCGCGTCCCTCGGCGCTGTATGGAGTGAGTCGCTCAAGGGTGCCGGCGCGCGCGCCGACGTAGCGAGACGCGCGAAGGAACTGGCAACGGAGAAGCCGAAGGACACGCGCGCGCGAGAGCTCGCGAATGCAGCGAGTGCGACCGCAGGAGATGAGCGCTAACGCGGATTGAGGATGCAGGATTGAGGATTGAGGATTGAAAGGCGGACGACAGATCGCGACCTCAATCCTCAATCCTCAATCCTCAATCCGCGTCAGTCCCGCTTCCTTCCTCCTCCGAACTTTCGCACTGATGCGAAATGCACGGTGAAGTAGTTGGCGGCGGCGCGTAGCGCGTTGCCGACCACACTTCCATCCTTCGCGGGGATGTTCTCGACGGCGAGACGCATGTGCGGCGGGAGTTTGCTTCGGCAACGGCGGCAGAGCGCATTGCCGACGGTCTTATCCAGATCGCAACGCGGGCAACTGCGCTTTTTCGAGAGATCGGAAAGCTGGTCCTTGGTCAGATGCATTGGATTCTATTTTCACATAACTTCTCGCGATAGAATCCCCGGCCGCTCACAGGATCTGCAAGGGGAACGAAAATGGGCAAGAAGATCGAGTTTCCATCCAACGGACATACCTGCCAGGGCTACCTCGCTGCACCCGCGTCCGGCAAGGGTCCGGCCGTCGTCGTGATTCAGGAATGGTGGGGTCTCGTGGAGCACATCCAGGATGTCGTGGATCGCTTCGCCGCCGAGGGATTCGTCGCCATCGCGCCAGACCTCTATCACGGCAAGACCACCACATCGCCCGATGAAGCCGGCAGGTTGCTCATGGAGCTCGATGCCGAGCGCGCGGCCCGTGAGATCGCCGCGGCCGGAAACTACCTCCTGCAGCAACCCGAGTGCTCGTCCGCGAAGTACGGCGTCGTCGGTTTTTGCATGGGCGGCGCGCTGGCGCAATACGCAGCGACGAAAGACGCTGATCACGTCGGTGCGATGGTCAGTTTCTACGGCGGCTTCAAACAGGTCGAGCCTGACTGGGAAAGCCTGCAGGCCGCGGCGCTGCTCATCTACGGTGAGAAAGACCGAGGCGTATCGCCAGAGAACGGCCGCCAACTCGAAGCGAAACTCGAACAGCTCGGCAAGAACTACGAAGTGGTGGTCTATCCCGACGCCGACCACGCCTTCTTCAATGACACGCGTCCGAACTACAAGCCCGAAGCGGCGGCGGACGCATGGCGCAAAACGCTGGAGCTCTTCCGGCGCCACCTGTGATTCGCACGTCGTTGCCCGGCAAGATCGCGTTCTTCGCGCTGCTGCTCTTCTGCCTCACGCCGTGGTGTCCGCCGCCTCTGGCGTTGGCGCTCGGGTTGGCGCTGGCGCTGACTCTCGGCAGCCCTTTCAAGACCAGCAAGCTCACGCGCATGCTCCTGCAGGCGTCCGTCATCGGTCTCGGATTCGGGATGAATCTGCAGAAGGTCTTCGATGCCGGCCGCTCGGGGATTCTCTTCACGCTGGCGACCATCGCCGGCACGCTCCTGGCCGGCTACGCGCTGGGAAGAATGTTGGGCGTCAGCAGCGGCACGGCGCATTTGATCTCGTCCGGCACCGCGATCTGCGGCGGCAGCGCGATCGCAGCAGTCGGGCCGGTGATCGGCGCGTCCGATGAAGAAATGTCGGTCTCGCTCGGAACCGTGTTCATCCTCAACTCGATCGCGCTGTTCATCTTTCCCGCAATCGGCGCGGCGCTGCAGTTGACGCAATCGCAGTTCGGGATCTGGTCCGCGATCGCGATCCACGACACGAGCTCCGTCGTCGGTGCCGCCGCGGCGTACGGCGCCGAGGCGTTGCAGGTCGCGACCACGGTAAAGCTCACGCGTGCGCTGTGGATTGTGCCGCTGACGCTCGGCACCGCCTACGCGTTCCGCCGCCGGATGTCGCCTGAAGCCGGAGCACGACCCGGTCGTGTGGTCATCCCCTGGTTCATTCTCTTCTTCCTGCTCGCGTCGGTGATCCGCACCTATGTACCGGCTCCGGAGATCACATGGGACGTCATCGTACGCATCGCGCGCATCGGTCTGACGGTCACGCTTTTCCTGATCGGCTCCGCGTTGTCGCGCAAGAGTCTCGCCGCCGCCGGCTTCCGGCCGTTGATCCTCGGGGTGATGCTTTGGATCCTCGTCTCGGCCGCCGGGCTGTGGGCCGTGCGCGCAGTCGTGTAACAATCCCTCGTTCCATGGCCGTACTGCAGGGAGACGCAACCGCTTTCCGCCTGCCCGAAGTGCTCACGTTTCTGAGCACCACGCGCAAGAGCGGCACGCTCACACTCGCGAGCGACGGCAAGGAAGCGGATCTCTTCTTTCAGGGCGGCGCCCTCGTCTACGCAGGATCGAATCAGGAGCACCTGCGCCTCGGCACGATCCTTCTGCGCAAAAAGAAAATCACCCGCGAGCAGCGCGACCGCATCGACACCACGATGCAGAGCAATGGCGGTCAGTTCGGTCAGCTCTGCGTGCAGTCCGGCGTCATGACCGACGCGGAGCTGCGCGATTCGCTGAAGGTGCAGGTCTCGGAGATCGTGTACGACGCGTATGTCTGGGAAGGCGGCACGTTCGCGTTCACACAGGAGACGGTGCTTCCCACGCATGCCGTGACGATCTCGATCGACCTCGGCAATCTGATCATGGAAGGCGCGCGTCGCATCGAGGAGTGGGAGCAGTGTCTGAAGCTCCTGCCCGATCAGTCGACGATCTTTCGAGTCGTGGCCACGCCGCGCGACGAGAAGATCACGCTCACCGCCGAGGAGTGGAAGATCCTTTTCATGATCAACGGCCAGCGGACGATCAAAGACCTCTGCGACGATTCGGAAGACGATCCGTTCCAGGTCTACCGCCTGCTGTACGGACTGCGCGCCAACAAGCTGATCGAAGTGGCCGGCGAGCGCTCGCGCGAAGACACAGGCACTGGCGCGAAATCGATGACCGGGTCGCACGAATCCGCAACCGGGACGATGACCGCCGACGCGACGATACGGCAAGGCTCACCGCGCTTCGGCGCCGAGTCGACCATTCAGGACGAGCCGAACGACGACACCAACCTGCTCATGGCCTCCGAGGAACGACTTCTTTCGTACGCCGACGTGGTCCGGCCGACCGTCGCGCAACTGAAGGTCGAGCACGACGGCACCATCATCCCGCTCACCGATCCCGAGTACCTCCTCGGCCGGCACCGCGAAAACAACATCCAGCTCACCGATCCCGGCGTCTCCGGCTTCCACGCGCGCATCTACCGCGGACCTGAAGGCTACGTGATCGAAGATCTCAAAAGCCGCAACGGCACCTGGCTGAACGGCACCCGCGTCTACCAGACCACGCTCGCCAGCGGCGACCGCGTCCACCTCGGGCAGATGGATCTGATTTACGAAGTGCTGTTCACGTAGTCATTTCGTGATCCGCTCCACCCCGCGCATGTACGGCCGCAGCGCCTCGGGGACTATCACCGATCCATCGCTCTGCTGATAGTTTTCGAGCACGGCCACGAGTGTGCGGCCCAGCGGCAGGCCGGAGCCGTTCAGGGTGTGGACGAAGCCCACTTTCTTGTCGGAGCCGCGGTAGCGGATGTTGCCGCGCCGCGCCTGGAAGTCGGCGAAGTTGGAGCAGGAGGAGATCTCGCGATACGCATCCTGCCCTGGCAGCCACACCTCGATGTCGTACGTCTTCGCGGACGAGAAGCTCATGTCGCCCGTCGATAACGTCACGACGCGGTAGTGGAGATTCAGGAGTTGCAGGATCTCTTCGGCGTCGGCCACGAGTTTCTCGAGCTCGTTCCACGACTCCTCGGGCGCGGTGAACTTCACGAGCTCGACCTTCTCGAACTGGTGCTGGCGAATCAGACCGCGTGTGTCTTTCCCGTACGAGCCGGCTTCACTACGGAAGCAGGGCGTGTACGCGGTGAAGTGGATCGGCAGTTGTTCGCCATCGAGGATTTCGTCGCGGTAGATGTTCGTGACCGGCACCTCGGCGGTGGGGATGAGGAAGAGCTCTTTCTCGTGCTCGAGCTTGAAGAGATCTTCCTTGAACTTCGGGAGCTGCCCCGTGCTGCGCAGCGAGTCGGCGTTGACGATGAACGGCGCCAGCACTTCCGTGTAGCCCTGCCGCTCGTGAACGTCGAGCATGAAATTCATCAGCGCGCGGCTCAGCTTCGCCGCGGCGCCGTAGAGAATCGAGAAGCGCGAGCCGGTGATCTTCGCGGCGCGGTCGAAGTCGATGATGCCCAGCTGTTCGCCGAGGTCGGAGTGCTCTTTGGGCGCGAACTCGAACGCGGGCTTCGTCCCCCAATGCCGCTCCACGCGATTGTCCGATTCGTCCTTGCCGACGGGGACGGATTCGTGCGGGACGTTCGGAAGCTCCAGCTCGAGCGACTTCAGCTCGTCCTCGATGACCGCCAGGCGATCGTCGAGCTCTTTGATTCCATCGCCGCTTCGCTTCACCGCTTCGATCTGCGCAGTGGCGTCCTGGCGATTCTTCTTCAGTACCGCGATCTCTTGCGACGCGGCGTTCTTCTGCGCCTTCAGCGCCTCGGCCTGCGCGATCGTGCGGCGGCGCTCGGAGTCGAGCGCGACGAAGCGCTCGAGATCGACGTTGGCGCCGCGGGCTTGCAGCGCGCGGCGGTAGTGGTCAGCGTTTTCTCTCAGATACTCGCGGGAAAGCATGGCGGCGCATGATAACCAACTAGGGTCGCGCCCAGCTTGTTTTCGTGGGTGGATTGCGAGCGCCGGTGGGTCGGATGCAAGGCGACACGACGACAGCGATGTGGTGACATCGGTGAGGAGTGGCAACGAAGCAGACGGCCCGCCGCCGCCGCAATACACCCACGAAAACAAGCTGGGCGCGACCCCTAGTGGCGGACCGCGCGTGCCCGCGCGTTCATCGGCGTGAAATCGCCCGTGATCACGAGCGCGTAGCTCTGCCGCGTGCTGAAACCGAGAGTGTGTGCAGCAACAGTGATCGACACCGTGCCGGACGCCTGCGGATCGAGTGATACGACCTCGACGTTGTTCAGCCGGTCGGGTGTACTTCCATTGCCGAAGGACGTTCCCGTGGAGGTCGTGACGCGCAGATCGAGATCGTTCACGAGCTGCGGCGTGGTATCGGACATCGGGGCGATGTGACCGGGCGGATCGGTCCAAACGAGCACTGCTTTCAGCGCTGTGCCTGCATTCACTTTGACGCGAATCGTTTTCGTTTCACCAGCCGCCAGTCCCTCGGACAGCGGGACGTCGACGACCTGGAGCTTGCGCGCGTCTCCCGAAAAATAGAGCGCGTCATCGAGCACCGGAAAACCCCAGCCCTGCTCGTGCGACGGCACTGGCAGCGCCGGCAATCTCTCCCGCGTGACGATGTCGCCGCGCCACGGCACGGCGCGCGCCGATGCGATCAGCGTGGCTTTCAGCAGCGCGGCGCTGGGAGTGAAGCCGTCTGGTGCCAACGCAGCGCCGCTCGGATAAAAACCATCCGTGAAGTACTGCCGCACCAGCGCAGCCGCGCCAGCCACCGACGGCGACGCCCACGACGTTCCCGATTGCGGCGAGTCATCGCACGTCGCAGGGTTCTCGTCGAAATCGCGGTCGCCAGCCAGAACACGCGCAGGCGCCACGAGATCGGGCTTGATCCGTCCGTCACGCGCCGGCCCGAACAGCGTGAAGTACGCGAGCGTGTCGTCGTCGCTGCCGCCTGTGCGCGTTCCGCCGATCTGCAACGTGTTCTTCGCGCTGCCCGGCGCCGAGAGAGAGCTGAGCGGCGTCGCCGAAACCTGTCCGAGATTGCCGGTGTTGAACACGACCAGCAGATCGGGATGCGACCAGACGAAGGCATCGATGTCGTACGCGCTCTGCGGATAATTCGCGCGCGGCACATTGAAGAACTGCCCCTGCCGGTCACCCCATGAGTTCGAATGAATGCGCGCGCCCTGGCGGTACGCCTGCTCGAGGATCGGCGTCAGCTTCGCCGGGCACCGAATGCCGGGGTACTGGGTGCAGAGATCGCCACCGACATAGCCTGCGTCCTGCACGACGAGCTGCGCGCCCGGCGCGATCGCATCCGCGAAATCATGCACCAGAGCCGCGCCTCGATCGCCGGCAGCCGTTGCAGCAGCGTGAGTTCCATGCCCCTGATTGTCCAGCGATCCCTCGGCACCCGGCACATCGCAACCGAATGCACCCGGATATTGATCGCACGAATAGAGAAAGTCGTACGCGATGATCTTGCGCCGCGACAGATCGACGTTCTGCCATTGCAGACCGTCCTGCGGCGATCCCGTATTCACCGGCGGCGCGCTGTTGTCGGGCTCGGCGAAGTAACACGACTTGTAGTCGACGCCTGAGTCCAGCACAGCGATGATCTGTCCCTGACCATGAATGCCGCGGTCGTGAAGCGGAGTCGGACCCCTTGCCAACCCCGACTGCAGCGAGCGATACGACACTTCGTTCGCCGAGAGAGCGACACCGAACATGCCGCCGACGACAAGCACGCCAATCGCAAATAATTTGCGCATTGTGCCGTGAAACGACGCCGGCGGAGAACCAATTCCGCGCCTCTCAGCCCCCGCGCTTCGCGTCCGCTTTTCGCAGGAGCGCAGCAAACGGCTTGACCATGCGCTCTGCCATCAGCTCGTAGCCGCGTGCGTTGGGGTGGATCTGGTCGCTGCGCAGTGCAGGATCGGTCAGGATCCCCTTCAACGTCCCGTCGATGAGCAGGCAACCTTCCTCGCTTGCGACGCGCTGATACATCTTCTCGTAGCTCGCGGTGAGGCTGGGAAACTGGAAGCCGAGGAGGACGACCATCGCGCCAACGCCCTGAATCTCCCGCACGATGGTGCGCAGGTTCGCTTCGGTGGTTTTAATGTTCGTGCCGCCGAGAAAATCGTTGCCGCCGAGGCCGACGATCACCAGGCGCGGATTTCCGGAGAGCACATCGCTCTCGATCCGCGACAGCGCGGACGACGTGGTGTCGCCGCTCCTTCCCGCATTCACGATCGGGATGCCGCTCAGTGTGGAGAGCCGCGAGGGATAGTCCTCACCGGCGGAAGCGCCGTAGCCGGAGGTCAGCGAATCGCCGAAGGCGATGACGGACGAGCCGCCCGACTCCAGATTCGTGACGCGCGAGTATGGTGAAGGACGCAGGAACCAGCCGGCCATGATCAGCAGCGCGATCGCGCCGATTACGATCGGGATCGTGCGCGATCGATTCGTTCCGGCCGAAACGCTTTTCCTGTTGCCCGATCCGGCAGGCTTGCTGACGCGTCGCAGTTCCGCCATCATTCCCCTCGTTCCTTCCCACGTTCAAGGTCGGCACTTGTAAACATCCGCGGCATGGCCGCGTCCAAAGCTCACTGAAAATACAGGAGTGAAACCGTGAAACGAGCATTCGCCATTGCAGTCGCAGCAACAATTCTCTTTTCCATCGCTTATGACGCCGAGTCGCGCGTCGTGCGCACCCGTCGCGGCCGCGTCACGCGCGTCCGTGTCACCGTTCGTCCAGGCTTCCCGATCCGCCGCACTCTTCCCACCGTCGTCGTCCGTCCCGGGGCCGTCGTGCGCGTCACACCGCGCGTCTACCTGGGACCGGTCGCCTTTGCCGCCGTGACTCTGGCGACGCTGCCTCCTGCCAATGTCCGCGTCTGGTCGTCCACCGAAAATCTCGATCGCGAAGAAGGCTGGACCGACGTCACGATGAACGTCGATCACCGCGGCACGCGCCTGCTGCTCGAAGTCGACCAAGGACCTGCTCAGATCAGCTTCGCCGAAGTGGTCTTCGAGAACGGAGAAGCCCAGGTCGTCGACTTCAACGACAGAGTCGAAAAGCAGGGAATCTACTCACTTCTCGATTTCAAAGACGGCCGCAAGATCGATCACGTGCGCGTCGTCGCCAAAGCGCAGCGCGACGAGGCTGCGATTCGAGTGCATCTGATTTCGTAGCACACGAATCGCGAGAGCGCTCCCCTCATCCGCCTTCGGCACCTTCTCCCCTCGATGAGGGGAGAAGGCTACTGAATTGGGGCGCAGCGCGAGGTTCAGAGTGTCGTAGGAAAATTGAGTAGCCTTCTCCCCGCCGCAGGTTCATCGCGGTGGGGAGAAGGTGCCGAAGGCGGATGAGGGGCGCTCGCGCGCCTATCGCGCGCCTAGCAACTCGACCTGGAAAACGAGTGTCGCGTTGGGAGGGATGACGCCGCCGGCGCCGCGGTCGCCGTAGCCGAGGGACGGGGAGATGACGAGCGTGCGCTTCTCGCCGATCTTCATCGCAGCGACGCCTTCGTCCCAGCCCTTGATGACGCGTCCCATGCCGAGCGGGAACTCGAAGGGGCGATCGCGATCGCGTGAGCTGTCGAACTTTGTGCCGTCGGTGAGCCAGCCGGTGTAGTGGACGCTCACTGTCTGGCCGGCGGAAGGTTGGGCTCCGGTGCCGGGATGATCAACCGAATACTGCAATCCGGACGGGGTGCTCTGAAGATTTGCGGGCATCGAGAACGTATCCATGTCGGGTCCTTTCGATTCAACTCAATGGACGAATTTGCGTCGATTGCGGATGTAGTCCGCGAGTATGTACTCGCCGAGGCGATCCGCGGAGGCGTAGAAAGCACGGCCGCGATTGATCTTCGAGAGCTGATCGACGAAGTTCACGAGCATCGGATCGGTGGCCAGCATGAAGGTCGTGATGGGAATGCCGGCGCGGCGGCAGCGGTCGGCCTCTTCGAGCGTGCGGTTCACGATCTTCATATCCAGGCCGAACGAGTTCGTGTAGAGACGGCCGTTCTCGAACAGCGCGGACGGTTTGCCGTCCGTGATCATGAAGATCTGTTTGTTGTTGTGCTTGCGGCGCCGAAGGATGCGCTGCGCCAGTTCCAGTCCCGCTTTCGTGTTCGTGTGGAACGGCCCCACCTGCACGTACGGGATTTCGGAGATCGGCACTTCGGTGGCCTCATCGCCGAACAGCAGCACGTCGATGGCGTCCTTCGGATACTTCGTCAGGATCAGCTCCGTCAGCGCCAGCGCCACCTTCTTCGCAGGTGTGATGCGGTCCTCGCCGTAGAGGATCATGGAGTGCGAGATGTCGATCATCACGACGGTGGCGCAGCTCGAAAGATGCTCGGTCTCGAACACTTCGAGGTCGTCCTCGGCGATCCGGATCGCGTCGCCGGGATCGGTGTGCTGCATGACGTTCTGCAGCGTACGGCTCGAGTCGATCGACATCGGGTCGTCGCCGAAACGATAGGGCCGCGTCTCCGTGAGCCGCTCCGTCCCCTGCCCCGCGTTCGTCACCGAGTGATGGCCCGTCATCGACTTCTGCAACCCGCCGAAAATCTCATCCAGCGCATCGCGCCGGATCTGGCGCTCGCCGCCGGCCGATAACGAGAGGTTGCCCTCACCGTCCTGGCCGATGACGTTCTCCTGCATCAACTGCGCGAAAAACGCCTCGAGGTCGATGTCCGGATCGAGATAGCCGCGCTCCTGCAGCATGCGCATCCACCGCATGGCCTCATCGACATCGCCGCTCGTCTGCAGCAGCAGATGATTGAAGAGGCGGCGCAGCCCCATCTCGGCGAGAAGGCGCTGGATGAGTGCGGGATCGAGATAGGAGTAGCGGGTGCGCATTGGAATCAGTAGGCAGCTTGCAGTAGGCAGTAAGCAGGAGCGAAACCACCGTGACTCTTCTCCTGCCTACTGCCTACTGCGAACTGCCTACTGTGCCTTGTTCTTCGTCAACTTCTCGATCCAGCGCGCGATGGCGGGGTTGTTGGGGAGTTTTTCCTTTGCTTCCTCGACGGAGGCCAGGGCGTCGTCGTCGCGCCCGAGGACGAGGAGGATTTGCACGCGCAACTCGACGAGCGCCTGGTAGAGCGTGAAGTCGGTGATGTCCTGTCCCACCATAAGCGAGAGCGCGCGGCTGACGAATTTCAGCGCCACCTCGGGTTTGGAGTCGTTGAGCGCATCGGCGGCGAAGCGGTGCAGCATGCGCGGCGAATCGCCGAGGAATGACTTGGCGTCGACGAACTGCGACAAAGCCTCGCGGACCACCGACTCCTGATCGGGAAACCATCCGTCGCGAATGATCCGGTCGATCTGCCGCGCAAGGTCGCTCGGAATCTCAGTGGTGAGTTTGGGCATGGGCGATTGTAGTCACACTTTTCGGAGCACGTTGAACTTCATCAGCTCCAGAAACGTGATCGTCGAATCGAGATCTTCTCGCGTCAGCCGCAGCGCCTGATGCAATCCTTCCAGGACGAGCTCCATCCAGAACGCCAGCTCCTCCTCGCGTCCCGAGCCGGCGTACTTGCGCGCCACATCGGCAAGCGCGGGAACGCGGCTCAGCTCGCGGAAGTATTCGGCGAATGGCTGCTCGTCGGAGACGGTGATGCGGTTGCCGCCGGCGAACCACGCCTGGATCGTTTCGTAGGCAGGCTCGCTCGGCGCGGCGGGCTTCGCTTCCTCGCGTGCCGGCTCTTTCTTCTTCGTGCGCCGGCCGGCGAACGCGTCATCGAGCTCATCGTGATCGATGTCGCCGTAGCCGCGCCGTTCCCGCTCCGCGCGCTGGCCCATGCCGGCGCGCTCCACAGCCGGAAACTTCGTCTCGAACAACTTGCCGAGCGCCAGACCGATCAGCTTCCGCGCTACGACCTCCGCGCCCTGCTGCTCGCCCTCGTACACCATCTCCACTTTTCCGGTGATGGCCGGAAGCACCATCGACAGGTCGGACAGGCGCGGAAAAACATACGCATCGCCGGTGAGCGCCGCGCGACGCTCGAGATTCGACTGCAACAGCTCGATCGCGGCGATGGTCAGGCGCGCGGAAACTCCGGACGATTGATCGACGAGCTCTGAATCGCGCGCCACGAACGCGATCGATTCGATGAGATCGCGGATGAACAAAGGCACGTCGATGGTCGCACGCATGTCGCCGTCGCGATCGAGCCATGCCTCCTGCTCGGTGATGCGCCGCGCGGTCTCGACCTTCTGCGGGTAGTGCGTGAGGATCTGCGAGTCGATCCGATCCTTGAGCGGCGTGATGATGTTGCCGCGGCTGGTGTAGTCCTCGGGATTGGCGCTGAAGACCAGCACGACGTCCATCGGGATGCGTACCGGAAATCCGCGGATCTGCAGATCGCGCTCTTCGAGAATGTTCAGCAACGCCACCTGGATGCGCGGCGCGAGATCGGGCAGCTCGTTGATGGCGAAAATGCCGCGATTCGTGCGCGGGATGATGCCGTAGTGAATCACTTCCTCGTCCGCGTATGTCAGTCGCTGATTGGCGGCCTTGATCGGATCGATGTCGCCGATGAGATCGGCCACAGTCACGTCGGGCGTAGCCAGTTTTTCGCGGTACCGCTCCTGCCGCGACAGCCACGCCACCGGCAGCTCATCGCCCTTCTCCAGCGCCAGACGGCGGCAACGCTTGCAGGACGGATCGAGCGGCGAGTCGTTGATCTCACATCCTTCGATCACCGGAATGCGCTCATCGAGAAGCGCCGTCAGCGAGCGCAGAATGCGCGTCTTAGCCTGCCCCCGCAACCCGAGCAGGATGATGTCATGCCGCGAGAGGACCGCATTGTGAATGGCCGGAATGACGGTGCGCTCGTAGCCGTGAATCCCGGGGAAGGTCGGCTCCCCGCGCGCGATCGCAGCGAGCAGGTTCGCACGCATTTCGTCTTTCACCGAGCGCGTGCGCATTCCGGACGCGCGCAACTCGCCGAGGGTGTGGATCGAGGTCATGGGCGGGGAGCGTAGCACGGGCGTTCAGCAGGCAGTTGCGGGCGGTTCGTCATCGCGATTGAACAGATTCATGGCGCGTTTCAGGTCGCCGCGCACGAACAGGAACAGCGCATCGACGGCCCGCTCCACCGCTCGAGCCACGATCGGCTCCTCGTCGGCTGAAAACTCGTCGAGCACGTAATCGCGCAAACGTCCCTGATCGCCCTGCTTATCTAAAGCTCCGATTCCCACGCGCAGCCGCGGGAAGTTCTCCGTGGCGATCTCCGCGATGATCGAGCGCATCCCGTTGTGTGTTCCCGACGAGCCGTTCGGCCGGATGCGCAGCTTCCCCAGCGGCAGGTCGATGTCGTCGTAGACCACGATCATGTCGGCCGGCGATTCCAGGTAACCATTGATCAGCAACCGCACCGCCTCGCCGGACAGATTCATGTACGTGAGCGGCTTGGCCACCATGACGCTGCCACCGGACACGCGCCCCGTGCCGGTCATCGCATTCTTCTCGTGCTTCGAGATCTCGATGCGGAACTTCCGCGCAAACGCGTCGACGACGCGCCACCCCACGTTGTGCCGGGTCCGCTCATACTGCGGCCCCGGATTGCCGAGCCCCACGATCAGCTTCATGCGACCGCGAAGGGTACAATGCGCGGCATGGACGCGCTACCGGAGATCGTTACGACTCACCTCGATGAGGTGCGCGCGCTGTGCGAGAAGTACAGCGTGAAGCGGCTGACGATCTTTGGCTCGGCGGTGAAAGGGACATTCGATCCGAAACGGAGCGATCTCGATTTCGTCGTCGAGTTCGAATGGCATCCCGATCCCTCCGAGCGCGGCCGCCGGTGGCTCGATCTCTGGGAAGAGCTCAAGGACCTCTTCGGAAGAAACATCGACTTGATCGTGGCGTCGACAATCGAAAACCCGTTCATCGCACAGGCCATCCGCCAGGCGCATCTCGACCTGTATGCAGCCTGAGGTACGCGAACGCCTGCGCCATGTCATCGAAGCTGGAGAGACCATCCTCCGCGGGACGGCCCAAAAACCATTTGAAGACTACGCGGCCGATCGACTCTTCAAGTACGGCGTCGAGCGTGCCTTCACCATCATCGGAGAGGCACTTCGCGAAGCAACCAAAGTTCAGCCCGATCTTGCGACTGGCATCACCGGCTATCGAAGAATCATCGACTTTCGCAACGTACTCGTGCATGGCTACGCGACCGTGTATGACGAGGGTGTGTGGCGCATCATTGAACAGCATCTTCCTCTCCTCCTCACCGAGGTCCGCGCTCTTCTGGCATCCGCCGACACCCCATCGCCTCCTGAGCCCGCATAGAATCTCTCCATGGAGATCCAGCGCCAGCGCATCGTCGTCATCGACGACAATGAAAACGACCTGCAGGTGACCAAGCGGTTGCTGGACCGGCGGGGGTATGACGCCATTCCGGCGCAGTCGGGCGAGGAGGGGTTGCGGCTGGCGCATCAGCTTCTTCCCGACGCGATCATCGTGGACTACCGCATGCCGGGTATGGACGGGCTCGAGGTCACACGCCGCATCAAGGCCGACCCGCAGCTCCAGACCATCCCTGTGCTGATGCTCACCGGCTCGGACTCCGCCGCACACGTGGTGGAGGGATTGGGCGCTGGGGCGGAGGACTTTGTCACCAAAGGATCCGACATCGAGGTCGTCGTGGCGCGGCTGCGCGCCTTACTAAGGATGAAGGCGTATCAGGATCAGCTCCGGCGGATGAACCAGCAAATGACGCGTGATCTGCAGATCGCGCGGCGCGTGCAGGAGGCGCTGGTGCCCGAGCGCGTGTTCACCTCGCAACGTCTCGAGATCCGCTCGGCCTACATTCCCAGCGAAGTGCTCTCTGGCGATTTCTACGACTACTTCACGGTCGATGATTTCATGTATCTCTTCGTGGCCGACGTCTCGGGCCACGGCCTTCCGTCGGCGATCCTGGTGTCGCTGCTGAAGAGCTACATCCACACTGAAGCGGCCAATGATCGTTCGCTGGACGAGTTCATGGCCCGGCTCAACGACTTCCTCTTCAGCGTCAGCCTGCCGACCCAGTTCGCCACCGCTGCGCTGTTCCGGCTCGACGCGGGACGCGAGCTCGTCTATTCGAATGCCGCGCATCCGCCGTTTCTTCTGCATCAGTGCCAGACGGGGAAAACTATCGTCGTCGAACAGCCGTCGAACCTGCTGGGAGCGTTGCCGAACATGCAGTTCGAGGAGAACAGGATCAAAGTTGAGCCGGGCGACACGCTCTTCGTCTACACCGACGGTTTGACGGACCGCGTCGATGAAAACGGCGAGTTCTACTCGATCGATCGCGTTGCGGCGGTCCTCGACGGCACGTGCAACGCCGGCGTCGGACCGGTCTTCGACGCCATCTATTCCGATGTCAACGCATTCGCGGCAACGGAAGAATTCAAGGATGACATTGCGTTCGTCGTGACGCGGTTCCACTGACCACGATGAAAAAAGCTCTCCTCCTGTTTTTGCTGGCGCTGCCGGCGCTTGCTCAAAGCGCATCCCAGATCCCGGCACGTGAGGCGTTCCCCTCCGACTACACACCGAGCCCATGCGCGGCGGATCCGGCGCGGGTCTGCAAGTCGATCGCGAAGGACCGCGTGTTCGACTACGGCGCGACCCTCCGCGGCTTCGACATCAAGCAGGCGTGGCTCGACGGCCATTGGGATGAGATGTTGAGACAGTTCGCGCCGCTCTGCACCAAGATCGCGAACTGTTTCACCGTGAAGGACAATACCTGGGTCTGGTGCATCGATCTGATGCGCGAAGACTTCCTCGGCACCTGCGAGCGCTTTCCTGACGGATCCGAGGATCGCACGCAATGCCGGATGGTGGCGACGGTCTACTTCATCGGCATCGCGAATGTCTCGGACCTGTACAAGACTTCGCAGGAATGCACTGCCGGACAGAATTCCGGCGAGCTCCGCACGCTCGAGGCATGGATCCAGCCGCAGACGATGGATCTCGGTTACGACGGAGAGCTCACGGTCTTCGCGTACGACGCAGAGACGCACATCCCGGTCCGAGCTTCCCTGAGCGTCGACGCCGGCAAGGTGAAATTGACCGACGGGCCTGCCAAAACAGGAACGCTCCTGGGCTGGCGCTCCAGCTTGAAGCGCGTGACGAATGCCGGCAAACGCAGCGAAATCGTTTGCCCGACGGCAACCCTCGAGGCCACCGGCTACAAGCCGCTCACCATCCCTATGCCCATCGAAGTTCCAACGGCGAAAGTGGAAATCACGCCACCGGCAACGCAACTGAAGCCCGGCGCGAACACCATCACCGTCACGGCAGTCGATACTGCCACCGGCAATCCGGTCGAGCTCCGCGTCATGGCCGGCGATAAAGTTCTCGGCAACACCAACCTGCCGCTGCGTCTCGATCTGGAGCGCGGAAAGAAAAGGCCGGAGATCTGGGTGACCTCGCTGTTCGATCAATACAGCGACATGGTCGTCGCCGAGAAGCAGTAGCTTTCCCTACTCGTCCTCTTCCAGTAAATCGTCGACATCGCGCAGCGCGATCAGCTCCGGCGTGATGCCTGCGAATCGTTCGGTGCCGTAATACCAGGCTGCCTCGATTGCGGGCTCCTCCGGAAACGCGCCGCCGTAGATGAAGCACTCCAACGAGCGCAGACGTCCGTTGTGTACATGGACTGACACATCGGCGGGCGTCGCGACGCCGGCGAGTTGCAGTTGCAGATCGTCGAGGTGCAGCAGTTTCCGCTCGATGGCAGGAACGTCTTGCGGGACGTCGAAGCGCGTCACGAACCCGGTGGCCTTCTTCTCGCGGCCCCTCGCCGACGCCGCGGCATATTGCTGGCGCAACGTCTCCAGGATCGGATCGTCGCCCGCCAGGAGAGCAGTGATCACCTGTCGCTCGAATTCGTCAATGGTCATGATTGGGATAGCTGCGGCTCAGGCGATTCGCTGCAGCAGCTCCACCGCCTGCGGCTTCTTTTCGTAGCGCACGTCAGTAGCCGCGATTTTCTCGAGGTACTTGCGCGCCTCTCCGGCGTCGTTGCGGCGCAGGTGACAGCGCGCGATCCAGAACCAGGTATCGACGATGTATTCGTTCTCGCTGAAGCGGTGCGTCTGCACGGCTTTCTCGAAGGACGAAACAGCATCCTGATATCGCTCTTGCGCGTAGTAAATGCGGCCGAGGTGGGAGAGCGCGTCGAAGAAGTCGAATGAGCTCTGGTCGGCATTGCCGATCACGCGGTCATAAAACGATTCGGCGCTTGCGTAGTCGTGCCGGTCGAAGTGGATCGCGCCACAAAAGAGCAACGCGTTACGGAAGAAGTAGGAGTTGAAGAACGGCTTGTTCTCATCGAACAGCCCCAGCGCTTCCTGAAAGAGATGCAGGGCGTCGTCGTGATCCTGCAGGGCATACGAATTGAGCGCCTTGAGGGCCAGAGCCTGCGCCGTGACGTTGTCATTGGCCGAGTAGCGCATCGATTGGTCGTGCAGATCTTTGGCGTTTGCGTAGTCCGCGTCATCGTGCGCGAGATGCCCGAGGATCACGTAGGATTTGTACTTGATGTCGTTCGCCTCGTCCGATTCCTCGGAGGCACACGCCGCGCGAAATCCTTCACGCGCCTTGCCCGGATCGCCGCCGTACAGCGCCGCCACGGCGCGGAAGTACGTCGCCTCCAGCGTCGTCAGCACGGTGCTCTTCTCGCGGCTCATGTCGTCGATGAAGCGCGTCACGAGCTGCGCCAGCAGGCGGTTCTCGGAAGTGGGATCGACGATGAAGTTCTGCAGGTAGACCAGCCGGTTCTCGAGGATGCGCATCATCTCGAGCATGGCCGTGACGCGCTGCTGCGTGTCCGTCGATTCCTTGAAGACCGACGCGAGCTGACGCTGCAGCGA
The DNA here is from genome assembly GCA_030775085.1 of Acidobacteriota bacterium. Taxonomy (GTDB): domain Bacteria; phylum Acidobacteriota; class Thermoanaerobaculia; order Gp7-AA8; family Gp7-AA8; genus QHVT01. Next base: position 48,534 of record JALYJW010000005.1, on the reverse strand, counting down.
CTGATACTTCGCTTCACACTCGCGCGACGTGGCGTCCGGAAGCTCGCCCGGCTCATTCTGAAGCTTCGTTTCCAGGGTCACACGCTCATCGATCAGTTGTCGAAGACGTGCGCTCGCGTCGTTGCGGTCGGTCATAGCGAATAACAATACACCGCTTGGCAACCATCGGACCAGACAGAACTTACCGTTCGCGCTCGCGCTCCCGCTCCCGAATCGGCACGCCGCGCACTTCCAGAAGGCGGAACTCGATCTGGTGGCGGTCTTCGTCGATCGATTCGACGCGGATGCGGACCTGATCGCCGAGGCGCAGCTCGCGGTTGGTGGAATCGCCGCGCATGGCGTGCTCGCGGTCGTGATAGCGCCAGAAGTCGCCGGCAATCGTGGCCACCGGCACCATACCCTGCACGAAGATCTCGTCGAGCTCGACGAAAAGGCCGAACGCCGCGACACCGGTGACGATGCCGGTGTACTCGTTGCCGACCTTGTCGCGCATGAAGATGACTTTCTTCCACTCGAGCACTTCGCGCGACGCTTCCTCGGCGCGGCGCTCGCGCTCGCTGGACTGTTGCGCGTAGCCGGGGTGAGCGCTCTCCACCTGCTGCCGCCGGTCGCCGTACAACGCACCGCTCGTGATCAACTCGAGCAGACGCCGGTGGACGATGAGATCGGGATAGCGGCGGATCGGCGAGGTGAAGTGGCAATAGTGCTCGAAGGCGAGCGCGAAATGTCCGTCGTTTTCCTCGGAGTAAAAGGCGCGTTTCATCGAGCGCAGCACGAGATTCGTCAGGAAACGCTCTTCGGCCCGGCCCGCCACTTCCTTCATCACGCGCTGCAATTCGCCGGGACGAATCTCCTCGACGTTGCCGCGCAGCTTGAGCTTGAACTCCTTGAGGATCTCTTTGAGGTCTTCCAGCTTCTGCGCGTCCGGCGGATGGTGGACGCGGTAGATCCCCGGCTGATTCGCGAGCACGAGCTCGCGCGCCACGGTCTCGTTCGCGGACAGCATGAACTCCTCGATGAGCCGATGAGCCACGTTCCGCTCCGTGCCGCGGATGGCCTCGATGTCGCCCGATTCGTCGAGGATGACTTCAGCCTCGGGGAGATCGAAATCGATCGAGCCGCGCTGCTCGCGGCGCGCGCGCAGGATCTCGTACAGCGTATGCATCCGCTCGAAATCGGCGAGGAGATATCCGTAGCGCTGTTCGTGCTCCGCCGTTCGCTCCGTGAGAATCGCGTTGACCTGTGTGTACGTCATCCGCTCGCGCGTGCGGATCACCGACTTATAGATCTTGTGATTGATGAAGCGTCCCTTCGGATCGATCTCCATCTCGCACGTGAACGTGAGCCGCTCGACTTTCGGGTTGAGCGAGCAGATTCCGTTTGAGAGACGCTCGGGCAGCATGGCGATGGCACGGCCTGGGAAATATACGGACGTGGCGCGCTCGAACGCTTCCGCATCGAGTGCGCTGCCTTCGGTGACGTAGTGCGCGACGTCGGCGATGTGTACGCCGAGGAGATAGTTGCCGTTGGGCAGTGCCTGCACTTCCACGGCGTCGTCGAAGTCTTTCGCGGTCTCGCCATCGATGGTGACGATATTGCGATCGCGCAGATCGACGCGTTGGGCAATTACATCCTGCGGAACCTCGACGCCGATGGCCTCCGCCTCACGCAACACTTCTTCCGGAAACTCGTGAGGGATATGGTGCTTGCGGAGGACGACTTCGATGTCGACGCCGGGATCGCCGATGAACCCCAGAACCTCGACGACACGGCCGTGCGCGAAATGCGTGGAGCGGTCGGGGTAGCGGTCGATCTCGACGTCGACCATCTCGCCGTCACGCGCTTCGAGCGTGGCGTCGCGATCGATCAGGATGTCATTGTCGATGCGGATGTCGAACGGCACGACGTACGGCTGCTCCGCGAGATGGAAGCGTCCCACGACCGTGCGATGCGCCCGGCGAAGGATGCGGATCACTTCGCCGTCGATGTATTCCTTGTCGCGGATCCTGCGTCGCTTGCCCGTGCCCTTGTCGACGCGCACGATGACGAGATCGCCATTCATGGCGCCCTTCATGTTGCGGCGGTCGATGTAGACGTCGGGCTCGTCGCTGCCTTCTCCGCGCGCGCCGAGGACGTTTCCATGGCCGTCGTTGAAAACCTTGATCGAGCCGGCGTGATACGGCGTGAACTCGAGCAGCGAGAAACGCCTGCCGCGGACAGGAATGATGGTCCCTTCCTGCTCCAGCTCTTCGACCGCGCGATCTGATTCTTCGCGCGGGATGTCGGGATCGTCGAGCCGCTCGTGAATCTCCCGCACACCGAGCAGCCGGTTTCCGCGCTGGCGGAGGAGCTCGATGATCGCCTGATGAAGCTCGGGACGCTGCGGGTTTGCCAGTGAGCGCGCCAAGGCCGCCTGCCCGCCGATCAGCGTGAGCCGCGGGTGCTCTTGCTCGGACGGGTGGCCGGAGCGGAGACCCGCTTGTGCGAAATACGCCGGCGGACTGGACGGACGGACTCGGCAAATCCGTTCAGCATCGTCTGCGTGCGCAGTTTGTTGTGCAGAGTATTGCGGTGAACGCCGAGCTTGCGGGATGCCTGGGTGACATTCCCCTTGCTCGTCGTCATTGCCGCCACGATGTACTTTCCTTCGAACGCTTCGACCGCCTGTGCGAGTGTGATTCCGTTGCCAATCAGTTCGCGAATGATGGCGTTCAAGCGATCGTCGATGCTTAGCATTTCAATGTTGACCTCAGAGGTGATGTTGGCGGAAGCGTGGATTCTACTACTCAAGATTCGAGGGACAGGAAGAAAAAACTTTCGTTCTTCATCGTTTTCGAGAACGCTTGACAAACGCAAGAATTTGCATCGTGGCCAGCGTCATCATGGTCAACGCGGCGCCGATGAAAAGCGAAGGCGGACGATAGGTCCAGAGGATCTCGTGCTGTCCCTTCGTGACGCTCACGCCGCGAAAAATTCCGTCGATGACGAGCGGCTCGGCGCGCTTGCCGTCCACCGTCACGCGCCATCCGCGCGCAGGTTGTTGTCGCAAAACCACCATCCCGTCCCTCGGCGCGTTGACCGTGAGTCTCGCCGACGATGTATCGAGCGTCCAACTCGCCCAGCGGATCGAAGGCGAGCCCGGTGTGAAGTGCGCGGCCATCGGAAAAGCCTGTTGGTTCCGGAAAACACGAACCGTGCCTGCCGCCTCGATCGGACGCCATGGCGGCGGCGGATGAGCCGTCGTCAGAAGGTACTCGATGCCGGCGTACTCGAATGAGTCGAGCCTGGCGTCCTGCAGCAATCGACGGTACATCCGCACGTAAGCCGCCGAGGCGAGCGGAGCGGCGGTGAACGCATCGAAACGACGATCGTAGAGATTCAGATAGCCCGACATCCATGCTTCGCGCTGGCCGGGATCGATTTCGCCGAAGCGGAGGACTTTTGCGGAAGCGCCGATCGACGCGTCGTACGGAACGACGTCGCGGCGAAACGGTGCGGACACGAGCAGCGGACGCGCGCGCATTAGGAGATCGCCTGCGATGATGAGCACGATCAGCAGATCGAGCCAGCGCCGATCGGTACGCACGCGCTGCCAGCCGATCACGGCCAGGCCTGCGACGGCCAGCGCAGCGAAAGGCACGAGACGCGCCGGATCTCGGAAAAGCGTGAGCGGGAGTCGCGACAACCAGACCGGTCCGGTGGAAAGCGCGACTGCAGCGACGAGCAACACGAGCCAGCCCACAACCTCACGCCGCGTTGCAGATGCTCTTGATCCGAACGCGATGCCGAGGATCGCCAGCACGATCGCGCCGATGCCGATGTAGAGAACGGGGATGAACTGCTGTTGCCGCTCTGTCGCTGAGAGGTTGGGCCATGCAACGCTCAGCCAGTCGCGAAGTTGCATGGAGTTGCGGAGGATGAGCGAGCCCTCCATTCCGCCCATGCGATCGCTGTTCGCCACGAACTCGAGGAATGGAACGAGCTGCACGGCGCAAAGCCCGAACGCGAGAAGCGCCGCAGCGAGCAGATCGCGATACCGCCGTGCGTTCATCATCACGACCGAGTACATCAACGCGGCCAGCGCGGCGAAGAAGGGCTCGCCGCCGAGGAACGCCAGCGCGAGCACGACACCGCCGCGACGCCAGGTTCCTGCGAGCGCGCACCACAACGCGAGAGGGATCCATGAAAGCGTGGCGAAGTTGTTCGAGACATCGAGCAGCGAGAGCACCGGACCGCCGAACATGAGCGCCGCCGCACCGACCATCGCCGCCCCCGGCGAAGCGCGCCGCGCGAACAGCAAATACGCGCCCCAGCCAAGGACGATGAGATGCAGCAACAGGAAGAGCATGTAGGCCGTCTCGAACGGCAGCACCAGAAAAAGCCACGCCGGCGGATAGAAAACACCGGTCTGCGGATTGGCCAGCCACGGTTCGCCCGATGCGCTGTACGGGTTCCACAGCGGCAATCGCCCCGCGCTCAACTCCTCGGCCGTAAACGCACGCAATGGCTGGAAGTAATCGAAGTGATCGCGGAGCGTGAAAACCTCGCGCTTCACGAGCGCGGGAAGAAAGATGATCACCGCGAGCAACAGCAGCAGCGCGAGTGCGAAGCGGTGACGGGCGAAGAGAGTCGGCGGTCGGCGGTCGGCGGTCGGCAGTGGAGAGCCCCCGCCGCCGGCCTTCTGATTGCCAGCCGTCAAATGGTTCGCACTGCTCTCTTCAGTCATTCGTTCACAGAGCTCGTCACAACGCGTCGGCTCAAAATGCTAGCAATGGTCAGCGGTTTTTCTACTGCCGACCGCCGACTGACGACCGCCGACTATTTCGCCGGTCTTTCACAGAACTCTCTCACGATCTTCCGCATCACGCCCACGCCTTCGCTGAAAAAACGCGTGCGGATTTTTTCGTCGTTGCCGTGAACGCCGTCGGCGTCGTAGTAGTTCACTTTGAACGGGGCGATTCCGTAAGCGACGATGCCGCGCGCGCGGAAGAAGCGACTGTCGGTGGTGCCGGGCGAGACGAGCGGGCCGACGGTGGAGCCGGGAGCGGATGCGCGGAAGACACGCGACAACGCGTCGTACAGCTCTCCCGAGGAAGGACTCTCGGGCGTGGGCTCCCCCGCCAGGATCACCTCGACGGTCGCGTTCTGTCCAACCGCTTCGCGCACACGGGCGAGCATGGCGTTGCTGGCTGCATTGGATTGCGATGGCGACGAATCAGGCAACAGTCGGATGTCGACCTCGGCGAAAGCGCGCGATGGGACCGAGTTCACTGCGTTGCCGGCGGAGAGGCGCGTGATGGTGATCGTGTCGCGCAGCAGCGCCCGATAGCCGGCCGGCAATTCCCGTTCGATGAATGCCACGTCGAGCGGCTCGCGCAGCGCGCGCAGCCGCTGTCCGCCTCCGTCCTTGCGCACAGCCGCCGACATCGCAGCGGTGCGCGCCACCATATCCACCAAACGATAAGGCGTCTCGATCGCGTCGACCGCGCTCAGCGCGCGAATGAGCTTCGCCGTCGCTCCGCCATGCGCGGCACCCGCGGCACCATGACCGCCGCCAGCCTCGCTGGTGATGCGCAGCCAGAGCGGGATCTTCTGCTGCACTTCGATGCCCCAGAACAAGACCTTGTCAACGGCCGTCTCGTTCGAGCCGCCTTCATTGAGAACAAAGCCGACATCTTCGAAAAGCGCTGGGTACTGCTCGAGCAGTTTTTTCGCACCGAGCGTTCCGCCCAGCTCTTCGTCCGGCACGGCCAGAAAAATCACATCGCGGCGCAACTTCGCGCCCCGGCGTTTGAGATCGACACAGGCCATCAGTTGCGCGATCGTCAGCGACTTGATGTCGAGCGCACCGCGGCCCCAGATGTAGCCGCCCTCGCGTTTCCCGGAGAACGGCGGATTGCGCCACAACGTTGGATCCGCCGGAACGACGTCAATGTGGCTGAGCAGCAGCAGCGCTTTCTCGCGCGGCGTGGCATCCGACCGAAGTCGCGCGTACACAGCCTGACGTTTCGGATCGTCGCCGATCAGCCGCGCCTCGATACCGTCCTTCACCAGCAGATCGCGGAGATACGTGGCCCCGCTGGTCTCATTGCCAGGCGGGTTGGTGGTGTCGATGCGCAGATACGCGACGAACGCCTCTTCCGCCTCGAGCTCCACCGGATCCTGCGCCACCCCCTCGGCATCGCCGCAGGAGAGACTGACGAAAACGAGAAACAGGAGTGCGAACCATTTTGGAGCTCGGTAGCCGCACTCCAAAATCCTGCTCACGCGTTTCCGGCGACGGGTTGCGGGATGGTCAGTTGCACCGCCGGCGTTTCCTCGGGGGCGGCGTGGTAGGCCTCGAAGCAGTGGCGGCAGCGGGCCTCGTACGAGGAGTCGCCGACTTCCACCTGCGAGTTTCCGCCGGCCACGCGCTGCGAGTAGTGGGCCGCACCGCGGCAACGAACGCAGACGGCGTGCATCTTCGAGACTTCCTCCGCCACTGCGAGCAGCGCCGGCATCGGACCGAACGGGCGTCGCATGTAGTCCTGATCGAGTCCCGCGGCAATGACGCGGATCCCAGCATCGGCCAGTTGCATGCAAACTTCGACGACGCCGGCGTCGAAGAACTGGATCTCATCGACGCCCACGACCTGCACGCCGATCTCAACGCGCGCCAGCATTTCGGCGCTTGTGGCCACGGCGTGCGCCTTGAGACGGCGATCATCGCGCGAGACCACTTCGTCCGTTGCAAAACGGTCATCGAGAATCGGCTTGAAGACCTGCACGCGCTGGCGTGCGATGACGGAACGGCGCAGCCGCCGGATCAGCTCTTCCGACTTTCCGGAGAACATGCCTCCAGCGATGATTTCGATCCAACCGCCACGATGATGATCCAAGGGAAATCCTCCGAGAGAACGTTGGCGGTAGTCTAAACGATGAAGACCCCGGCCAGCCGCAGCATCCCTTCCCGAATCCGCTCATCCCCTTCCTTCGCGAACGTCAGCCGCATGGTGTTCCTGCCGCTGCCGTCGACGAAAAACGGGCCGCCGGGGATGTAGGCAACGCCTCGCGCCACGGCGTCGTTGATGCGCGCCGCAGTATCGAGGCTCGGGTCGTGAAACGTGACGAACGTGAAGAGGCCGCCGTCGGCGGAAGTCCAGCGAGCCTTGTCCGCGAAGTGCTCTTCGAGCGCTGCGATCATGACGCCGCGCTTGCCGCGATAGAACGCGCGCACGCGCTCGATCTGCGGCGGGAGCTCGCCGCCGGCCACGAGCTCGTCGACGATCGACTGGTCGAGCATGCCCGAGCAGAGATCGGCGGCCTGCTTGGCGATTTCGAGACGCTCGAGGATCGGCTTCGCCGCCACCACCCATCCGCAGCGCAGGCCGGGCGCCAATACTTTGGAAAACGATCCGAGATAGATCACGCGGCCCTGCGTGTCACGGGAAGCCATCGAGGTCGTGTCCGCACCATCGACATACACGAGCTCCCCATACGGGTCGTCCTCAATGACCAGAAAGTCGTGCTCTTCCGCGATCTCGAGCACGGCCGCGCGCCGCGCTTGCGTCATCAATCTGCCCGATGGATTCTGAAAATTGGGAATCGTGTAGAGCAGCTTGATGCGCCGCTGCGAAGCCACCGCGCGCAACGACTGCGGAACGATTCCTTCATCGTCCTGCTGCACGCCCACGAGCTCCGCGCTGCGGGCGAAGAACGATGCCGAGCCACCGATGTAGGTCGGCAGCTCGACGGCCACCACATCGCCCGGATCGAGCAGCGTGTGTGCGATGAGATTTAGCGCCTGCTGCGATCCCGTGGTCACGATCACGTCATCCGCCGTGCATTCGATGCCGCGCGTTCCGCAGATGCTGGCGATCGAAGCGCACAGTCGCGGCAACCCGCGCGTCGGCCCGTACTGCAGCGCCACGGCACGACGCTCGCGGATGACCTTCTCCGCGACAGCCGCAATCCGCTCCGCCGGAAACGTGTCTGGATTCGGTACGCCGCCCGCGAACGAAATGATGTTCGGATCGTTGATCAGCTTCGCAAACGCCCGGATCGCGGACGGGCGGAAGGCATGGGCGTCACGGGAGAGGAAACGGTCGTACGACATCGGGCCTGAGTCTAGACGGGGAGTCGCAAAGTCTCAAAGTCGCAAAGTCTCAAAGAGTGAGACAACGCGCTCTTTGAGACTTTGAGACTTTGAGACTTTGCGACTTTGCGACTCCCCCGTCACTCCGTCGCCAGCGCCGAGTACGACGTCAGGTACCACGCGCTCACTATCGTCGAAAAAATGGTGCTGAGGACCGAGCCCATGATGCGCAGCGGAAAGAGAAAACTGAACGCTCCGTCGTGCCGGCCGAAGATGTCGCCGAATGCCGCGAGGAAGGAGAAGCTCGAAAAGAAAGACGCACCGGCCATCGACACGACGAACACCGCGATGAAGACCAGCAAGTGGCGGCCGAAGTCGGTGCGCATCGCGGCACGGCCCGCCGCCAGCGACTCGCGGGCGCCGAAGCGATGGACCGCCCAGTCATTGATCGAACGATTGACCCAGATGCCGGTCAGCGGCCCGACGATGAGCATCAGCAGCACCGTGATGACGAGACCCGCGCAGCCGACCGTGACCGCGGCCGGAGGCTTTTCGTGCAACATCAAAACGCCAAGCATCGTCGGGAGCAGAGGGATGAGCAGAATGAGCCCGGCCAGGCCCCAGGCCACGTTGTAAATCCAGAAAACCGTCCACCAGCCGTCTTTTCCACCGGCCAGCCAGCGCTCCATCGAGAAGGCGCGGAATCGCGATCGCGCACCGGTCAGCGCCGGCCCGGCCATGCGCTCCGCATCGACATACACGCGCGCGGATCCCGCCACCACGAATGAGTGCAGCGCGATGAAAATAAGCAACAGCACACTGATCGCAACGAAGATCCAAACCAGAAGGATCCACTTCTCCATGAGCGAAAAAAGCGCGCCCTCGACATCGTCGATGGTGGTCAGGTTCGACAGCTCGATGCCGACCGAAACGAGGATCGGCACGAGCGCCACGATCACCGCAAGCACGGTCAGGACGGCGAACACCAGCATCCCGGCGATGCGGATCAGGATCAGTTGCCAGTTCGCGATCGTGTTGTCGGCACCGCGGCGAAGGACATCGAAAACACCGCGTCTCATCGCGCTCGTCACAGCGTGTTCCGCCGATGGTCCTTGGCGCCGGCGAACTCGATCACCTGGGCCATCTCGAACAGCCGGCTCCGCAGCCTCGTGCCGATGCGCTGATCGAGCGTTTCTTCCTTTGCGTCCGCCGAGCGGTCGTAGTAATTCGTGGTGAAGATCGTGGCCCGCTCCTCGTTGTAGCGCGTGTTGATCACGTAATAGAGGATGTCATGCACGAACTGCGTCGGCTTCTGCGATCCCAACTCATCGAGCACGAGCAGGTCTGCTTCGAGGATCGGTCGCATGATCTCCGCCTTCGTAGTCGCCGTATCGGCATCGAACGAAGCCTGGATCTCCTGGATCAGGTTCTGGAAGTTCGAGAACATCACCCGCCCCGGCTTACCGCTGTCGATGATCTCCACGAGCGCGGCCACGGCCAGGTGGGTTTTGCCGACTCCGCAACCGCCCATGAAAAGCAGGCCCTTCCCTTCCGACACGTTCGGCCAGAGGTCGACGAACTCCTGCACGCGCCGCTTGGCGTTCTTCAGGACGGTCGTCTCTTCCCGGAACGTGTCCAGCGAACAGTGCTCGTAACGCTTAGGGATGTTCGCGCTGGCCAGCCGCTGGTGCCGCCGCAGATCGCCCTGACACTCGCACGGCTCCACGCGCAGGTGATCCCCCGGCAACGGAATCCATCCCGAGCCATTGCAACGAGAACAAAGCGCAGGGACGATGGTGGGGGGCATCGCTCCAGTGTAATTCTCAATTCCCAATTCTCCATTCTCAATTCCGTCCCCTCGTGCCTCGGAGCAGGGACCGGAATTGAGAATGGAGAATTGAGAATGGAACTGGCCGCTTTCCGTATACTTCCCGCCCGGGTCCGCTCGACACCATGAAGTCCCTCATCTCCTATCTCGCGACGCGCCCTGACGCGGCGACGTTTCTGCTGCCGGCCGATCTGGAGCGGTCGCTGCGCGAGTTGTTTCCGCGCGCGGAGGGGTTGCTGCCGCAGCCCTACAAGATTTTCCCGGCCGATGAGACGCAGGCGCCGGCGCTGGGGTTCCCGGTCAGCGAAGCGTTGGTGATGAAGGAGCTGGAGACGAAATTCGACCGCTGGCTGGCCGAGGAAACGTCCTGCCAGGTCAATCGCGCCGCGTCGAAGGAAAAGGCTCAGGCGGCCATGGGCGCGTACGTCACGCAGCTCATGAAGGTGGCCGAGAACGCGCTCGTCTCGAACGTGCTCACCGACTACCACGCTGTTTTCTGGCTGGCGCATTCGATGGATCTGGCGCGTCACTTCGCCAACATTCCGCGCCGCATCAGCGCCATCGACGCCCAGACCGGCCGGGCCCTCGGCGATACGCTCAAGTACCGCATCTTCGGCCGCTGGGTCAGCGAGACGCGCGAGCAGATGTCGCAACTGGTCACGCGGACCGCGCCGCTGCTCGAGGGTGACGAACTGCGCGGCATGCAGTTCTTCCGGCTCCTGCAGGACGACGTGCTGATCCTCACCGAGGAATTCATCGGTCCTGATTTGCGCGAGCTGAGAAACTTCGTGTCCGGCTACCTGCGGCGCGATTTTCAGAACTTCCGCGATTCGTTCGAGAGGCTGCGCACGACCGCCAGCGAGCTCCTGCAGAAAGACCGCGCCTTCCGCGCCGCCATCCCGCTCTTCGGCGCGAATCCCGATCACGGCATCACGCTGGCGCTGCTGCTCGACCCGCGCTTCGAGACTTTCTTCTTCGAGCACCCCACCGCCGCCAACGCCGTGACGCGCGAAGAGCGCGAGCAGTTCCAGCTCATCGCCCGGCGAGTCCGCGAGTTCGCCGTCCTCAATCAACTGCGGCGCGGCATCACCTGGATGAACACGCTGCCCGACGGCCAGATCGTCTCCGCCGAGCGCCGGTCCGGCTCCGGCTCCGGCTCCGCCACGACCTACTCGCGCTCCACGCGGCCGATGGATTTCGGCCGCGTCGGGGTGCTCGATCCGATGGTGCATCGCTTCGGGATGATCTACGACATCTCCGCCTTCTCGGAGACGCTGGGAAACATTCGGCGCGGCGGCGGAAAGGAGGAGATGCGGTCGTACCGGCAGATGCTGCTGTTCCAGCGCAAGCTCGAGAGCATCGCCGAGCGGCATCTTCTCCAGTTCGAGAAGTTCCTCGGCGATGGCGCCTTCTACACCACCCGCCGCGCGTTGCGACTCGTGCGCGGCGCCGTCGAGATCCAGCGCTTCTACTCCGAGATGAAACGCCAGGGCTTCGCCTTCAACAAAGGCCTGCGCGTCGCCCTCAACTACGGCTACTACCGGCTCCTGCCGATGAAGACCTCGTTCGAATCCAACGAGCGCATCACCGAGTTCTATGGCCCCGGCATCGTCGAGCTCTCGCGCCTGACCACCGGAAAAGCGAACAAGGAGATCGAGGAGATCGCCGAGTTCCTCATCGCGCACGGCTACGAACAAGCCAAGGTGCAGCAGTTCTTCGCGCCGCTCGCGCGCGGCGTGGATGTGATCGATCACAAAGAGCACGCCCGCGAGTATTACGCCTATCTCGACGCCAACAATCACCTCGTCAACGAGGGAATCGTTGCGTCGATGGCGTTGCTGCAGGAGCTCTCGAACGAGCTGTCCGATGAAGGTACGCCGCTCTTCCGCGTCAAGACCTCCTGGGGCAACTACGTCGCCTTCTCAGCCGGCGTGGCTGGGACGGAGCTGGTCGGCACGCGCCTCATCGGCAACGTGGCCTTGAAAGGTCTCGAGAACATCGACGTCGGCGAGCTCGTGCCGCTTGCCGCGGGCGAAGCGGAAGAGGTCGTGCCGATGGAGCCGCAGGAGTCATTCCTCATCCTCCTCCGCCAGGACTTCAACCGCAGGCGCGAATCGTCCGGCGCATGGAAAGCCGCGGTCTCGCCGGCCGACACGAAGACCACCGAGCGGGTCCTGGAAGCCGAGATCGTGATCTGCGTGAAAACACAGTCGCTCGATCTCGAGGACGAAGTGCTGATCGGCGAATGGGATCCCCGCTCCGACGACGTCCGCCGCCCTCTCCGTCTGCCCCGCGGCGACTTCCAACGCCTCTTCTCCCTCCGCGGCGAGCTCACCGCCGCGGTGCTGACCGAGAAGAAAGAAAGCGTCCGCGAAATGTACGAACGCCTATCGACGAAGACCCTCGCGCCAGCGCTGGCACTCGGCCCGTATCGCGAAGGCGAATACGACGCGTATCTCCTCGGCGACGTCGTCGAGAAGTTGTAGGACCGAACACAAGCGCTGCCGGCCGTGCCGGCCCGCCGGAGGCCCATCGTCGTTTCCCCTTCCCGGTTAAACTACGAATAATGCGTGTCGACTACGAGAAACGGGAGATCGTCTGCGGCGTCGGCGATCTCGTTCAGGAGTCGACTTATCGCCGGATCGGCGTCGAGCGCGGGGATGGATTCCGCAGGATGTGGATCGGGCAGGACATCCACACGCGGCGCGCCGAGGAGAGGGCGAATGAGGATCCGCACTATCGCGCCGAGGTCCATGTCGTGCATCGCGCGAGCGTCGGCGGATGGAGCATCACCGTCACCGGGCGCATCGACGGCCTCTCCGTCGACAAGGAAGCGAAGCGTGTTTCGATCGAGGAAGTGAAGTCGATTCACTTCGATCTGGAGCTGGAAGCACTCTACAGGTCGGAGAAGTTGCAACGGCACCTGTATCAGTTGTTGCTGTATTCGTACTTCCTTTCCGCGCAGCCCGACCTCGACGGTTTCGTCTTCGCGCCGCAGCTCGTGCTCATCGATCTCGTCTCCGGCGACGCGAAGATCATCGACACGGAGTTCGACCGGCAGAACGTCGAGACGACGCTGCACGCCAGTCTGGCCAGGCTCGTCGAAAACATCGAAGTCGAATCGTCGCTGCGCACTGCGAAACGCTCCTTCGCAGAGACGCTGCAATTCCCCTTCGACATCATGCGCGGCGGGCAGGAAGAGATCGTGGCCTCCGTTGCCCGCGCCATCGTGCAGCGCGATGCGTTGCTGGTCTCCGCGCCCACCGGCATCGGAAAAACGATGGCCGTGCTCTATCCGGCGCTGCAACAGTCGCTGCGGTTCGGGAAGAAGCTTTTCTTTCTGACCTCGAAGACGTTGCAACAGGACGCCGCGGTCAAGGCGCTCGATCTTCTCAACGACGGTTCATTCCGCGTGCTGCGTGTCCGCTCGAAGCAGAAGATGTGCGCGCACACGGAGATGATCTGCCACGAGGACTTCTGCCCGTTCGCGGCGCGGTACTCGGAGAAGATGGCCAGGAGCGGCCTGCTGTCGAACATCGTCACGTCGATGAGCTACTTCGATCCAGACATCACGTTCGAGCTGTCGAAGTCGACGGAAGTCTGTCCGTTCGAGGTTTCGCTCGAGCTGATCGATCAGGCCGACGTGATCGTCTGCGATTACAACTACATCTTCGATCCGTATGTCGGCCTCAAGACCTACACGCAGGAGAAGGATTACAGCGATTGCGTGCTGGTCGTCGATGAAGCGCACAACCTGGTCGACCGCGGGCGCTCCTGGTACTCGCCGGAGCTGCACGAGAAGTCATTCGAGGAGGTGCGCCGGCAGTTCATGAGCCGCAACTGCTGGGTCGAAGGTTGGGAAGAACTGCTGGCCATGCTCGCGGATCACTTCCACGGTCTCGCGGAAGTTCTGGAAGGCGACGTCAGGCAGGCGCTCTGCTCGCCGAGCCGCGAGATGTTCATGGAGCAGCGGACGGAGTGGGAACGGATCATCCTCGAATACATCGGCTGGAAGATCGAGAACCGCATCGCCGAAGCCGACGATCCGATTATTGATTTCTATTTCAAGCTCGTGAAGTTCACCAACATGCTTGCCGAAAAGGGCGACGAGCTCGCGCACGTCGTCGAGCGAACCAACGAAGGGATCCGACTCAAGGTTTTCTGTAAAGACCCGTCGCGTTTCCTCGGCGAGATTTTCGATTCCGCGCACGCCACGATCGCACTCTCCGCCACGCTCGAGCCATTCGAGTTCTATCGAAAGACGCTCGGCTTTCCGGCGAATCGCACCGCCGAGTTGTCGCTGCCCTCGCCGTTCCCGCGCAGCAATCGCAAGATCGTGATCGTCTCGGAAGTCGATACGACCTACAAACGCCGCGCCGATCACTACGTGCGCATCGCCGAAAACGTGGCCGAGATCGCCGATGCCGGCGACGGCAATTTCCTGGCGCTCTTCCCGAGCTACGCCTTCCTGCGCGAGATCGCGGAGCGCATGCCGCCGATCCAGAAGCGCGTCATGGTGCAGCGCAACGACATGACCGACTACGAGCGCAACGCCATCCTCGACATCCTGCGCGACCGGCCCAGACGCGGAAACCTGATCATGGCCGTCTCCGGCGGCATGTACGCCGAGGGAGTGGACTACCAGGGCGATATGCTGTCGGGCGTCATGGTGGTCGGGCCGGCGCTGCCGCAGGTGAGCTTCGAACAGGAGCTGCTCAAGGAGTACTACGACGAACAATACGGCGCCGGCTTCGAGTTCGCATACCTGATCCCCGGCATGACCCGCGTCGTACAGTCCGCCGGCCGCGTCATCCGCAGCGAGCACGACATCGGCGTCATCGCCCTACTCTGCAAACGCTTCACGCAGGAGTCCTACACCCGCTACTTCCCCGCCGACTGGTACGAAGAATCACCGCGCGAGCTCGTCTCCCGCAAACCAGCCAGCGAGATCCGATCGTTCTTCGAAACGAAGATGACGCCGCAACTGAGGATCGTATTTTGAGTCGGCACGGCCGACGGCGCTGGTTGCCCAAGGCTCCGCCACCGTTTGAGTGCATATGAAAAGACTTCGCGATCTCACACTCGCAATCTGCGCGCTCTTGTTCACCACCTGCGCTTCCGCACCGCCCGCGCCGGCCCAGGCGCCGCAATGGGACGTGCTCCCCGCGCGCGTCGTGGAAGCGCTCTGCTCGCGCCTGAAGATGGACGCGATCACCACCGGCCGGACGACGATCGTCAAAGTGACGCAGCCGCTCGTCAATGCGCAAAATCTGGCCGCATTGGCTGGCTCGACGACACCGCGCGGAGCCAAACGGCGTGCCGCAGCCGCAGTGACCAACCGCGCCATCCCGATCGAGCTCGGCCGCGGCGCCTGCGCCTGGGATCCGATCGACGTTCGCGACATCGACAAGCACTCCGACGCCATGCTCGTCGAGCTCTCCGCCCCGCTCCTCCACCCCTACAACACCCACGAGGCCGGCGTCCTGGCCCGCGTCTCCCTCGGCAACGAGCACCAGTCGCTGTACTGGATCTCGATGGTCCCGCGCGGGGAGCAGTGGGGGATTCGGTTTGTGTCGGTGCTGTTCGAGTAGTCGCAGAGTCTCAGAGTCGCAGAGAGCGCGCCCAACAACACTCTTTGAGACTTTGAGACTCTGAGACTCTGAGACTCAATCCCCCACCCACCTCTCCAGCCAATACTCCAGCATCACCACCGCCCACAACGCCTTGGCGTGGTTGGCGTGGCCGGAGCGGTGTTCGGCGAGGAGGGTGGTGACGCGGGGTTCGTCGACGAGGCCGCGTTTGCGCAGGCGCGCGGGCTCGAGCAGGCGATCGACTTCGGCGCGGAGGCCGTGGTTGATCCAGCCGGCGATGGGAACGCTCAGGCCGCGTTTGCGGCGGTAGATCACTTCGTGCGGTAACCACTTTTCGGCGGCTTTTTTCAGCGCCCACTTCGTCGTGAAGCCGCGCACGCGCAGATCGGCGGGAAGCGAGAGCGCGAATGCCGTGACATCGCGGTCGAGGAACGGCGCGCGCGCTTCGACCGACGAGAGCATGGTGCCGCGATCGACCTTCACGAGCAGGTTGTCGCGGAGGTAGCTGCGGTAGTCGAGCAGCATCGCGCCGAAAAGAGGATCGTCTCCCGGCGCATCGAGATCGGGCACGCGTTCCGTGAGACCTGTGCCGAACCAGCGCAGGTGGCGTTCGCTCCATGGACGCTCGGCGTCGGTCACGAAACGTTTGAGCAGGTACTCGAGCGTGACCTTCTTGCCGGACGACGGCAAAGCGAAGGCGAGCTTCTTCGCACCCGCACGGAGGAACGACGGCAGCGCGTCGTACTTGGGCGCGATCTTGTGGCCGAGGTACGTCGGATAGCCGCCGAACAACTCATCGGCCCCTTCGCCGCTCAGGATCACCTTCACATGCTCACGCGCCGCGCGCGCCAGGAGAAACGTTGGCAGGATGGCCGGATCGGCCAGCGGCTCGGCCACGCGCTGCGTCACGTTCTGCAATGCGTCGAGTAGCGTCTCCTCGTCCGTGCGCACCGGCACGTGCTTCGTGCGCATCTTCTGCGCGAGCGCCGCCGCATCGCCGCTCTCGTCGTAAGAAGCTTCCGCGAACTGAGCGGAGAAGGTGTGGACCTTATCGACGCCGATGGCAGACGAGGCTAGCGCGGCGAGAATCGAAGAATCCAGTCCGCCGCTGACGAACACGCCCACCGGCACGTCGGACATCACCTGCTTCGTGACCGCGTTCTCGACCAGCCGCTGCGTCTCGAGAACGGCTTCACGCGGATCGATGAGACGCGGAGTGAAGCGCGTCGGATCCCAGTAGCGCACGGTCCTCTCGTCGCTGCCGCGAAAAACCATGTACGTCCCGGCCGGCACGCGGCGGATGGACGTGAATGCGGTACGCGGCTCGGGGATGTAGCCGAGCGCGAGATAGTCGGCGATGGCTTCACGGTCGAGCTCGCGCGAAACATCGGGATGGCGCAAGAGGCACTGCAGCTCCGACGCGAACAGCACCTCGCCGGCGACCTTCGCGTAGAAGAGGGGTTTCTCGCCGGCACGGTCGCGCGCCAACAACAACGTCTTGGTGCGGTGATCCCAGATGGCCAGACCGAACATGCCATCGAGCTGTGCTACCGCTTCGAAGCCGTGCTCGAGATACAGCGGCAGGATGGTCTCCACGTCGGAGTGCGAGCGGTACGGATAGTCCGGATAGCGCGCACGGATCGAAGGCGCGTTGTAGATCTCGCCGTTCGCCTCCAGCCACACGAGATCATCCGGTGACGCAAACGGCTGGTCCGCGCGCTCGTGAAGATCGATGATCCGCAACCGCTCCGTGCCGATGGCCGCGTCGACGCCGGTGAACGCCGCATGGCCGTCCGGCCCGCGGTGCCGCAGCGCCTCCCCCATTTCGTCGAGGACAGCGGGATATCGCAGCGCTCCCGCGCCGACCATGCCGTAGATGCCACACACGCGCGCGCATTGTAGGGGAAACGACGAGGGGCCTCCGGCGGGCCGGCACGGCCGGCAGCGTTTGTTTTCGCACGGACCGCGTTCAGCGCGAGAGGCGTGCGTTCAGGCTAGGCCAACCAACGCTGCCGGCCGGGCCGGCCCGCCGGAGGCCCCTCGTCGTCCCCTTACCTTGCGTACGCCACGTGATGCGCGCCATCCGCGATCGGCTTCCAGCCGCGCGCTTCGAGCACTCTCCGCCAGTGAACATCCTTCAACCGCACGATGTACACGCGTGGGTTCGTCGCGGCGAGCGATTGCTCGAAATACGGCGGCGTCTTCAGCGGCGAGTGAGGATTGCTCGTGAAACGCTCGTAGCGGCGGATCAGGTAATTGCTCGTGAGCTCGCTGGCGTCTTTCGTCACGACGGTGATCGGGCGCTGCAGGTAAAACATCAGCGAGCCGGTGAAGGCTTCGACGCCGATGATCTGCGTGGCCGGCGTGAGGTGCGGGGTGAGCTCGGCCACGAACGACTTGGTCGAGCGACGCTCCGCCACGGCGTGCAGCATCGGCGTGGCGATGAGCGGCAGAGCGAAAGCCGGGAGCGTCAACGCCATGAGCACGATCTCGCGGCGTTTTGCGAAAAACGCGATCAGTCCGCCGATTGCGAACGCGGCGCCGAAGGCGAGCGCGGTCTCGTCCGCTACCGCCATCAGCTCCGGCTTCAGTTTCGTGCGATGGACGAAGAACGAGCCGGCCAGCAGCACCGCGCCGAGGAGCGCCAGCACGATGGCGGCGATCCGCGTGCGTGCCTCCTCCCACACTCGTGCGATCAGCAGAGCGATCGGCCCCATCAGCGGCAGCACGTACTGCGGCCGCTTCGATTGCGACAGCGAGAAAAAGAGAAACGGAATCGCCAGCGCCAGCAGCCAGAACACGACGTCGGGATCCGGCTTGCGAAGCTTTTTCCAACTCGCGAGCGCGACGATCGACCACGGCAACGCGCCAGCGAGAATGTACGGGATGAAGTACCACGGCGGACCCGTGCGTTTGAGCTCGTCCGTGGCCATGCGCGCGGCCGTCTCCGTGACGAGCACGTAGCGGAGAAACTCCGGCACGACCTGCGACACGCCCCAGACCCACGGCAGCGCCACAACCAGGAAAAGCACGATGCCGAGAATCGGGAACACCACGCGCATCGCCTTGCGCCAAACCGCATACGGGATGACGACGAAGAGCACGAGCACGAACGTGACCGGACCCTTCGTGATCATGGCGAAGCCCATGGCTGCCCAGGCCAGGATCGACCATCGCGAATTGCGGTCTTCGATGGCGCGATGAAACGCCACCAGCGCGACCGTCGTGAAGAACGTCAGCGCGCTGTCGAAGATCACCGTGCGCGCGAACGCGATCACGAGAGGCATCGACAGGAACGCGATGGTCGCGACATACGCCGCATTCGTTCCCCAAAGACGCCGCGCGTGAAAGAACAACACTGCCGCCGTCGCCAGCGTGAAGAGGTAGGCCGGCAAGCGCGCCGCGGTCTCGGTCGGGCCGAGCACTTCCATCGCCGCTGCCTCGGCTGCGAAATAGACGACCGGCTTGTCGAGATACGGCAGCCCGTTCAGGCGCGGCATCACGTAGTCGTTCGTCTCCGCCATCTCCCGCGCCACTTCCGCGTTGCGCCCTTCATCCGCGTCCATCAGCGGAACACTGCCGAGCTGAATCGCCAACGCGATCACGCCAACGGCCAGCCAGAACTTGATGAGTGGGGAGGTGTTCAAACGTGAGCGAGCGTAGCACGCGAATGTTTGGATTGCGGGAGCCGCACTTCCAAAGCTACCCCGCGATCTCCCGCGCCTCTTCCAGGCACTTCACGAACACATCCACCGCACGATCGATCTGCTCCTCCGTGTGCGAGGCCATGATCTGGAAGCGGAAGCGGGCCTGCTCGCGGGGCACGGCCGGAAACTCGACGAGGTTGGCGATGAGGCCGTTCTCCTCGAGAAGGCGCGAGGTCCATTTGGCTACCGTCTCATCACCACACATCACCGGCACGACATTGCTGGGATTGCCGAGGCACTCCACGCCGCGCGATTCGAACCCGGCGCGCAGACGAAGGATGTTGTCGAACGAGCGCGTGCGTAGCGCCTCGCCTTCTTCCGATCGGACGATGCGCATCGCCTCATGCGCGACCGCCGACTGCACGGGCGAAATGCCGTTCGAGTACATGTGCGAGCCGCTGTAGATGCCGAGGAACTGACGCACCGATCGCTCGCGCGTCGCCACGAAGCCGCCGTTGCTGGAAAACGTCTTCGAGAAGCTTCCCATCACCAGATCGACCTTCCCGAGCATGTTCTGGATCCCGATCTGGCCCGTCCCGCCGGGACCCGTGGCGCCGAAGTCGTGCGCGACATCCATCATCAGCACCGCGCCGAGCTCCCGGCAGACCTGCTGCAGCGCGTCGATGCGCGGGCTGTCCGAGTCCATCGAGAACAATCCCTCGGAAACGACGAGGATGGCGTTGTCGGCATCCTTCGCGCGGATCTTCGTCAAACGATGACGCAGCGCATCGGCGTCGTTGTGCCGGAACAGGTAGACGTTCTGCGTTGCTGCGCGCGCTCCCTGCAGCAGACAGGCGTGCGCGAGCTGATCGATCACGATCGAATCGGACGGCCGAACGAGCCCCGTGATCGCGCCGAAGCCCGCCGCCCATCCCGTCGGATAGAGCAGCACGTGCTCGGCCTGCAGCATGTCGCCCAGTCCACGCTCCACCGCACGGCCCGGCACCGTGTTGCCCTGCAGCATCGGCGAGGCCGCCGCATGCGGACCAAACCGATCGAGCGCTTCCCGAGCCGCCTGCGCGATGGCAGGATGTCCGGCCAGCCCGAGATAATCCTGCGAGCCGAAGTTCATCCCGGCCACGAGGCGTGCATTCTGGCTTTCCAGCACGGTTTCGGTGCCCGGCTTTCCCTGAAGCGTCCGCGCGTACGGCCAGGTATTCAGCTCCATCCGCAGGTCGAGCCAGTCGCCCAGTGAGCGCGTGCGCTCGAGGAGATGCGTTCCGCTGGGATTGGCGAATTGCCCGAGGTGCCTGGTGAAGGCGGGCGACTGCTGAAGAGACACGTCGATCGTAGTCAAGGCGATGAAGCTCCTGATGATTGTGCCGGGTTTCGGCGGGCGGTGAGAGTTATTACGATAAGACCAGGCGAGTATCAATCATTCCGGATTGATCAAATGATCGTGAATTCCAGCGTTCGTGCTCACGACGCAGATCACATCGCCACTCCGCGGCTGTGTTTACAATGCCCGCGTGTCCCTACAGCCGAACTCAGTCCTGGGCCCGTACCAGATCGGTGGAGTTGTGGGCGAAGGCGGGATGGGTGTGGTCTATCGCGCGAAGGACACACGGCTCGGCCGCGACGTCGCCATCAAGGTTCTGACGAACGTCGCCATCAGCGACCGCGAGCGTCTGCTGCGCTTCGAACAGGAAGCGCGCGCGACCGGAATGCTCAATCATCCGAACCTGCTCACGATCTACGACGTCGGCCGCGATGACGAAGACAATCCGTATCTCGTCAGCGAACTGCTCGAAGGCGAAACGCTGACCACTCGCCTCGTGCGCGGCGCGCTCTCGCCGCGCAAGGCAGTCGACGCCGCGCTGCAGATGGCGCTCGGTCTGGCCGCGGCGCACGAGAAGGGCGTCGTCCATCGCGACCTGAAACCGGACAACATTTTTCTCACGCGCGATGGCCGGCTGAAGATTCTCGACTTCGGCATCGCCAAGCTGACCGGTCACGCGCTCTCCGACGGTCCGACGTTCGAGGTGGCCGCTACCGAGCCCGGCATGGTCCTCGGCACAGTCGGCTACATGTCGCCCGAGCAGGTCCGCGGCGAGAGCGTCGATCACCGCTCCGATCTTTTTAGTCTCGGCGCGATCTTCTACGAGATGCTCAGCGGTGCGCGTGCGTTCAAACGCAACTCCGGCATCGAGACGCTCAGCGCGATCCTGAAGGAAGAACCGCCCGATCTCACGGAGATCCTGCCCGCCATTCCCCCAACGCTCGAGCGATTGGTCCGCCGCTGCCTGGAGAAGGATCGCGAGGTGCGCTTTCAATCGGCGCGCGACCTCGCCTTCAATCTGGAGATGCTGTCGACGATGTCGGCGACGCACACGCTCCCCAACGTGGCGCGCGTGACGACCGGCGCATATCCCGCGCAGAGTCAGGCCCACGCGGCGACATCCAGCGGGCTTCATCCGGCTGCCACGGATGCGCAGACCGCGATCGGTCCGGTAGCCACCTCCGCGACGAGAGCGCACACACCGACCACGCGCCAGCCCGCACGACCGCTCACAAAACCGAAGCGCCGCATCTCGCCGATACTGCTGGTGTTGCTCTACGCCGTCTCGATCGCCGGTGCGGCGTACGGCGGTTGGCTCTGGGCGCAACGCGCCAAAGGAACGCCCGTCGAGCCGGCCTTCCATCGCCTGACGTTTCGCCGCGGAGAAGTGCGCACCGCGCGCTACTCCTCAGATGGCGAGTCGATCGTTTACAGCGCGGCGTGGGACGGAAAGCCTCCGGAGATTTTCGTCGTCAGCCGCGGAGCCACGGAGTCGCGCTCTCTCGGCATGCGCGACAGCGATGTTCTCGCCGTCTCGAAGGCGTCGGAGCTGGCCGTCCTGCTGCGCCGCGATCGTCTGACGAACCTCGGCACCCTGGCACGTGTACCGCTCGCCGGAGGCACGCCGCGCGAAGTCGCGGAGAACGTCCTGCAGGCCGACTGGTCGCCGGACGGCGCCGAGCTGGCCATCATCCGGCAGAACGGAACCTCCACGCGCGTCGAATACCCGATCGGTACGTTGAAGTACGAGACGCCCTATCAGGTGCGCCACGTTCGTGTCGCGCCGGACGGCAAGCGCCTGGCCATCCTGGAGATCTCGCGCGGCGAATACAACGTAGCCATCATCGAAGACCGCAAGCAACCAGTGACCATCGCGCGTGGTTGGGGGCGCGGCGCCACCGGCATCGCCTGGTCTCCCGACGGACGACAGATCTGGGTCTCGGGAACATCGAGCGGCGCGCCGCCGGCGCTCTACTCGGTCGACATCGAGCAAGGCATCGTGCGGCTGGTCACGCGCCTCACCGGAGGCATTCGCATCTTCGATCTCTCGCCAAAAGGCGAAGCGCTCCTATCCAATAGCATCTGGCGCGCAGCACTCGTCTGGAAAGCTCCCGATCCGCCAGCGCCCGCGCCCCCGGAAAATCCTCAATCCTCAATCCTCAATCCTCAATCCGTTGCTCCACCCGTTTCACCGGAAACGGACGCGTCATGGCTCGACTGGTCCGCGCTGGCCGATCTCTCCGCTGACGGCCGCAACATTCTTTTCAGCGAGACACGTGAAGGCGGCGGCGCCAAGGGTGGCGTCTATCTCCGCCGCGCCAGCGATCCCGCACCGATCCGCCTCGGCGACGGAATCGGCGATTCCCTTTCGCCCGATGGCCGATGGGCGCTCTGCCGTCATGGCGCAAAGCTCGTGCTCGTGCCCACCGGGAGCGGCCAGCATCGCGAACTGAATATCGGCGGCGCATTCGACAACGGGGCAGTCTGGCTCCCCGACTCGCGACGCGTCATCGTGGCCGGCATCATGGAACAGAACGGTGGTTACCAGCTCATCGTCATCGACACGCTCGACGAGACCGCCAGCCCGATCTCGCCGGAGAAAATCTGGGGCAACGGCTCGCGCGCCTTCGCGGTCTCGCCCGACGGACTGCGCGTCGCCGGCATGACCGCCGAGCAAACCATCGCGCTCTATTCGCTCGACGGCTCGACCGCAACGCCGCTTGCCGGCGCCGTGAAAGGCGAGATCCCGATCCAATGGTCCGCCGACGGCGCAACGATCTTCGTCCACGATCCGACCGCGCTTCCGGCCCGAGTCCACCGCATCCACCTCGCCACCGGCCTCCGCGAGCCCTGGAAAGAATTCATGCCCCCCGACCCCGCCGGCGTCTACAAAATCGCTCCCGTCCTCATCACGCCGACCGGCAACGCCTACGCCTACAACGCCATGCGCGTGCTGTCGGAGCTGTATGTGGCCGAAGGGTTGAAGTAGAGGCGGCCGGTTCTCATTCTCAATTCCCAATTCTCAATTCTCAATTCCGTTCTCTCTGGCCCCAACAGGGACCGGAATTGAGAATTGAGAATTGAGAATTGAGAATTGAGAATTGAGAAGTAGACGAGCCCCCCGCGATACCATCCCGTCCCGTGCTCGACACCGCCATCATCCTCATCGCGGCTTTGCTCGCGGGAGCGATCAACTCCATCGCCGGCGGAGGAACGCTGGTGTCCTTCCCGGCGCTGGTCTGGCTCGGCCGCGATCCGATTCTCGCCAATGCCACCAACGCGGTAGCCATGTGGCCGGGATCGCTCGCCAGCGCGTACGGATTTCGCCGCGAGCTCGCGACCGCACGACGTTGGCTCTTGCTCCTGATCATCCCATCACTCGTCGGCGGCGGACTCGGTGCGTGGCTGTTGCTCCGCACGCCGACTTCGACGTTCGAGCGCATCGTGCCGTTTCTGATTCTCGGCGCGACACTCCTCCTCGCCGCGCAGGAAATGATCACGACTCGTCTCGGCGTACTCGCGCATTCACATGAGAATCCGACGCGCGGATGGGTGACGTTCGTTTTCCTCTTCCAGTTTCTGGTCGGCCTGTACGGCGGCTACTTCGGCGCCGGCATGGGCATCCTCATGCTCGCCGCGCTCGGTCTGATCGGGCTGAGCGACATTCACCAGATGAACGGCCTGAAGAACGTCCTCGCCGTAGGCATCAACGGCATCGCTGCGATCTACTTCACGCTCTCGGGCGCCGTGATCTGGCGCGACGCCCTCATCCTCACCATCGGCACCGTCGCCGGCGGCCTCCTCGGCGCCCGCATCGCCCGCCGCCTCGGCAGAAAATTCGTGCGCGGATTCGTAGTGGCCATCGGCGTGATCATGACCGTCGCGCTGCTGCTCCGCGGCAGCGGCTAACTCTGAGCGAAGCGAAGAGTCAAGTTAGCATCAACGAGACGTGCACCCTCTGACACGGTCGGTTGCGCCCGCATCGTTTACACAGCACTCTGGCGCGAGCTGAGTGCGCGACGCGAAGAGGCAGTGTGGGGACTTGCCCATCCAGCATTGGTCCCGCGATAATTCCGGAATGCTCGCGGATACTCCGACCCAACTCTTCGTGTACGGCACTCTCCGCAGTGATCCGTCACACGAGATGTTCCACGTCCTGGCGCGCCGGGCCAAGTTTCTCGGCGAAGCACGCGTCGCTGGCCGCTTGTATGACCTGGGCGAGTATCCAGGAATGGTCTTGCGGCCAGACGATCGCTATGTGAAGGGCGAGCTGTACGACGTGCGACCCGAATATTGGAATGAAGTGATCCAACAGCTCGATCGTTACGAAGGCTGCGAGGACGGTGATCCGCAACCGCATGAGTACCGCCGCGAATTGGTTGAAGCAGAGCTGTCGAACGGCCGCTCCGTCGAGGCATGGGCTTACGTGCTGAATCGTCCCGTCACAGGGTTGAGTGAGATCAAGTCGGGGGACTACTTGTCAGCGCCCGCCACTGTTCATTCTCAGAGCAGGTAGCGTCGACCTACTCAAGAAGCAAGTTATTCGCGCATTGCCTTCACAAAAAACTCCACGTTCCGGCGCGCCACGTCGATGCGCAGTTTTGGCTCGCGCGGCACGTGCGGGGTGCGCGGATAGGTCACCATCGTGACGTCGACTCCCAACTCGTCGAGGAGCCGGTAGAGCATTGTGCCCTGGGAGAGCGGCACGCGATCGTCGGCTTCGCCGTGTTGAATCAGCACCTTCGCTTTGGTCTTCTTCAGATGCCACAAGGGGCTGCGTGCGCGCAGTAGATCGAGCGGCATTCCTTCGAAGTACGACGGGATGAACGCGCGAATGTCCGTCGTACCGTGGAAGCTGAGCAGGTCGACGACCGGCGCACCGACGCTCACAGCGCGGAAGCGATCGCTGTGGCCGAGCGCCCACGAGGCGATGAACCCGCCGTAGCTCCAGCCCATCAGGCCGAGGCGTTGCGGATCGGCGATGCCATCGGCGATGACCTTGTCGATGCCGGCGTTGATGTCGATCCAATCGAGACCGGCCCAATCGTTGCGGTTCGCCGTGCGAAACGCGCGGCCGTAACCGCCGGTACCGCGCGGATTCGGCCGCAGCACCGCGAAACCTTGCGACGCCATCGCGTGCGGCGCGTAGATGTGGCCGAGATAGCCGAGATAGTTCTCATCGAAGCGCGAGGCCGGACCTCCATGCACGAACGTCAGCAGCGGCACGCGACCACCCTTGTATCCGACAGGCAGCGTGAGCAGACCTTCGATCTCGAGACCATCCTTCGGATTTTTCCAGCGAATGACGCGCGTCTCGCCGAGGTCGCGCGCGCGAAACGCATCGTTGTGATGCGTGAGCTGCTGTTGATCGACCCACAGCTCCGGCGGAGACGTGAGGGACTGGCGGATGTACGCGATCTGTTTCTCATGCACCTCCGCGTCGCTGACTTCGCCGCCTCGAGGACTGGCATCCGTGAAGCCGCTGCCGTCCGCGTTGATACGAAACAAACGCGACGTGGCGTTCCACGGTCCTTCGATCCAAAGTCCGTGGCCATTCGACATCCAGTCATGTCCATCCGGCGTCCGATCGTAGGCCGCCGAGATTCTCTTCGGCTCGCCGCCTGCGGCAGGAACAACATGAATATCGAACTCGACGAGCCAATGCCCGACACCGCCGGCGCTTGTGAACGCAATCCACTTCCCGTCCGGCGAAAACTTCGCATTGCGATCGTGACCCGGCCGCACCACAAGCGGGCGCACAGCTCCATCGCGCGTCGAAATGATCTGAATGTCCGTCGAGTGCAGGTGATCGAGTCCCGTGCCCGCCGCGCGCGAGACCGCGATCTCCGATCCATCCGGCGACCAGTCGAAATCGAACGCAGACAACTCGCCGCTCGTCAGCTTGCGCGCCTTCCCGCCTTCGACATCGGCAAGATACAGATGCACGTGCCGCGTCCCCTCGCCCACTACACGCGCATCGTCTTTCGCCGCAACGCGCTTTTCCTCCTCGGTCGATATTTCATCGATGCGCGTGAACGCGATCTGCTTTCCGTCGGGCGACCACTCGAACTCGCGAATTGGCGTCGGCTCGCTCGAGAAGATCCGCGCCTCGCCACCCTTCGGATCGCGAACATAAATCGCGTTACGTCCGCCGCGATCCGAAAGAAACGCGATGAGCGATCCATCCGGCGACCACCGCGGCCTGAAATCGGCTCCGTTCGCAAATGTCAGTCGCCGATCATTCTTCCCATCCGCGTCGATGATCCAAACGTCGGAGTCATACACGCTCCGCGCGAGATCCGCCTTCGTCACCACATACGCGATGCGCGCCCCATCCGGCGACCACCGCGGCGACCCCACCTGCGGCATCACCGCATAGTCTTCAACCGAAAGCGTGGCAGCCAGGAGAACGGCGGCGATGTTCAGCATGCGACCGACAGGATAACCGCGGCGCGTTTGGAGTGCGGTAGCCGCAGCTGCCGCTTTCATATGCCACTTGAAGCGCTCGAACATACAAAAGCGGCAACTGCGGTTGCCGCACTCCAAATGAGTCACTGGCTGACGATCCGATCCCCTTGAGCCGTCAGGAAAGTTGGGCCTGTAGTAGTCTCCCCGCGCATGAATTCCGACCTCCACCTCGCGCTGGCATTGGCCGATGCCGCCGACGCGATCACGATGCGGCACTATCAGTCGGCGTCGCTGTCTGTGCGGACGAAGATCGACATGACGCCGGTCTCCGAGGCGGACGAGGCGGTGGAGCGGATGATCCGGGAACGCGTGGCCGCGGAGCGTCCCGAAGATGGCGTGGTCGGCGAGGAGTTCGGCACGTCCGGATCAACGACCAGACGCTGGATCATCGATCCCATCGACGGCACCAAGAACTACGTCCGCGGCATCCCCGTGTTCGGCACGCTGATCGGCCTGGAGGAAAACGGCCGCATCGTGGCGGGCGTCGTTTCCGCACCGGCCATGGCGCGGCGCTGGTGGGCTTCCGCCGGTGAAGGCGCGTTCTGCAACACCCTCGGCGTCACGCGGCAGATTCACGCATCGCGCATCGACACGCTCGAAGCCTCCCACATCTGCTACGGCAGCGTGTCGGACTTCGATCAGCACGGCGGCGCGGTGCGATTCCTTTCTCTGGCGCGACATTGCGATCGCTCGCGCGGCTTCGGAGACTTCTGGGCGCACATGCTCGTCGCCGAGGGAGCCGTCGAGATCGCCGTCGAGCCCTCGGTTGCCATCTGGGACATGGCGCCCATCCAGCTCATCGTCGAAGAAGCCGGCGGACGCTTCACCGACCTGCGCGGCGAGGCACGCATCGACGGCGGCAGCGCGGTCTCCACGAACGGCCTCGTTCACGATGACGTGCTGGATTACTTCCGATGACAAATCATGAGCAGGTCATGGTCGTGGAGCGCGAGACGCTCGCCGCATATCTGATCGAGCAGGGTCTCGTGCAGGAGCACACCGACGAGATCCTCGACGCCATCACCGAACGCCACTTCTTCATCGACCGTCCCACGGCAGAAATCTCGCCGCAGTACAAACAGATCATCCCGTACGTGTTGATCCGCCACGGCGACGCGTACTACCTATTGCAGCGCACGCCAAAGCAAACCGAGGCGCGTCTACACCACAAACTCTCCCTCGGCATCGGCGGCCATATCAATCCCGACACGCCGGATCTCTTCGACGGCCTGCAGAAAGAGCTCGAGGAAGAAGTGGAAGTCGTTGGCGACTACGACCTCACATTCGTCGGCATCCTCAACGACGACACCACCGACGTCGGCCGCGTTCATCTCGGCGCCGTTTACGTGCTCGACGCGCACGATGGAAACGTGAGCGTGCGCGAGACCGAGAAGATGAGCGGTCGCTGGGTCGACCGCAACGACCTGGCCGCGCATCGCGACGCGATGGAAACCTGGTCGCAGATCGTCTACGACGCCACCATCGCCTGAACGCCATGCCACTCGCCGCCGCACTCATCGTTCTGCTCCTCGGCACCGGCTATCCGCGACCCGATCCGGAGCGCGCCGGACCATCCACCGTCGTCATCGCAGGCGACGCCTGGTTCGTCGTCGATGCCGGACGCGGCGCGACGATGCGCATCGCGGCCACGGACCTGAAGTACGCCAACCTGCGCGGCGTCTTCCTCACGCACCTCCACTCCGACCACACCGCCGGACTGCCCGACCTCTTCAACACCTCATGGCAGTTCGGACGCAAGACCGTTCCGCTCCAGTTGTACGGCCCGCGCGGCACGAAGAAACTCGCCAACGCGATGCTCGACTTCTTCGAAGAAGACATCCACTGGCGCCGCGACGTGCTGGAAAAACATCCCGCCGCCGGCGCCACGATCCGAACGCACATCGTGCGCGAAGGAGTCGTGTACGACGACGGCAAGGTCAAGATCACCGCCTTCGCCGTCGATCATCGCCCGGTCGTCAACGCCTTCGGCTATCGCTTCGAATCCGGCGGACGCACCGTCGTCATCAGCGGCGACACACGTCCGAGCGAAAACCTCGTGCGCCATGCGAAAAACGCCGACATCCTCGTGCTCGAAGCCTATCTCCCCGAACACTTCGCGCGCGTCGACACGCCGGAAGTCGCCGCGCGATTGACGCGATACCACACCAGCGCCGAGGAAGCGGGACAGCTCGCCGCGAAAGCAGGCGTGCGCAAACTCGTCCTCACCCACCTCATCCCTGGCAACGCCGAGGAGACGTTTCGCGAACGCGCAGGGCGCGAATTCAAAGGCGAGATCATCGTGGGAAAAGACTTGATGCGAATCAGCGTCGAGTAAACACCTCAGTCACCAATCCGCACGGCCGATCCGACGAATGGCACGACCGCCGTGTATTCAGGCGGCGGCTTCATCGGCTCGGTCGCCGCGGTTCCCCACTGCGTGATTCCGCGGCCGATGATCTCCGCAAGATCGTATTGATGGCCGCCGAATTCGAACGGCGTGCTCGACACCAGCCGGGCGGTGAAGACATTCGACAACAACGCCACGCCCGAGCCCAGCCCATCGATCTCCGTCGTGGCCACGACCGACGTACGCTCGAACGTCGCGATGCGCCGGCCGGCGGAGAAGCTCGATGGATCGTCGAACGACGCGCCTGGCCGCTCGTGGACGAAGAGACCGAACGGGCCCTTCTCATCGACGCTGATGGCCAGCTTGCCGTTGGCGATCTTCTCCGTCCCGAACGGCGCGGACGAGAATGTGAAGTACGCGGCCTCGGCGCCCGCGTTTCCGTTGAACAGCGGCCCGGCGATGCCGCGCAGGTAGAGGAAGTAACCGACGTCCTGCAGCGTCGTCACGCCGGAGCCCGACTCCTGCGCATAGAAACGGCCGGTGACGTACCACACCACTTCCCCGGTTGCGACGTTCATCGTCAAATCGTACACCCCGAAGCGCGCGCCGGATTCAGGGTTCGATGATGCCCGCACTCGGCCTTTGGCAATCCGGACCGGCGCGATCGACACACAGCCGGTACACGGTCAGGTCCGACCAATACGTGAGGATGTTCTTCACGTCGCCCCACGTCGTGAACGTCGCCTTCCCGAGCTGATTGCCGCCCACGCGCCGGTCCGCTCCCGCGGCGAGCAACTCCTCCGTCTGCGCATCTCTGATCATGTACTCGAGCGACACTTCGCCCGTGAACGCCGGCTTGCCTGTAGCGAACGTCCACAGAAAATCCGCGATCCCCGCATACGGCGCGATCACCTTCGCGACTTTCAACGTATTGTTGGCCTGCGCTCCATTGACGATGGCGGTCTGAATCCGCAGAGCTCCGGGCACAGGCGCGTCCACGATTCGATAACTCTTCGCCAGCTTCTCCGTGAGCGTGAGTTGGAAACTGTCCACCAGCTTCTGATAATCGTCGAGCTGCTCCTGCGGAAGCGTGGAAGGCTTCGCGCTCCAGATCGTCACCGGATCGAGGATGACCTTGTCGTACGACCGCCAATCGGTGCCGTCCTTCAGATAGACCAACAGCGCCTCTTCGCCCTTCACCCCCCGCTCGAGCAGCGATGCCGAAGAGCCGAGAAAACCGCCCGGCGTCACATGCCTGGCCTGCTTACTCGTCACGCAGCCGGTCAGAAACAGGGCAGCCATCGTGGCAAGACCGATCACAACATTTCTCATCGCGCCGGGCTCCTTCCGATTTGTCCGAATGAAGCCTGCATCATCGGACGTTTTGCGCGAATCGGCGTGGTTTTTCTGCGCGGGAGGTAGCATCGCCTCATGAACGACCGCCCCTGCGCTCATCTCAACGCCATCGCCACCGTCAAGCCGGCCCACCGCCACGTGTGCGAGGAATGCGTGAAGACCGGCGCGCAATGGGTCCACCTGCGCACCTGCCAGGAATGCGGCGTGACCTTGTGTTGCGACAACTCCCCCAACCGCCACGCCACCAAACACGCCAAAGCCACCAGCCACCCCGTCATCGCCTCCGCTGAGCCCGGCGAACGCTGGCTGTACTGCTATCCTGATGACGCATTCGCGGAGTATTGAATGGGCTTGCTGCACCAATCTCGCGCAGCGTTCCATGAGTAGCATTCTCCCCTCGATGAGGGGAGAAGGTACCGAAGGCGGATGAGGGGAGCACTCTCGCGATGAACGTCATTACTAACGGAGACGCTTCTCGATCACCAGCACCGCCCCCGACGTATCCCCATGCCGCGTCGGAAATCGACTGACGACCCGAGCACCCGAGGCTTCAACGTCACGCAGCAGAATGCGCTCGTCATACTCATTCATCTGCATGTACGGCAACCCGAGACTCTCATGTCGCATGGCGCTCACCGCCCGATGCACGAATCGCGACTTCGCACGCGCCGCGCGCGCCAAACGCCGAAGCCCGCCGCCCGGCCGCTCGAACGTCAGATGCAGCGCCGCGATCCCTCCCGGCGCCAGCAATCGCAAAAGCGTCCTGATGATCCCGTACCCCGCGCGCGGCGGAATGTGCTGTAACA
Source organism: Acidobacteriota bacterium (assembly GCA_030775085.1). Lineage (GTDB taxonomy): Bacteria > Acidobacteriota > Thermoanaerobaculia > Gp7-AA8 > Gp7-AA8 > QHVT01. The sequence goes on along the minus strand of JALYJW010000005.1, from coordinate 17,078 downwards.
CCAGCAGCGAACAGATGAAATCGAACGAATCACCCGGCAGCGCCGCCAGTTCACGATTCTCGATGAACGTCACATTGCGCAGCCCCGCGTTCGCCGCGTTCTGCCGAGCATGAGCCAGCATCGTCGGCGCGATATCACACGCCACCACCCGACCCGCCCGCCGCGCCAACGAAAGCGTCAGCCGCCCCACCCCGCACCCGAAATCGAGTGACGACGTCAGCAGCACATCGCGCCCCAGCACAGACCCAATCGTTGCGAGTAACGACGCAACATCCGCCTCGCCCGTCTCGAAAAACGCCGTCGTCGCAACGTCGCTGCTCTGCACGCCGAGAAGGTCGTCATGCGTGAGCACGGCAAAGTACGGCTCCCGCTGAGCCAGCTCTTCCCAATCCTCGGCGCTGCGATCCTTCACGAGGTTCAGGATACCCGCGAATATCTCACTCGGCCGAGATCCGCCTCATTTCACGAGCGACCCGTGAGAGATCGGACTCATGAGCAACGCGCCACGCTCATGCGAACGTTAGGTCAGGCGACCGGCCTTGACTCTTCAACGACTTGAACAAGGTGGCGGGAATGCCGTCGGCTCACGAGCCCGAGCTGCCGCTAGGCCTCGCGCGTGTAAGCACTGTCCGGCGCGAAACGTCCTGAGGTTCTCGGCCACCGAAAAAAGGCTGATCGGTGAGGCGCTGTCTACAGTGATGACGGCGGCGACCAGCGACTGAGACAGCCCTCCGCAATCTCGTACACATGAAACGTCAGTCCTTGGCTGTTTCCGTTCGCAAAATTGTAATCGCCTAGAAGCAGAAAAGGATCTGAGATCCTGTTCGTATTGAGAACCTCAAAAGCCCTATCGGACGAGACTTTAGGGCGCCACCAATTTAGCCATCCCCTCGGCTTTCGAGCCGCCTCATTGACCACTTTCACGGCAGTGAGGTAGCTATCGAAGCCGAAAATCTCGTATGAGCTCGCGGCGAGATTCTCGTTGCATTTGCTGTTTTCGAGCACAAAAGAAACGTCGCCGCCAGTGTTGCGGACAAACCAGATGTACCGCGCGAGTCCCGGTTTGTCAGCGGGCGGCGGGCCCTGAAATGTCACAAAGAACCGGTTGCCTGCATGAGCCGTAGTCGCCGCCCTAGCGTTCTGGACCAACTCTCGATCAGTGATACAGCCATCGGTGAAGATCCAATTCGCGATGATCGGCGGTTTCGCCGCCGCAGCATTACTCACGAGCGTTTTCGCGACCTCCGCCATGCCGACATAGATGATTGTCGTGGGAGCCGTTTTCGTTCCGTTGAAGTAAGGATCGATCTTGGCGTAGTCGGCAAGATTTGAGATCAGTTCCCGATCAGGAAGCGTGTTCCCACTTCCGCTCCACATGTTCTTGATTTCGATGTCGAGGAACCTCATCAGATCATCCGAATAGTCCGCGTTGTCGCTTTTGTCCTGAATGATCAAGAGGCGATCATTGGGTTTACGAATCCTTCGATAGTGGTTCATCACCCCTTGCGCTTGCTGGTCGTTCGTCGGTGAAAGGCGCCACGCTCGACCGCCAGAGCCCGCTAACGCCGTTGTGGAAGTCGGGATGCCCAAGATCATCGGGATCTTCAGGTCACCGGCGACAACGGGAACGATTCGTTTCGCAGCACTGCTTGTGAGCGGGCCAACGACAACCGGAGCATTCAACCCCTTGATGCGATCCCTGAGCTTTCGGAGTTCGACGTCATCCGTTCGCGCGGGATCCTCATCGATGAAGACCGGCTCGATTCGTCTTCCTTCGACCTCGGAGAGACGGTGCAGCTCGGCATGCTGCATCGCACGGACAACACCGAGCGCGAATTGCCCGCCCTGCGCATCCTGACCTCGAATGAAAACCGGAATGTAGATCGTCCGGAACTGGTCGAAGCTGCGAGTCCAGATAATGTTGACGTAGATCGCTGTGACGATTGAGAGAAGCGTGGGAATCAAGAGAATCTGCAGCAGGAAGTTCCGACGGCTCACTGGGGGAGTCGGATAGCGGCAGCGCACCTCTGGCTAAGGAGTTGCGGACGCTTTTTGCAAGTCCTGATTCGCACTGTTCTTAGGCGGATCGGAGTGTTTCGGGGGCAGGGACCCCTTCGCCATTCGCTAACCTCTCAGAGATCGATTTGGATACGGATTGAGAAAGTATAGCGCAGCGAGGACAGAGGTACACCAGTCCGTCTGAAATTGAATCGTCGAGAAGATAACGAGTGACAGTGTGAATGTTCACGTGATGCCCCGTCCGGCGAAACGCGATGACCTCATCCCTTCCAACCGCGACGTAGATCACGGAGCCGGGATGAGCGACACGGAAGACGCTGATATCCGCGTGATGCGCATAGACGTCCGGCGTCACCGCAGTCCCACAATCAGGGCAGGAGGCACCGCTGCCGAGCATCTCCCGCCATGTCATTGCGTTCTCATCCGCACGCGCTGATTCCGGCCGCCAAACCAGCGACGCGAGGAAGCGAGCGATCGCATCTGCATCGTGAGCGCGAGATGTTGCCGTCACCGGAGGCGAGTGGAAGTCGAGTCGCGACCATTCCTTAGGTGTCGGCGGGACGCGCGCACTGCCGTACTTCAGCCACCACGGCGAACCGGGAACTGGATGGTAGATGTAGGACTGAAGTGTGTCAGCTCCGAGTTGCGCTAGCGTCGCGAAAATGTTCGCGAATGTACTCTTGTCCCGAGGCGCTCCGAAGACGAGAATCGCTTCCGCTTTCATTCCAGCGGCGTGTGCCCACCGGAAGGCTTCGCGCGCACATACCATTTCTTCCTGTTTCCCGAAAAGCGCCAATCCGTCGTCAGAAGGAACTTCCACTCCGAAGGCGACGCTTTGACAACCCGCGTGCGCCATTCGTTCGAGAATACGCGGAGTCACGCAGTCAACGCGCGTCTGCGCACGCCATTCGATGCCGGGAAACGTCGCGAACAGGTCGCAGACCGCGACTGCATGCTCGATGTTCGCGGTGAAGGTCTCATCTGTCACCCATAGTTTGGGCATCGCTACCCCGTGGGCCGCGGCAAGGTCTGCCATGCTTGTCAGTTCGTCTTCCAGGCTCGACGGTGGTCGGTCAACGGTCGTGCGTGCAGTTCCGCAATGAAAACAAAGATACGGACATCCACGCCGAGTCTCGAGGTGATACTCGAAGTCGGGATGTTGCAGATATGCGCCGATCCCCTGCGCCAGCGTGTCATAATCGAGCGCGGGCCATGGAGTGGACGCCATCGTGGCGGAACTGAGCTCATTGAGGACTTTGATCGCACCCGCTATTCCGCCGGAGATGACGTGAACCCCCTCCGGGAGAGCGGACGCCAGAAGCCGGGAGTCCACTTCGGCAAGATTTCCTCCGATCAGTAATGGCACAGAGGACAGGTGCCGTCGGATGTCGCGGATCACACCGATCGCGGGCTCAATGGACGGCGCACCATGGACCGAGATTCCAACAACATCCGCTTCGTCGAACTGTTCCGGTAGCGAATCCGGAAATGAATAGCCGTCGAAAATCCGAACCCTCCATCCATGTGCTGTCGCAGCACTCGCGAGTTGCAGCGCGCCGCGCGGGATCACCGGAGGGTAAATCGATTCCCCGTGCGCTGAGGGACCAGCAGGAATGACCAGATAAAGAGTAGAGGGGGCCACGAGAACGCGTTAGCCTCAGACGGGACGGGGACGGCGACGACCCTGTGGAGGGGTGGGCGGTTTAGACGATGGTTCTTCAGGGTTGCACTGCGTGGTGCCGCTCTCGGGTGGCTGTCGCTCGCGGTCCGCGCTCTTAACCTTGCCGGGGAGCGCGGAACCGTCGTGCGATGCCTTCTGTCCGAGAAACATACACCCTCCGTACGTTAGAAACCGAATATAGGCCCGCAATCCACACTTGCGCAAGCCAATCGTCGGGCTCGGGGCGGCATCAGAACGGAGAGTAGCAGAACCAGCAATACAGAACACACCAGACACTCCGTCAGAATCGAAGTCATCCATCCGGATCTAACTGCTTGTATCTATTGGAGCGGGCGACGGGATTCGAACCCGCGACCAAGAGCTTGGGAAGCTCCTACTCTACCAACTGAGCTACGCCCGCTCAGGGAGGCGGCGATTGTAGCGCAACTCGCGCGGGGGACCGCGCTGGACTCCGATCACGTTGGGCAGGAGCCATTGCTCCGTGTTGCTGTCATCGTCGAGGAACCGGTTTCATAGCGCCGCAGAGGTGAGGTCGAAGCCCGGGACGTGGATGGGAGAGGCTGGATTCGGTCGCCTTCCAGGTGCATGGCTTGATGGACTCGCGATGATCGAGGTGACAGGTAGCATCGCGGCATGTGCGACAGGATCGCTGCGGGTGGTTGCGACGGCGCTGAGTGAACATACAAAAGCGGCAGCTGCGGCTGCCGCACTCCAAAATGGGGAGAGCAACTCTTGCCGGATACGACGGTTCTCAATCTCTGGAAGCAGCATCTCGGGCGGGTCCCGGACGAGGTCTTCTCGCTCGCGCAACTGGAGACGCTGATCCTTGCGGACAATGATCTGTCCTCGATTCCCGATGCGATCGGGACGCTCACTCGACTGCGCACGCTGGATCTCGGGCATAACACGCTGACGGTGTTGCCGGAGTCGATCGGGGCGCTCGTCGACCTGACGGATTTCTTGTATCTGCACGACAATCAGCTGAGCGAACTGCCGGCGTCGATCGCGAATCTGAAGGGGCTTCGGTATTTGAACCTCAGCGAGAATCGGTTCGCGGCGCTGCCGGCGGCGGTGTGTGAGATGCGCGGGTTGATCGAGTTGCGGATGACCGACAACGCGATCGAGGCGTTGCCGGAGGCGATCGGGCGGCTGACGAATCTGCGCGAGCTGCACCTGCGCAACAATCGCCTGGTGACGCTGCCGGAGGCGATTGGGGGGCTCCGGTCACTCCGGCAACTCGATCTGCGCGGGAATCCGCTGATCACTCTTCCGGCCTCTCTGTTTGCCTTGCCGCGGCTGGAGAAGCTGGATCTGCGCTGGGTATCGCCGCTGCCGATGCAGCGCGAGCTTGCCCAACTTGAGGAACGGGAATGCGTCGTTTACAGGTAAAGCTCGAGCGGCGCAGTGAGTTGAAGCGCCCCGCTCTGGTGCACTCTCAGAGAGGTCTCAATGACAGACGACGCCGAACTTTTCTCTGCCCCGATGTTCATTTCCGATGAGCTGATGCCCATTCATGAAACCGCTGCCGAAGCCGCGCTTCTGGCAGAAATCATTGGCGGCGCGCGAGGCGTGCGCCCACTGGGCCGAGTTTACGTCGCTCACCGCCCAAGGTCCTGCAAGATCCGCGGATGTGGCGTCGAACCACTTCGCGGGCTGGCGATAACAGATCAGGCCGAAGAGACTTCCGCCGCCACCCGGCGCCGGCACCATGTGCCCGTTGAAATGACCGCCGACGAAACCGCCTCGCTCACAAAGCGTCGTAGCGGCACGGCCTGCCTGCGCCCAGTCCACGGTGTCGATGTGGACAACCCCCCAGGGAGTGGTGCTGATCTCGGCGCTGGTGGCGTCGCGCCAGGTATCTCCGGTTGAACTGAGGCAGGCCAATCCGTAGACGTGCCGGTCGAGCAATTGATGTCCATTGAAGTGCCCGCTGGCAAAGCCCCGGTTGTAACACATCCGGTCTGCGCTTCTCATCGACATCGACCAGCTCCGGACGTTGAGATCCACTCCCCCGGGACCAATCAGCGTGTTCATGCTGAGCCACTCAGCGGCACCGACGTCGAACAGCTGAAATGGCACTCCAGCGTTCCAGAGCGGCGAGCTGATGATCTCCCCGATGGCCTGCCAGTAGTCGAGCACTTTCGGCCCTTTGCACGATCGTATCTCGGTGGTATTGGCCGCGGTGCAGGGGCCGGGCGGAGTGCATGTGAGATCGCCTGTCTCCACGATCGAGACGAGCTTGATTCTGTCGCCGTCGACCACGAACATCGGCCCTCCGCTGTCGCCGAAGGCACAAACCGGACCGGGATTGAAGATGGGTTTTGCTTCGAAAAGCGGCTCGCGGAAGGAAGTGGACTCCCTGGTGATCTTCAAAAGGCCGAAACGATAGACGCCCAGGCCCAGGGCCGGGAAGAGTCCGCCGCCCAGAGCGTTAAAACCCTGGCCGAAAATCATCACTGGCCGCTCACCCAACTGATCTCCGCCGGACCTCATGATCTCGTTTTGAAATCCCGTAGTCGAGCCATTGATCGTGAACGGTCTCGACGTGCGCACGAGCGCCATGTCCGGACCGCGAAGGTCTTTGGCACCCGTGGCGGCATTGATGATCTCGCCCCCGAAGGCATAGACATGAGAGCTCGGAAATGTTGTCCCGATGAAAGTCACGTTCGCGGTGCGCGCAACGCCCACCTGGAAGCAGTGACCGGACGTCATTGCCCACTGGTTGTTCAAGAGAACACCTGAGCATCCGTTGATGGTCACCAGGCCGAATTTGATCTGGTCCTGCACTGTGACAGCGTCGCCCCGGAGCATCTTGGTCGTCATCTCGGGAGTCACGAGTTTGCCGATCTGGTCTTCCCGGAACGAGCGAACGATCGTGTCGTGTACGCCCACGGAAACGCGATCGAAAATCGCGTCTCGGCCAGGGTCCGGCTTGGGGTACTCCTTCACCACTTCCTGGGCAGCGAGACCGTGGGAGATGCCAGTGAGCAGAGCGATGACCAGAAACCGCTGCATGAATGGCCCCTTTCCGTGAAGACAGGAAGCATACGCCGGTTTTCATGGAATTTCAGCCACGCGCCGCCGCTTCATCATCCACCTCGAGAAGCAGCGTAGAGTGCGAGCATGGGGAAGACGTACAGCGAGATCGATGAGTCGTTGCGCGCGTTTGTGGAGCGGCAGCATCTGTTTTTCGTGGCCACGGCGCCGAGCAGGGTTGATGGGCATGTGAACTGTTCGCCGAAGGGGCTCGATTCGTTGCGCATCGTGGGGCCGGCGACCGTGATCTATCTCGATTACACGGGCAGCGGCGCGGAGACGATTGCGCATGTTCGGGAGAATGGGCGGATCGTGATCATGTTCTGCGCGTTCGAGGGTGCGCCGAAGATCGTTCGCTTTCATGGGAGCGGCGAGGCGATCGAGCCGGGGGACGCGGATTTCGAGGCGCTGCTGGCGCATTTCACGCCGGGTCCCGGCGTGCGGTCGATCATTCGCATCGCGGTGGAGCGGATCAGCGATTCGTGCGGGTTCGGCGTGCCGAATCTCCGCTTCGAGGACGAGCGCACGCAGCTCCCGAACTGGACGGAGAAGAAGGGCGATGGTCTCGAGGCTTACCGGCGGCAGAAGAATGCAACGAGCATCGACGGTCTGCCGGCGCTGCGATTCGGAGATTCCGAAACGACGTGAGAGGTCACTGCATGTGTCGGAGGAACAGCCGGCGCGCGCCGCCAAAGCCGAGGCCGGGGACCGATCGCGAGTAGACGGCGACGACGCCCTTCTGTGTTGCGGCTACCGCGTAATCCTCCTGCTCAACGCGAGGCTGGTTCACCATGGATTCGCCCGATATGACACCGTCACGCACGGTTCGCATGTACAAGACGCCGTCGGGGCCGTAGGCGACCACTTTGAATTCGCCCGCGGACTGCATCACAGCCGGACGATATCGATCCCTGTAATCCGTTCGATAGTACGGAGCTTCCGGCAAGGGATCGCCGAGAAGGAAGGCCTGCCCCGCGGCGATGGATGCGGTCTTGATGCCGTCGTACCAGTCTCCTCCCCACGCGGCGATGCATCGGGCAGTGTCGCAGGCGATGGAGAGCGACGAGGCCGCGTAAACGCCGAACCCGACGAGAATGTCCGGACCGAGGCGTGTGCCGGCGGAGCTCATATACGCGGCCTGCACGCGATTGCCGTGGCTGGACCAGATGGCCACGAGCTCTTTACCGGTCCATCCGAGCGCGTAGTTGCCGCGCGATTCCGCGATCACGGTTCGCTCGATCGACAAATCGGCACCGATGCGCGTCAGCACCGTTTGCTGTCCGTCTGCATGCAGGACCGCGAAACCGCGATCGGTCGCGGCGGCCGCGGGCGGACCTCCGGTGACGCTTTCGGTCAACGAGAGAACTTCCGCCGCGAGCGTGAAGTCGCGATGCATGCGCCGCGCATGAACGCGCGAATCGGCGTACCACGCCACGAGATACGAACTGCCGTCGAACGCTGCGACGGGCCGGTGCTGGCTCGCCGTCGCATTGGCAATGACGACGGGCGCAGCGTCGAGCGGCTGGCCTGAGAGGTGGAATCGCCGCGCCAGAATGGAGTACCGGCCACTGCCGCGCAATTCTTCGGCCCATGTCACCAGCAGATGATCTCCACAATGAAGAACGTGCGGCTCCGCCTGCATCGTGGCCGAGCGAGTGAGCGAGATTCGGGAGAATGCACCGTCGTCGGTCAGGATCCGCGCGGAGATTTTTCGGGTGCTCCGCTCGATCCATGCGCCGACGTGTGTGAGACCGTTGCTGACGACAGTGGGCGGCTCGTGATGCGCGACATTCGAGCGCGCAACAACCAGTTGCTCTGACTCTCCGTCGCCGATGCGTCGCGCATGGATCTCGAACTGCGTTTCCGGTGACGGTACGTATCCCGGGTCGCCCGCAACGTCGTCCGGACGAACACCGGAACGGCGATCGACAGGCGCCTCTCCCCGCTCCTGAGTCCACGCAACCATGAAACCGCGGCCACTCCGCGATACGCGCGCATCGAGGATCGCGGACTTGGTCGTTTGTGCAACGAGGAACGGTTCGAACTGCGAGTCTCCGTCGAGCTCCAGCGCCCAGATCCGTCGCGAGGGAACGCCAAGGGCGCTGCGATCACGCCAGGTCAGAAGAAAGCGATCCTCGGTGGCGGCGATCGAAGGCAACATAGCGTCGGTTGCCAGAACGCGATCACCGGAGAGAGTCTCGCCGTGTGGTCCCAACCGGCGCACCCACAGAGATCCGCGTGACTCCCACACCCACCGGCATTCGGAGCGCGTGCAGGCGATGTCGAACCATCCGCCGCCCTGAACCGGATTGATCCTCCGGACTTCCCCCGTGCTCTCGATGACTGCTGCAGCGAGGACGCCGTGCCACAGGAACGAGGTCACGAAGGTGGTTCCGTTCAGCGCAGCAACACGCAGTCCCGGGCATGTGCCATCCATCGTGCCGGTGCCGATATCGATGCGGCCGTCCGCTGCAAGCTTCCGGAAGCGACATCCACCCTGCGTCTGCCAGACGACGATGTATGAATCTCCCGTCCAGGCCACGGCAGGTGCAAGACCACCCTCGGCCGGATTGCTGACGAGAATCCCTTCCGGATCCAGTACCGAGCCATCCGCTGCAACGCGCGTTGCGTAAACGGCGGAGCGACCGCCGCGCCCGTCGGCCCACGCGAAAAGAAAATCGCGGCCATCGGTGGCCGAGTCGGGAGCCGCCTGCCACGACGCGCCGCGCACGAGGGTTGGTTGCGAGACCGGAGTCTCGCCGAATGCCGGGATCGCAAAAATCGCGATGATGCAGACCGCCATCAGCCGCGCGGCATTGCCCTGCGACTTGTGCATGGGCAATGGTAACGCGCCGCTACCACTTCCTCCGCAATTCCCATAGATGGAAGAGCTGGGCGAGCGTGAGGAACGCCAGCGCGATGGCGGCATAGGCGGCCGTGACGGATGGTGTGGTCTTGCCGAACCAATCGGCGAAATCGAGCGCCGGACTGTGGCCTTTGTCGCTGAGTACGACGTACCAGAATGTGAGGAAGACGACGATGAACGTTTTGCCGTTCGCGCTGACGATGCCGAGTGCCGTCGATGCGGCGGAGAGGAAAAGAACGGCCACCAGCAGCGCAGGCGCGGAGCTCGGACGCGCCGCAATGGCACGTGCAATCGGAATGGCCAGGAACGCCGTGGCCACGATCAGCGTCGATGCGAACTTCCAAATCACGAATCTCGCACGCAATCCGGGTGTGGCGTAAACGAGCGCCGTCGTGCCGGCGCGCTTCTCGCGGCAAGCAATGTCGGCCAACGCGATGGCGCAGGCGGCGAACGCGAATGGCAGCACGCCTTCGAAGTTGGACTTCACATCCGTGCTCATCGAAGCGATCGAGAAGCCGATGATGGCCACTGCGGCAAACGGAAATTGCGCGATGGTCGTCAATGCGTCGGTCATCGACGTGCGTACGATCAAAGGAAGGCCGGGAAGAGAGACGATGGCTTGCCCGAGGCGCACGAAGAGTCGCGCGATTGGCTTGGAAATGAAGTTCAGCCGGCCGAGCCAACTGCGATGCGCCTTCTCGTTCGGCATGGAGCGGACGCGTGCGGGATCGAAGCGATGGAAGAAGAGTCGCGCGATCACGAGCAGTGAAATCGGCCACAACGTCGAAACGAGACGCGGCATCACCCACTGCCATCCCCATTGCAGGCCGGGAAAGACCAGCGGCGCTTTGGTGGTATCGAACGATGACGCGCCGATGGAGAGCGAGTTGGTCTGATACAACGTCTTGAGCTGCTTCATCATGAAGCCGAATCCGGCAACGTCGAAGTAGGCCGGCAAATCGCCGCCGACCCCTTTCTCGGTCATTGTGGCCACTGTGCCCATCAGGCCGATCCAGAGAAAGAAGTAGACGACGTCGCCGAATTTCGAGCGCAGCAATGGCGTGCATTCGAAGACGATGGCCAGCGCGGAGACCGCGAAGATGGCCGGCGGCAGGAGCAGCAGATACTGTCGCGCGAAGACGAGCGGCTCCAGCGGAGCCTCGCCGCGCACGATCACCATGGCCATGGCCGTGGCCATGAAGCCGAGCGTGAACAGCGTGAGGAACACGACGTTGCCGGCGAACTTGCCGATGATGTATTCGCTGCCGCGCATCGTGGTCGACGCGATCACGAAGCCGCAGCGCGAGATCACGTCGCGCTTCACCGCATTGGAGATGACGTAGAAGCCGAACAGGCCGATGAACAACGTAGCCAGGAGGGCCGTGGCCATGCCGATGGCGGCGGAGTTGTAGAGCGCTCGTTGGCCGTTGATGTTGATCAGCGTCCGTCCCGTGACCGGATCGGGAATCCACATGTACGGCAGCATCGAAAGCAGCACGAACACGACCGCGGTCGACGGCCGGCGCAGACGGATCTTGACGTCCGCGCGCACGATGGCCGCGAGGCGGTAGAGGCGTTCGGAAGCCGCCTCGCTCATGCCACCGCCGCCCCTGCATGTTGCGCGGGAGCCGCGTTGTTGATGACGTTCAGAAACGCGGCTTCGAGCGTGGTCGTGCAGGTGTCGCGCATGAGCGCATCGGGCGTGTCGAGTGCCACGAGCGCGCCGTCTTTCATGATGGCGATCTCGGTGGCGATCGATTCGACGTCGGAGACGATGTGCGTGGAGAGGATGACCAGCCTTCCCGCTCCCAGCTCCGACAGGACATTCCTGAACCTCACGCGCTCCTCGGGGTCGAGGCCCGCGGTGGGCTCATCGACGATGACGAGATCGGGATCGTTGACCAGCGCCTGCGCGATGCCAAGGCGCTGCTTCATGCCGCCGGAGAACCCGCCCACGGCGCGGTTGGCGGCGCTGTGCAGATTCACCATCTCCAGCATCTGCTGCACCTTCGCCTTCGAGCGCACGCCTTTGAGCGCGGCGAAGTAGCTGAGGAACTCGAGCGCGGTGAGGTTGTCGTAAACGCCGAAATCCTGCGGCAGATATCCGAGACGGCGGCGCAGCTCGTCGGGTTTGGCGATGACATCGACGTCGCGGAAGAAGATGCGCCCGGCCGTCGGCTTCGTGACCGTAGCGATCATCTGCATCAGCGTCGTCTTCCCCGCGCCATTGCGGCCGAGAAGCCCGAGCACGCCGCCCTTCGCGGAGAACGTGACGTCGCGAACGCCGTAATTGCCGGAGCGAAAGCGTTTGGAGACCGAAGTGATGTGCAACATGCGCCGGTTATACGGCGGCGTGGGTGGGAGGTTGCGGGGGAAACGGGGGGAGTCTCAGAGTCTCAAAGTCTCAAAGTCTCAAAGTCTCAAAGAGTTCTTGGCCGCGCTCCTTTGCGACTTTGAGACTTTGCGACTTTGAGACTCTCCCCGTGGTCGGGCGTGCTACTTCTTGATCGCCAGCCTCGCGCCCGCGGTCTCGGCGACGATGCGGGTGATGTGCGATTGCGGGGTGCGGGTGCGTTTCTGGATCGGCAGGCGGGTGTAGACCTGCGTGGAAAGAATCGAGGCGTGGCCCAGGATCTCCTGGACGTCGCGAATGTCGGCGCCGGAGGAGACCAGCATCGCGGCCATGGTGTGGCGCAGCGAATGGGGAGTGACGTGGCGTTTGATCTCGGCGAGGCGGACATGCTTTTTGAAAATGTTCTCGATCGAGTAGATCGTCAGGCGCGTTCCGGAGCGGCCGACGAAGAGGGCCGGCGTGGAAAGATCGCGGTCGCCGCGCAGGTCGAGGTACTGGCGCATTGCGATCACCACGTCGTCCGATGCCAGCGAGACCAGACGGCCGCGGGTGGCGCGTCCGGTGATCTGGATCTGTTTGCGGTCCAGATCGACGTCGGAAACGTTGACTGCCACCAGCTCTCCGATGCGGATGCCGGTGGAAAAGAGCAGCTCCAGGATGAGGTTGTCACGCACGGCGCAGAAGTAACGATTGCGGCTACCGGCGGAGTGCTCTCGCGCGTTGGCTAGCTCGGCCACCTGCTCTTTTGGGGCGGCCAGCAGCGCGCGGACTTCGCGCGAGGAGAGGACGGTGGGGACGCGATTCTCGACCGGTTTTTTGATTTTCAGCTTGCGCGCCGGCGACTCGTGAACGATGCCCTGCTCTTCGAGAAAGCGGAAGAAGACCTTCAGCGCCGCCACTTTCCGGCGGACCGAAGTATCGCGGTACGGGCCGCCGCTCAGATCGTCGAGATAGGACTCGAGATGATCGGCGGTGATATCCACCGTAGCCGTGTCGTGCATGTGGACATGGAACTGAGTGAGATCGGATTGGTACGCGCGCAGTGTCCGATCGGACAAATTGCGGACCGTTTGTCCGTGCTCTAGGAATTGAGCGATCGCCTGCTGCACGTTCATAGTGATGTCACTTGACACTGTTTTATTTGCTGGGAGGACCCGGCTCGAAGTCTACGCGGCACCTCACTTTTGTCAAGAAATTATTTGCTCTTGGAATATGCTGGAAAAGCATTGAAGTACGGGACTTAGGAAGGACAACGTGCGCGGTTTACGTCTCTTCGTACGGCCCATCGAGGCCACGGATCAGCCCGCTTTGCAGGCGTTTTTCTCGCAGCCGGGAAACGCCAATGCACCTCGCGACACTACTCCGGCATGGGGACTGCTCGGCAAGCTGCTCGGCGATGTCGTGGCGGTGGTTTCGCTCGGCCTCTCCGACGACGCATTGCGCGTGGAGGACCTCACCGTCACCCGCGACCTGCGCCGGAAGTGGATCGGTCGCGTGATGATGCGCGAGGTCGAGCAGCTCGCTGTGAAGATGGATCGCCGCCGTATCGTCGTCGAACATGCAGGCGACGCGCAGGAGTTCTTCCGGCGCGTCGGATTCCAAAGTGAGGGTGAGAGATGGGTCAGGGTCGTTCCTTAGTATTTTTCGTCGTCGCTGTGTTGTTCGCCGCGTGTGCCAAAACGCCGGTGCCGGAGCCGATGCCGCCGGTCCAGGCAAAAGCCGAGGAGGCAGTACCGCTGCAGCCGATGGATCGAACGGCGCAGGCGAAGCATGCGCTGGCGCTGTTCGACGCGAAGAACTACGACCAGGCGTTGCCGGCACTGACCACTGCCGCGAATGCTCATCCGGAGATCGCGCCGTTCATTCGTCTGCGGATCGTTGAAGCCGAGGTCGCGCGCGGGAACTTCCAGAACGCGGCGTCGATTGCGGCGGAGATCGCAGCGCTCAGCGATACATCCGCGGCGACGGTGGCGCGTTTGCGCCTTCCGGCCATCTACGCGCAACTCGGCGATTCGGCCGCCACCGATACGGCGTGGCAACAGGCCGCGCTGATTGCGATCGACGAGCTGACCGAAGCGGATTTCGTCGCCATGGCCACGACACTGGCGAAAGCGGGCCGCGGCGATCTCGCTTCGAAAACGCGCATGCGGCTGCTGAACGATTACACAAGCGGCCGCTACACCGAACAGACCTTCGACTTCCTCACGGCAGAGATCGACGCGTTGCCGGTCTCCGAGAGAATCGCACTGGCCGGGAAGCTATCGCGCGCGAATCGCTACGACGAGGCCCTCTATCTCTTTGACGGCATTCCCGGCAGCGTTCCGGGCGCTCGTGCAACGAAGCTGCGCGCTCTCTTCAATTCGCGCCATTACGGGCAACTGCTCGAGGAGACGAAGGACATGCAGCTCGGCGATCCGTCGCTCATTCTTCTTCGCGCCCGCGCCGCCTGGCGCGACGACAAACCGCAGGAGCTTCTGACCGGACTCGACGCCGTGGAGCAGCAGTTCCCCGCGAGCAAGGAAGCAGCGGAAGCGAAAATCGTCCGCGCGAAGTATTACTCGACCGACGTCATCGATTACGAAAAGGCGGTCGGCAACCTCAGCAAAGCAATCGACGCCGGCGCCGTCGGCGGAGACGGCGAAAATCTCTGGAACCTCGGATGGACGTACACGCTCTGGGGCAAATACGACGAAGCGCTGAAGATCTACGACCGCTACATCCGTTCCTATCCCGACGGCGACTGGAAGACGAACTCCCTCTTCTGGTCGGCGAAGATTCAAGACAAGCTCGGCCGCAAACAGGAACGCGACGCGAAGGCGCAGCAGATCGTCGATGAATTTCCGTACAGCTATTACGCCTACCGCACGCGGGAATTGTGGGACGTCACGACGCGACCTTCAGCAATCACAAACACATTCCCCGATATGCACGCGGAACTGGCCAAAATCGAAGAGCCGCGATTCAACGTGGTCCATGCGCTACAGGACGTCGGCCTCAATCGCTCCGCGGCGCGCGAGATGAAAGTGCTTTCGACGAAGTACTCCTCAAATCCCGGCGTGCAATTGATGCTCGCCGATGTCTATGTGCGCGGCGGCGAGCCGTTCAAGGCCAATACCGTTCTGCAGCGTCAATTCCGCTCGTTCGTGCGGCACGGCGGCACAAACATCCCGGAGCGTTTCTGGGAAATCCTTTTCCCGCTCGCGTATTGGGATGCACTGCGCGCGGAAGGGCAGCGTCGCGGCATCGATCCCTACCTTCTTGCGTCGATCACTCGACAGGAGAGCGGCTTCGAGCCGTCCACAGTCTCGAACGCCGGCGCTGTCGGATTGATGCAGATCATGCCGGAGGAAGCTTCGCGGATCGCCGCCGCTGGTGAGCTCGGCGCGATCACGCGCGAAGATCTCTTCCATCCTGAGACGAACATCGCCGTTGGCGCGGCCGAGTATTCACAGAAGCTGGCGGTAATGAAAGGCCAACACACCCTGGCCATCGCCTCCTATAACGCCGGCGAGAAAGCGGTTGGCACATGGCTTGAGAAGACGCCGATCGACGATTTGGATTTATTCATCGAATCAATCCCATACGCCGAAACGCGTTTGTACGTGAAGACCGTGACCCGGAATCGCTTCGAATACCGGCGGATTTATGAGAGCAGCAGTTCGGCAGAGCAGCAAAGCGGGGACGCGCAATAGCACGCTTCCCTTCTCCTTCCTCCTCACCTTCCTTCTCACGACCGGCGCCGCGGCCAACACACAGATTCTGCTCCAGCGCGGCAACCAGACCGATCAGCCCGGGCAGTATTACGGTGTCGTTGATCTGGTCATCGATCCTGGATTCGACAATGCCAAAGTCACGGTCATCGTCGACGATCACAAAGTCGCGGAAGGGCTGACCTCGCCCTACCGTCTCGTCGTCGATCTCGGCCCCGCGCCGCTGCAACACAAAATCACGATCTCGGCGAAAGGTCCGAACGGCAAGCGCTCACAGTGGACCGAAACGATCAATCGCGGCCTGCTCCCGCTTGCATTGCGCGTCAAGTCCATCGACTCCTCGGCCAGGATCTTCGAAGTCGACGCGACCTCGCCTGGCAACGACCCCATCGAGAACGTGCAGCTTTGGGACAACGGACAGGTGATCGCCACCGCGACCGAGGCGCCGTACCGCTTCACCGTGCCGGCCGCGATGCTGGCAAGCGGATTCGTGCAGGTGACTGCGCGGACGAAAGCAGGCGAAGAGGCCGCGGACTTCTGGTCGGCCGCCGGCAACGTTCACGTCGAAGAGCTGCAGGTGCGCACGGTGCCGATCTTCGTGTCGGTCGTCGATCGCAACGGCGTGGCGCACGACAACATCGACCGCTCGCTGTTCCGCATCGTCGATGGCAATTCCGAGGGGAAGATCATCGAGTTCGGCAAAGCGTTCGATCAGCCGATCTCCATCGCCCTGCTCATCGACTCCTCGGCCAGCATGACCTATTCAATGAAGCACGCCGCGAAAGCCGCGGGCGAGTTCGTGCAGCACGCGCTCAAGGACGGCGACCGCTGCAGCGTCACCGCCGTGCACGACGTGCCGCGCCGCAAGCAGTCGCTCACGTCCGACCGCGCCGAGATCGCCGCCGCACTTGCCGGCATCACGCCGATGGGCAAGACCGCGTTGTACGACGCGGTGGCCAGCGCGATCCGCGAGCTGCGTGAGGAAAAGAACCGCCGCGCCGTGGTCGTCCTCACCGACGGCAGCGACACGACATCGACGTGGTCCTTCGACGAGATCGAGAAACTCTCCCGCGAAGCCGCCATCCCGATCTACTTCATCGCCTACGAAGGCGGAAGCAGCGAAACCGACCCCGGCCGCGACCTCGAACGCCTCCGCTACCTCGCCGCGCAAACCGGCGGCTTCGTGGCCACGGCCACCCAACAGAACCTGATGGCCAGGTACACCGAGATCGAAAAAGACCTCCGCGCGCAGTTCGCCATCACGTATCAGGTCTCCGACTTCGGCAAGTCGAACGAATGGCGGCCGGTGAGGGTGGTGGTCAACTCGCCGAAGCTGACGGCCAGAACGATCAAGGGATATTTCACGCCTTGATGCATCGCGAGAGCCGCCCCTCACCCTAACCCTCTCCCCAT
>JALYJW010000004.1 GCA_030775085.1 Acidobacteriota bacterium | reverse complement strand
CTTCGAATGGCGGGAAGATTCGCTCGCCAATCGGTTCAACGGCGCCCGATGCATCGGAGAACGCCGCGTAGCCTCCAAGCCGTGAGAAGCCCCGGCGGGAGTTCTGCGCGAGCAGGCGGCCGTCCGTCTGCCGCACAAGCAGCCACGAACGGTGGCGCGCGACAAGCGCGTACGGACAGGCCGAGGCAGGATCAAGGTAGGCGAGATCCATCGCCAGCAGTCGGGTGCTCGGGCACGTCAGCGGGAAGAGAAGGCCGTGGAGCACGATGTACGTATGCGGCAACCGCTTGCGCATGCGCGAGGGAGCCTGAACGAGGTCGCGTTCGCCGACCCAAATGGACCCCGGCGCACGATGCCGATGCAACGGGAACGGTTCCCTGGTGAGACCACAGACCGAGAACCGGAAACCGCTGAAGTAGGTATCCCACGAACGCTGAATCTCGACGCCACCGACATCGATCGTATCGAGTCGCGCCGTTGAATTCTCTCCTCGTTTCGTGAGCCGTTCATAGGCCGCTTGGACGGCGCGGAATTCGTCCGCATCGGTGCCGCCGTGGCGATCAGGGTGCGTCTCTCTCGCACGTCTTCGGTATGCAGCGCGGATGTCTTCAATCGACGCGTCGCGGCTGATGCCGAGCGTGCGGAGCGCGTCGTTGTCGATGGCGGAAGGAGCGGTGGAACTGCGGTATGTGCGATCCATTCAAGGATCGTCGAATCGCAAGTGAGGAGAGTTGGGACTGAGGCTAAATGGATGGTTTGGAGAGGTCGGGCCGCGCCGTCGCGCCCGACCTCCTCGATTGCCTCACATCGGGATGCGGTCGTGCGGATTGTCAACCGCCCGATGCGGAGGCGGCTAAGGTCTACTTCGTCCGTGCGGAGTTGAGCAAGACCTCGCTTGCGACGAAAGCCGTCGAGACGCAGATTGGCGAGAAAGAGGGTAGGCGGCTCGTGACCGACCTTCCGATGATGCAGACCGCTGCAGAGAGTCATCCATGACGAGTCGCCCGAGTCGCCCACGGAAGGACGAGGCCGCTCGATGAAGGTGCGTTGCCGATGAGCATCTACGCGACGCTCTGGACTCTTAAGTTCCCGGCTCTCGGGGACGACTACACCGGCTGCGAGTGAGTGAGCGTCATCGCCCAAGGTGTGCCTGCCCACATCGGAACGCCGACCGAAGGGCACGGGTACGAGGCGGGAGAACCCTACGCCAGCTTCCTGCCGCCCGCGATTCCCGTGTCCGATGACAGCGAAGACACTGCTCTGCGGGCGGTCGTCTTTGTCCGAGAGAGCACAGAGAAGGTGGGGCAGGAGTACATCGGACCACTCCTCGTCGTCTCTGGAACGGAGTACGCGACGATGTCCTTTGACGCGCTCCACGAGCGGATTTGCGATGCCCTCCGCGGAAGGAGACCGCGCCTGGTCGCAGAGATGATCGGCAGTGACGGTGAAGCGGAGTTGATGTTCGACGACGGCACCGTTCAGCCAGTTCGGCCACAACGCTAGTGAAGAGTTAGCCCTCGTCCTAAACACGCGGACTCCGACTCCTAGAGTCGCCGTATGACACGCACTCAACGGGCACACCGCACCAAGCCCGCCGCACCCGCAACGACCACGAACACGCCGAAGCGCCTGGCCCTCCTCGCGGTCGCCTTCGCCGTGGCGCTGAGCCTTGGGGCATGCAGCCCGCGGAATGACGCAGCACGTCGGCAAGAGGGCCGAGCGGGCGATTGCTCCTGCCGAAAGTCGGATCAGGATCTCGAAACGCTCCGGCAGTTCGCCGAGCTGATTGACCGAAGCCACTACGACGAGTCGTTTCCCGACGATGTCCCGTTCCGGTGGGCGGACGGTCCACGCGAGTTCTACGCCTACACGAGTTTCAAAAACCGCACGATCTACTTCGTGCGGCCGAATTTCCGGGAGGATTGGCCATACAACCTGAAAGTCGTGATGCACGAGATGGCGCACTTCGCTGTCGGTCCAGCCCATGACCATGACGCCGTTTGGAAACGCGAGTTTGCTCGCCTCCAACGCACAGCCACAAGCGCCGAGTTTAGGCACATTCGATCACGTGCCGCGAGGCAACCTCGCCGCCGTCGATAAGCAGGCGTCACCGAGGAAGAACTGCTCGGATTAGTGCGCATCGCAAATTGACACGCACTGCAGCGCACACTCAACGCAAGAACAGCTTCCTGTACGAGCCCGATCTTGTCGACGTTGACGAAGAGCGGCAGCTTCTCGCGCAGCTCCACGCGCTGTCCGCTTGCTCCAGCATGTCGTACAACTAGTACGCGCACGAGTAGACAGTTCGCTCTCCTTTGATGACATTCTCCAACGGGTACGTTTCGACCGGCGTCAAGTTCCTCCTGCCCATTGCACAGCGACTCTTCAATGCACTCGTGACGGGTCCGGGCGGAAGACGACCGAATATCGGTGACGGTTTACCTGGCAGACGAACAGACGCAGGAAGCGCGCGTCGAAGCAATGAATGAATGGGCGGCGCCGGTGTCGGCGCCGCCCGACTGAACCTTCACTTCTCGGAGATTCCGGAAGGCCATGCGCCCTGACCGGAACTACCAGCCTGATCTCCGTCCTGCTCTGAGATTCCTGCTGGCCAGGGCCCCTGATCCTCGGGAGTAGCGATCTCGGCGCCCGTCGCTACCGCACCTTTCTTTCCGGTGACCTTGGCGAGCCCCTTCTTCGCCGAGCCTTTGCCACGACCCTTCACGGCCGCCGCTGCTGTGAACGAGCCAGGAGCGAGCGTGCTCGCGCAGCCCTTGATCGATCCCGGCTGGGCAGGCGTGGTCGGCATAGCAGGCGGCGGAACAGTTGTCGGGTCGGGTGTCGTGATCGGTGGATCGATGCCGATCGGGGTCATCTTGGGCCCATTACCGTTGCCCCACGCGAAGATGTCTCGTGCGATTCGCAGTCCCAGTCCTACACCGCCGATCCTCTCGTCGGCGAGGGACGGATTCAGGGGGCCGTTCGCCCCGCCGGTGAAGTCGAAGGCGTCGAAGATCCAGTGAACGCCGAGATACACGCGGCTGAGCCCGTTCTCGAGGATCATCTGCCACAGACCGCCGGGGAACGGACGTGTGTGGCGCGGGCGCACCGTCCCGTCGTTGTCCCGGTTGCCGCCGTTGAATTCATCCGAGACGAACAGCGGACGTCCCATGTCGTCTCTCACCAAGTTGTCGTTGCTCTTGTTGGTCGCGTTGATCCCGTAAAACATCCGCGCGATGTGGAGGGCGGCGGCGCCGAACGTGGCGTGCCCCGATGGATACGCGGGAAAGTCCGGGGTGAAGTTCTTCGTGCCCGTCGAGTTCGTGCTCGGCGCGCCGAGCGGTAGCCACCCCGGGTCGCCCTCATCGAAGTTGGCGTTCACGTTGTAGGGGGCGGCGGGGCCGAGCGTCTCGTCGTGCTCGCGAATCCCGACAACCGGCCGCCAGAAGTCGTGACAGTACTTCTGCTCCCACGCGAGAATTCCAGCGTCGCCCATCGCCGCGTTGACGAAGGCAAAGAGCCGGGCGTTTTCGGCCTCGCCATTGATCGCGCCTGTGCTTGGGTTGATCGTGTTCATCGCCACCTGGCGGATGATCTGGTTGAAGAGCCGCGGCGGAGTGCCGAGACGATTCGCGCCGTCGTATCCCCAATAGATGCCGATGAGCGTCTTCTCCGGCGTGCGCCGCCTGCCGAACAATTGAGGAGTCGGCAGCGTCGCCGTCAGGTCGGGCCTGATGCCTTGCGCCCGCACGTCCCGCAGCGCGCGAAGGTACTTCGGATCGTTGCCGTTGCCGAACGGCGGACGGTCGAGTGTGTGCCTCTTTTTGACGGCGAATGTCCTCGTTTGTGCGCCATAGAAAGGAGAGTTGAAACCCTGGCCCGGGTTGTCCGGGTCTTTGCGGTGCCTGCCGCGTCCGGTCGAGGGCAGGTACCCGCAATCGCGCCCGTCCATGTCGTTGGCGCGCAGGTCGAGGAGTGCCTGGCCGACCATCTCGCCGAATACGTAGCTCGGGCTGGTGGGCCCGGTGTTGAAACCGCTCAACTGCGCGTTGAAGAAATCGACTTGCGCGCTGTAGAGCCTCGAGAGTGTCCTGTGCGCGGCGCCTGCCACCGCGTCGCGCGCCGTCGATGGCGGCAGCCCCGACGGAGCTGACAGGTAAGGCGGTAAGCCCCCGGCGACGGCCGCGAATGCGTCGTACATCGCCAGATGAACGATCGCGATCGCGCGCGACGAGAGTGTGGGGCCGTTCTGCTGCCGCTTATCGGGGTCGGTGTGGCTGATGCGGTTCGCTTCGATCGCGACTGCGTTCCAGAAAAGAATTGAGTCTTGCATCGCTGTCCTCCTGGCGGCAACCCGACGACATCACGAGGCCGCTCCTGTAGAGGAGGGACGTCCAGGTAGATTTCCCTACCCGGAACCCTAAACTTTGCGAACACGCCGTAGCGAACGCCTTGGTCGTAGGTGTCGATCCCTTCCGCTGGTTGCGCTCCCCGCTCACGTACTTGGACAGTATAGGAACCGCTTTGCGTGCGATCGGTTCTCGGAACAGTTCCCGATACAGGCGCAGTGCCCGTCTTGAATCCACATTGGCCGGGCCGCCGAGCAGCCGGTGGAAACGCCGCACCTGACTGATGATGCGCGGCACAGGGCTATTGGCACTTGTACTTCTTACACTCTCCATCCACCGGATATGGCGTTACGGATGACCGCCACACCCACGCGTTCACGAAATCGATTTCGGAGCGAGGGATGGAGAATGGGAGGAAGCCGCCGCCGTTGATGGACTGTCTCGGTCCGAAAGTGAGCCCCTCGCGGAAGACCTGGCCGCACCAGCCATCGGTCGGGCAGACGAGACTGCCGCCGATCTCGAAGAAGAAGTGGGCACCCGGCCCGGTACGGTTGCGCCAGCGTACGATCACATTCGCGTTGCGAAGCGGCAATGCGTCAGCGGTGAGCACGTACTCAGCGCCAACCCGGTTGCCCGCCGAGCCATACAGGACTTCCCACGTCTGTTGACCGTTGACGTACACCCGCAGTTCGTCGTCGATAGGTGGTTCCGGGACGTTCAACTCGGGGTGGGGGTTCAATAAACGGATACGGACGACGGCCTCCTTGGAATCCATCGGGAGGTGGCGTGGCCGTGGATTGGTCCGTGCCACTTCAGCGTCCTCAGTCTGTTTGGCCTGCTTGTGCGTGATGCACAACGCTTCGCACTTAGCTTTCTGCGGGTCAGGACGCTTCTTCTTACTTTGGCCCTGCCCCTCGGATGAGAATGCCAGCACAGCGGCCATTACGACGATCACTACTCGCGACAAAGCAAGCGGCACAAGGTTCTTCATGGTAAGCGTCTCCTCTCCTTCATGGGAGGGACGCGCGGCCGAAAATCTCCACCTGAGCATGGGCCTTGTCGGGCGACGCCAGATGTTATTTGGAATAATGAGGCAGGCATCCATGCTTCCTTGCTCACACGGTCTTCCTCATTAACCCCTGACAGATTCACTTTGGAGGCGCGACATGAAACATGCGGTGCTGTTGGTGTTCGCTGTTATGGTTGTCTTGTCGGCATCAGGCGAAGATCGCCACCGCCCGATGCTCCAGCCGATCACGCCGGATCTCCCGATTGAAGCAGCAAATCCGAGCGATGGTCTATCAGAGGGCGAAGCAACTCGGGTGGCTGAAGAGCCTCTCGATTTCGTGCTTGCTTCCGATGCGCTCACGAGCGTGGAGGATCTCTTCAGCGGCGGTGCATCTGCCGGGCCTGTCGTGTTTGACGTTGAAGGGGCGAAGCTGCGCGGTACCGACGCCGCTACTATCGAGTTGGCGAGCGAACTCGCGGCATACACAAACGATCTCGTTCGAGCAGCGGACGCGTTTGCGAACGGCAAGGGGCCGAACCCTATGAACGTCGCTCCGACAGAGGAGCACATGATGGTTCGGCGCTTCTTCCGCGCCGCGACGGCATTCCACATCAAGGAAGCGGCGTATGGACGCGAGGGTTCAACGGGCGGCATTCAGACAGACGGGTGGTGCAAATCGTACCTCACTGATGCTGCTTGTACGTGTGGTCACTGGTCGTATCCGCAGCCGAGCAAAGGGGCACCGTGGAAGGAGAGTACGTCCAAGAATCCCTCTGCGACGCTGAAGAGCTGGGGATACCATCAGACGCCGGGTATCGCCGCCATCGGCTGGACACGCGCGCAGACGTATTATCCATCGCGCTGCGGGTCGGGGACGTTCCGTGACCATGCCTACATCAAGACGGACGGCAAAACGATCCGTGAACAGAACTACGCTGGGTGGACGCCTCGCGGTGAACCGAATCCTGAGTTCTGGACGAGCTGGAAGTGGCCCTATCCGGCATGGCCTACCTACGTGCAGTGGTGGCATTCGATTTACTGATGTAGGGTGGCACTATGAACCGGGCGATCATCACGGCCGTAGTGCTATGCCTGACACTTGTCGGCGGGTGTGACGTATATCGCGAGCAAGTCTTAGGAAACCGCGAGCACAACGTCGCGTGCAAGGACCTGCCAACGCGGGCGGCGGCAGACGAGATTCTTCGCACACATCACGATATGGTGAAGCGGATTACACAACTCCGAGAGGACGGCAGCATCTCCATTGAGCTCGCAGAACCCTGTCCGGGACGAGCAGATCTCGTGATCTACTACCCGTCAGCAGCCGCTCGGAGTCAGATTGAAGGGTTGATTGGAGCTGAGTCGTTCTACGGCATCCCATTTCGACTCGTAAACGTGTAGTGCGCGCGCAATGCGCATTCGGTAAAGCGGGGCTGCCGGTCGGCAGCCCCGCAGCCCCGCTTTGAAGAACATAGAAGCGACATCTCGGACAGCTACTTGCGCTCAGTAACCGTCGCAATGAGCCGCTTGGCGCGTACCAGCGTATAAAGGTGCAGACACCTAAACGCGTCGATCGCTCGTGTGGAGGTGCAGACGGAACGATGAGCGGCGGGAAGTGATATCTCCCCGCCCCGAGCATACGCGATAAACGGACTAGCTGTTCGGGCACCCCAGGACGACCGTGACGATGATGAGCAGGGCACCACCGGCGAACCACAACATCGCTCTGCGGGGGCGACCGCACAAGATGTCCACTTCTGAAGCTCATGTGCCCTGTTGGATGCCGGAAGCGCGAAGTCGTACCACGCGAGGCAGCATTCACGGCGCTAGTGATGGTGACGCCAAGGGATCGACGTTCACCATTCTCCTTCCTTTGCGTGATGTTGCAATCGCGACGAACGAGGCACCTCCTTACCGATCGAACCGTCAGCCGCGCGAGCCGAGTGCCTCCGCGAGCGCACCGTGGAGGGCCTGGTAGTTCACATCCTCGAGGTCGTGCAGCACCTTCGCTGCATCACGAATCGTCGCCGGCCGGGAACGCATCGCGCGATCTTCGTCCGACACTTCGGGCACGGAACGATCCTCGGGGTATGCCTTCCGGAAGAGCGCATCGAATGCGACGCCAAGCTCCTCGCAGAGATCTGCGACATTGGCGAGGATCGGACCTTCCGATGTGCCGAGCGCCGCGAACCAGTAGGAGCCGTTGTGGACGTACTCCGCGCGCGTCGGGAGGTAGTGCCAGCCATCGCCCGGTGCGTGCAGGTGCGCCATCGCGCGCTTGCCTTCGATGTCGCGCGTGAGCGACAGGCGAAGTGACGGTGCGAGCTTCGGCGGCGTGACGATTTCGCGGAAGGCACCGCCGGCCGCGCCCGAGATGCGCTTGAAGTATCGCGGCGGAAGGTACTCCAACGGTGTTTCAGGACTTGGGATATTGCAGCTCATCGAAGTCGCGGGGAACGGAATGAGACCTTCTGGATCTCGCGGCGGAGATCCTTGTCGTTGAGACCGATGTACATCGCGGTCGTCGTGATCTTCTTGTGACCGGCAAGCCGCTGTGCCACGTGAATGCCGCTGTCGTTGTTCAGTACGACGGTGATGAACGAATGCCGCAGGCTATGCATGGAGAACCGGATACCCGAGGCGCGCCGCACCTTCGCGACCATCCGTCGCAGGGACGCTTCCGAGATGCCCTGGCCCGTCTGCGTGGAGGTGAAGAACGCCGACCCAGCCGGCTTCTTCTCAGTGAAGACGTGGCGCCGCTCGCTCACGTAGCGACCCAGGATCGTGCGCAGCTCCGGTGCGATGTCGATGACCCGGTCCGTCTCGCCCTTGCCGTCCTCGATGAAGATCTTGCTCGTCGTGAGATTCACGTGCGCAAATTTCAGCCGCAGCACCTCGCGCTTGCGGAGACCCGCGTAGAGGAAGATCGCGAGGATCGCGAGCGAGCGGGCGCGTTCGAAGGACGACGGCCAGTCGAAGTGCTCGGCCGTCGCGAGGATGAGCTGACACTCCTCGAATGTGCGCGCCTTCGGCAGCCGCACGCGCGGGAGGCGCGGCGCCGACACCGTGTCGAAGGGATTCGCGATGCCGTCCCGCTCCGCGAGGTCCTTGAAGAACGGGCGGAGCTGGCGGAAATACGTGTTGACAGTCACGCTGCTGAGTGGCTTTGCAGCGGTACTCGCGCGCTTCCGGTTCCACGCAATCCAGCCCTGAATATCGAGGAGGCGGTGCGCGACCGGGACATCGTCGGGCCGTGCGGCGAGGAACTGCCGGAAGTTGCCGTACGTGCCTTTGTAGCCCCGTCGTGTGTCGAAGCTGTGCCCGAGCGAGAACTCGGCATGGTCGAGGAACTCCGCGAAGCGGGTATCGACATCTTCCAGCGTCTGGAAGCGGAGAATGGCCGATTCGAGCTCGTCGGCCGTGACCTTCTGCGGATCGGCAGAAGGTCGTGAGGAGGGGTAACGCGCGGACGGTCGCGCCGTGTCGGAGTGGAACATGGGAGAAATGGGGAAGGGATGCAGTGGATGCATCCGCCCCGACTGAGCGTCTCCGGTGAACGCGCGGACGCTCACCAGTGCTTTGACACTCGTGAGCAGTCCGTGACCGATATGGCTTCCAGATCGGGTTTGTCGAGCGTGGCGGGGATGACGGGACTCGAACCCGCGACCTTCCGCGTGACAGGCAGACGCTCTAACCAGCTGAGCTACGCCCCCGAAGTGGAAGCCATGAATGCGGTGGTGTCGGTGCTGACCTGAGCGTCAGCGACACCGCGGACTGCTCACCTGCAGTGCGGATGCTTCCGACCATTTGGTACCACGCCCTGCTCACCGCTGCAAGGTCCAGCTCATCAGCGCTTTCGAGAAATCGGGAATCGTCGAACACTTCGGGCACTGTGTTACATCGTCGGATTGAAGGATCGGCTGAGAACGGAGGATGACACTGCCTCGAGTTCCGTCTCTTCCAGCGTCCAAAGGTTGCGCACTTTCTCGGCGATCGCTAGCAGATGGTCAAACGCGCGTTGCTGCTCTATTGTCGGTGCGGGTACTTCGATTCGGTCGAGCGCGTCCAAACCGAGCGTCCGATTGCGCCCTGCCCCGCCCGGTGATGAATCATGGATGAGCGCGAGGCCCTCGTCGGTCAAGAAGTAGAAGCAGAGAAACCTTGAGGTTACGGTGTCCTTTGGGACTCGGCTGATAAAGCGATGCGAACCATATCGCCCGTCGTCTTCCCGTCGCGCGACAGCGATAGCCCCTTCCCAAGCAAACACGTTACTGAAGAGGAGATCACCTTCGCTTATGCGGAACAGGTGTTTGGTGCCTACCTCCAATCCACTTAACGTTGGCTTGTGAAACGTGCCGCGGCCGAATGAGCGAATTCCAACTTCTGCATAGTTTGCGCTCGCTTCAACCGCCACAGGCCTGCGCACGAGTGGAGCGACCTCACGAAGAGGACGTCGTGCCGCAGTGCTCGCGAGTCTGTCGAAGCTTGACAGGAGGGATCGGCGCAAGTCGTCCTGCTGCGCAATGCGTAAAGTACGGACCTGCCTCGTCGTGAGCGCGAGGCTGTCGATGCGATGAAGGAGCCGGCGCTGCTCTGCGACTGAGGGCAAGAGAATCCGGTGCTCAAGGAGATCACCCGGCTGAACACGCTGCCGTCTGTGGCCGACGCCTGTTGAGCTTGTGGCGACAGACCGCCATGCCTGTGGTTGTGTGAAGTATGCCGCTAAGAACTCCGGGATAACACGGTCCGTATCACAGTCGAACAGAGGAAACTCACCAGACACGTAGCAGCCGTCGAAATCAGAAGTGACGAGACCGTAGGCACCCTCGAAGGCGAATAAGCGGCTGTAGACGAATTGGCCCTTCGCCGCTTTGAAGAGTACGGGCGCGCTGGAGGTAGTGCCATCGATTGCCGGCTTTGTGAATAGCCCGCGGCCGTATGAATAGATACCAAAGTTTGGATAGTTCTCACCGGATCGCACCGTCACTCGATCGCGTCGTTGACGAAGCAACTCGCCGAACCGCACGGCGCGCCACGTCATGAAGGTGTCCTTGTCACCTGTTCCCCTTGTGATTCGAGTTCAGCTTTCATGGCCGCCAGCAAAGCCGCTATCTGGGTCTGTCTTTGAAGAATGGTGTCCATCAGTTGCTCGGGCGGCAAGTGGGCGACATTCTCTCGGCCCCGCGGGTTCCGTCGGTCCAAGTTGCATGCTGATTTGAAGAGCTCGTCGACCGGAACCCTCCAAGCACGGTCGTTCTCTTCACGAGAGTTCCACCATTCGATGCATGGGGTGAATTCGTTGAACTGCATTGGCGCCGTCTTGCTGTAGCTTTTTCTTCCTTCTGGCAAGGGCTGCTCGTAGTACCACACATGAGTTGTCCCGCCGGAGCGGTCGAAGAAAAGCACGTTCGTCGGTATCGGTGTGTAGGGGGCGAACACACCGTTCGGCAGACGCACAATTGTGTGGAGATTGAACTCTCGCAAAAGTTCCTCTTTGATGCGCGTGGCGATGCCGTCGCCGAACAACACGCCGTTGGGTACGACGACTGCCGCGCGGCCCGGCTTTGGTCGCCGACGGAGCTTGCGCATGATGAGTTGCAGAAATAGGAGTGCGGTCTCTGAGGTCTGCATGTCTGCTGGAAAGTTGTTCTTGATACCCTGCTCTTCCTCCCCACCGAAGGGCGGGTTCGTGAGGATGACGTCGACGCGCTCGCGGTCGCCGATCTCGGTGATTCTCTGGGCGAGTGAGTTGCCATAGCTGATGCGCGGGTAGTCCATGCCGTGGAGCAAGAGATTCATTTGCGCGAGGAGGTATGGCAGCGGCTTGGCCTCTTGGCCGTAAATGGAGCGCTCTTGCAGGATGCTGCGGTCTTCGACGGTGTGACGCTGCTGGGCGAGGTGCTCATACGTTTCTGTGAGGAAGCCGCCGGTGCCACAGGCCGGATCAAGGATTGTTTCACCGAGTTTAGGGTCTGTGACGGTCACCATGAATTTGACGACGGGTCGCGGCGTGTAGAACTCGCCGGAGTCGCCTGCTGAGTCGCGCATTTCGCGCAGCATGGACTCGTACAGGTGGCCGAGTGTGTGGATTTCCTCGGAGCTGGTGAAGTGGATACCGTTGATCTTGTTGACCACGTCCCGCAAGAGGTAGCCGTTGATCATTCGGTTCACAACCCCGCGGAAGACGTTTGCGACAACGTCGCGGCGGTCCTCACCGTTCTCCGATTGAAGTCGGCGAAGATACGCGAAGAGACCGAGCCCTTCGTCGCCGTCGGGCCGCTTCGCGCGCTCCTGGTTGATGAACGCGATGAGTTCGTCGCCGGTCGTACCGTCCGGGTTCGCCGCCCAGTCCCTCCATCGATACGGCGCTTCGAGGAGCGGCCGGTACGGATGCGCTGCGACGATTGCTTCCTCTTGGTTTAACCGCTCCATGTCATCGAGGAACTTCAGGAACATGACCCAGGTGAGCATGGGGAGCCGATCAAGGTCGCCGCTGAGTCCCTTGTCCTTGCGCATCAGGTCGCGTGCGGACTTGATGAGCGAGCCAAGTTGCTGAGTGGTGGTGAGGGGTTCGGTTTTCTTGGTTCGGGTCACGGGCGGGATTGTACGGAGATAGCGTCAGGCAGCGTAGAGAAGATTCTGGAGACGAACGATGGCGGCGCGAAGCTGCTCGGCGCCGCCGAAGAGCGCCGCTATCTCGCCAACGTTACCGCGGTCAGAAATGGGTGGCAGTTTGAGCACGTCGGGAATGCGAAACTCCGCCACACCGTGATCGGTGTACTTCGCAAGCAGCTCATCGAGAACGCTTCTCGCATCGGGACCGTAGCGCTGGAAGAAGTCCTGATCGTCGGTGCGGACGCGTTCTGCGCGTTCACGACGAGTGCGCAGCGGCGCGTTGAATGCCACGTGCAAGAGGAGATCGAACGGGTCTGCTTCGGGTTGGTCGGTCGTCCGAGCGAGATGGTCGAAATCGATGCCGCGCTCGGCGAGGCGGTCAATGATCTCGCCGCGTGAGGTGGGGTCTTGCCACTTGTCGCGCAGCTCGATCGCGCTGCGGCACAGCGTGCGGACTTTCTCGCCGACGTACTCGCGGTAGGTACGCACGAGGAGTCGGCCATCAGGTCCGAGTTCGTGCACGGCTTCTGCTGCGATCTCGACCTTGACGCCATCGACGTAGTACTTGCGTCGTTCGCCTTCGGAATCGTCCTTGATCGAGTCGATCCCGGTTGGGACTTCCTCAACGAGCTCCCCCTCTGGGAGTGGGAGGTCATGGCTATCAAGCGTCTCGCCCTCGGCGTTGATTTCCTCTTCGGTGATGAGGACGGGCCAGCCGTCGAACTCCGGGTCGGCGAAGAGGCGGGTGGCGCTGCCGGTGTAGTCCAGGATGTCGAAGAAGTACTTCTCGTAGTCCGGCTGGAGTCGGGTGCCGCGCCCGATCATCTGCTTGAACTCTGTCATGGATTCGACGACGCGCGCGATGACGATGTTGCGGCACGTCGGCGCGTCGATACCGGTGGTGAGGAGTTGCGATGTGGTGAGGATTACGGGTGTCTTGGTCTCGACGTCTTGGAAGCGGCTCAGGTGGCCGATCCCGATCGCTCCTTCGTCGGAGGTGACGCGGCAGACGTAGTCCGCGTGGTCTTTGACGAGGTCGGCGTTCGTGTTGTTCAGCGCGCGGCGCATGCGGTCTGCGTGCTCCTGGTCAGCGCAAAACACGATGGTTTTGCCGAAGCGGTCGTGGCTCTTCATCCACTTCGTGAGGTGCGCGGCGATCGCCTTCGTGCGCTCGTCGATAACGAGTGTTGTTTCGAAGTCTTTGGTGCCGTACTCGCCGTCACGTATGAGTTGGCCGTACCGGTCTGTTTGTCCTTTTGCCGGTCGCCAGCCGGTCGCATCGATGTTTGAGACGATGCGGTGCACGCGGTACGGTGCGAGGAAGCCGTCCTCGATGCCTTGCTTGAGGCTGTACTGGTAGACGGGGTTGCCGAAGTAGGCGTAGGTGTCGAGGTTGTCCTCGCGCCGCGGGGTGGCGGTCATGCCGAGTTGGAAGGCGGGTGCGAAGTACTCGAGGATTTCGCGCCAGTTGCTTTCATCCCTTGCGCTGCCGCGGTGCGCTTCGTCGACGATGATGAGGTCGAAGTAGTCGGGCGCATACTCGCGGTAGAGCCCAGGCCGGTGCTCGTCGCGCGCGATGGCTTGGTAGATCGCGAAGTACATCTCGCGCCCCTTCTGCGCCTCACCTTGGATCTTGTGTCGGGCGTCGCCGAAGGGCGCGAACATCTTCTCCTTCGGATCGTCCACGAGCACGTTGCGGTCCGCGAGGTACAGAATGCGGGGCTTGCGATACTCGCCCGTACGATTCCAACGGGAACTCCACAGCTTCCAGCAGACTTGAAACGCGACGAACGTCTTCCCCGTCCCGGTTGCCATCGTGAGGAGCACACGCCGCTCACCCCGGAGGATGGCGGCAACGGCTCGCTCGATCGCGATGGACTGGTAGTACCGCGACTCCTTCGTCGTCTCACGATTGAGCGGCTCCAGAAACCGATCAGCGATCCGCTCATCGAAGCCCTCCGCGACCTGCAAGCGCGACCAGAGTTCAACGGGCGTCGGAAAGCGATCGATTTCCGCTTCCTTGCCGGTGCTGAAGTCGAACTCCACGATGCCATGGCCATTCGTCGCGTACGCGAACTTGAGGCTCAGCATCTCCGCATACCCCTTCGCTTGCTGCAGCCCATCACCGGGCAGCATGTACGCGGCCTTCGCCTCAACCACACCAATCGTGAAATCTCTCGTGAACCGCAGGAGGTAGTCAGCGCGCTTCGGTTTCGCCCGCCGCGGCACATCGCTGACGACGATGATGCGACCGTCCGTGAACGTCTTCTGCTCCGCAATCGAGTGCGGCAGGTCTTCCCAGCCCGCCTCGCGCAGCTTCGGCAACACGTACTGCCGACAGGTATCAGCCTCGGTGATCATGACGGAGGTTTGAAGGGTAACATCTCGGGAGCGATGATCCGACCGCGTTCAGAAGGAGCACCGTTTCCGAGTTCCTCGGGTGAGGTTCTCGCGGTCTGGGGACGCGCAGGAGCCGCGTCGTAATCGGTACGTTCGATGAAAGACTTGCCATTCTCGATCTATGACTTCTTTGCCTATCTGGCGAGTGGCTTCGTCCTGCTGCTGATCGGCGGGTACGCGTTTGACATTAATGCGCTGCCTCAAAAGGATGCCTCGTCGGTGCTTCTTTTGGCGTGGGTGATCGCTGCGTACGTGACCGGGCACGTCGTAGCACACGTCTCGGGAAGCGTTATCGAGACCACGTTGGTGCGTCGCCGTTTGGGAACCAATGCCACGTTCTTTTCGAGCCCTCTAGGCTGGCGTCGGCGGTTTTTTCGCGGCTACTTGGAACCACTGCCAGTGCGAGTGATCGAGCGGGTGCTCAGTCGCGCGGCGATCGCGCCTGACCCAAGCCTCTTCTTCCATTGTTGGGCTCTCGCGAGGCAAGATCCGGCCACGTTCGTTCGGATGAATACGTTTCTCAACCTGTATGGCTTTGCTCGCAACATCGCCATGGCCTGCGCCTTGGGGGTCATCGCGCTGACAGTCGGTGCTCTTCGCCCCTTTCTTGCCGGCGGCGCGACGGATGCGACAAAGCAATGGTTGATTGTTCCGGTGTCCACAATCGGCGTGGTGATGTTCTATCGGTATCTAAAGTTCCTTCGCTTGTACGCCCTCGAACTGTATGTCACGTACGCGGAACACATCGCTTCTTAGCTGGCAAGGATGGCTCGGTAGCCTGTGGGTGTGTGGATGAGCATCACCGATGGGATCGCGCGGGATATCCCCAGGACTCTTGCAGTTCCTCGGTCGGTTGCTGACGCTCCTTGGGCGGTGAGGTGGGAGTGCCACGTACCAAGACAAAAGAGCAGTCCGTGGTGCGCGTCGATGTATTCCTTGATCCTGGCGCGCAGCCCCGTCGTTCCTAGCTCGAACAGCCCCGCCGCGCGCGTGCTGTCGTCTGGAGCGTCGAGGACGTCCGTGACGTAGAAGGCATTGGCGGCCTCTGACTGGCGACCTAGGAGTACACCGCCAGTTTCCACTCCTGGCCAGCGCGCGAGGTCAGCTTCAATTTGTGCGTTCGCGCGGGCCGAGATGCGGATGCGCATGCTCGTGTCATCGATCCGGGCCACGCGAACCGGTGGCACGCTCGTGTGTTCCCATGTCAGGCTCATTCCGTCTGGAGCTACCCTGCCGATGAGGAGGTTGCCGTCATTCGGGAACGCGTCGTTCGCCCACCGCGCGATCTGCTCGCTCATCGGTGCAGCGAACATACTGATTCGAGCGTCGGACATTGTCATGGTTAGTGATGAGCATCCCTGCCCGATCGGAGCGGGTTTGAGATCACCCGTCTCAAGATCCGCTGTCGTGAGTCGCGTGTAGGTTTCTGCGTAGAGGTCGCCGATGTTGGGATTGCGAGAGTCGCCTTCGAGGCTCAAGATGCCGATCTTGCCGCTGATGAGTGAGGCATCGATGACTCGTGGCAATGGTGGTTCGGCTGTCAGGATGGCGAGTGTTTCCGCAACGGCGATACTTGCGGTCGTGTTAATGATGGCTGCCGTGCTCGTGGGAATGAGCCTGCGGAAGTCCTTCCCGTTGATTCCGATAAGGTCATTCGTGTGAGCGCTTGCCCGCTGACCGAATCCCTCGATCGCGATCCGTAGCGCAAGTGCTTTGGAGATGAGCCAGGGAAGCTGTGTTCCTTGTGGCGGCAGGAGGGCATGGCGTGCTGCATTGTGAGGGCTGAGCAAACCCTTGTCGATCAGATCCGTCGGGGCCATACCCCGTCGTGTGAGATGAATCCCGATTTTCGAGCCGAGGCTGCCGCATCCCAAGAGAGTGAGCGCGCGTGGGTTCCTTTCGGGATCATCGCCGGCCATGCGCCGAAGCAACCTCGGGCCGATCGCGTCATGGTGACCGGTGGGTTCCACGGGTGTTGCATCGCCTGATGGGAAGAGCTGCGGCGCCTGGATCTGGACAAGGTATGGGCAGAGTTCGAGTTCGCTGTCGGAGTTGATGAGCGGATGTGGACGGCGGACACAAAGGACGACGGCGATCGGCATTGGTCCACCAGAGTGGTCTTTGAGGGAACGTTGGAGAAAGCTGAACCCCTCCCGTAACTGCGTTTCGCAACCGTATTTCGTAGCGCGTGAGACGAGCGTCGCCAGCTCAGTGACCGTCTCGGGCTCGTAATCGGCGTCGATGATCAGGTTGCCGTTCGCGTCGGTGCCGGGCCAAGCAATCAGTGCGACGCTACGCCCGAGGACTATCGGGCTGTCTGGAGCGCTCTCCCCGAACAGGCCACTGTTCTTGCCGATAAGTGAGAGTTTGCTTCGGTCGTTGCGAATCTCACCGTAGATTCGAGAGTCCTTACCAACGCTGATGCGCTGATACGTGAAGAAGCGGACAGAGTAGCCACCTTCTGGTGTTGCTTGCGCGCGCAGGTGGTCGGCATCAATGACCAAGACATGATTGATCGAATCACGGCGTACCGGCTCCCAGCCTTGCGCAGCGTCGATGAGGGTTCCGCGGGCTGCCTTCTCGAACCATGCGACGAGGTGATCGACGAGAACAAGAAGGCCGGCGTGATGGAGCAGTTCGGTGGTGTCGCCTTCGAAGATGCACGGCCGTACAGGTCCGTCTTTACTACCGGGATTTGTGTGCGCCAGACGACGATCAAAATCCTGCCGCGCGTGAAAATCTGGAGCGCGTCGCGGGTATGTCGTCGGGAAGTGGATGGTTACGGGCTCGATGCTCCCAACGCCAGTCGGGCTCTTTCCTACCGCGCTCCACGCGAACGGCAAATTGACACGAAGCCGGATGTCGACGGCAAGGCCATCCGGCGTTTGTCGTGCGTCGCTGACCTGCTCGACCTGATGGTGTGCTTTGAGCAGCAGGCGAGCGCGTTCGACGGCATCACGGAGTCGAGACACCCACGTTATCCGTGCCTGAGGGGCTGGCCGTGTCGAAGTGGCTGGCGTCCTACGGCGCCCCCGCCACCCCCGATCACCTCGATGTTCGATCTTGTCGATTTTAGGCTCGGACCATGTTTGGTGATCTCGAACTCCATCACGTCAGGGCTCGATGCCGAGGGGTGCTCACCAACGCAGCGGAACTCTCCCTTGACCGAGTCAGCAATGCTCTTATATTCGCGCTTGGCACGAATGCACGGCGGATCGGCGTCGTCGTCCTTGATAGGCTTGCTGCTCGCGATGATGTTTGCTCCCGAGCGCGCCTGGCTCAGCGCTTTGCGGGCATCCGCGTTGACCTTCGCCTTCTCGCCGAGCTCACTCCAGCTATCGTAGGAGAGGCTGTGCCACGAACAGTGATGCGGCGCCTGCAGGAGGTCATAGCTTAGCCACTCAGGATGATCCTTGTGGCGCCGCCATTCTCGTTCCCATATGGCGACTTCGGCGTCGCCACCGCTGAGGAACCGGCAGGCATCGACGTTCGCATAGTCTGCGATCGTGAACTGGATGATGGTGCTGGAGTGATTCTTGGCGAGTCGTTCCTCATCGTCGTCGTCATCGGGCGGGAGCGGGCCGAGCAGGCGCATGCTGATGGTGTTGTCCTGGTTGCCGTTGACGAGGGTGAAGACAGTGTCGACGGTGATCAGGATTTCAGTGAGATCGTCGGTCTTCCCATTCTCGTCCTCGCCGAGGATTAGAATGCGATCTCCGTCGCCGGCGCTTCTCTTGTCGCGGAAGTGCTGCACGCGACGGACGGCTTCCCTTTGAAAGGCTTTGGCGTCATCGCACAATGTGTGCGTTTTGCACGCGCGGCGAAAAACGAGCGGAGACGACCACACCTCGCGCGCGATGATCTTGTCCGCCTTCTTGCTGTATGTATCCAGCGGCCCGAGGTGGAGATGTTTCTCCATTCCCCGACAGTGATCCTCATCGGGATGGCTGAGGAGAAGGACATCGACGTAAAGGCGACCCTCGCTATCGCGTGAGAGGCGGTTTCTCAGTCTCGAAGCGACATCGAGCGTGGCGTCGTCCGGGTCGTCCGCCGTGGCGCGAATGTTCGTGTCAATCAGAATTTTGCGCCCGCTCCCTGTTTCGATGAGGGTCATGTCGCCATTGTCGACCGGGTAGAAGAGAAGGTGTGCCGTAGCCATCTTGCTTACTCCTTCGTGAACGACGCCCTGCCGCCCGGGGGTGATTCACCATTTGGTAGTTACTCTGTCCGAGATTTTCCTTCGGACGTTCTCATGGTCATTTCCTGCGGTTGTACGGTGACTGGTTCGTCGGCTTGAGCGACGTGCCCTGTCGGGACGCTAGAGACGCCACAGCTTCCGGTGAGCGACCCAACTTCAGGCCGATGACGCGCGTCGGCGTGTCTTGGTCTGCAAGTTGTTCCAATTGGCGCTGCGCACCCGGGGTCCACGGCTTACCGCTGTTCGGATGTGTCTTTGCCATCTGGGGTATCTCCTTTCAACCACGATGGAAACGCCCAACCGCCGCGACGAATTCCATACCAGCGAACTTTTCCAACGATATCATCTAAGCTGATGATGATAAGTCATTTAGGCATAAGCAGCTAACGATGTTCGCTATCAACGTAGTTAGATTCGCTATGCAGGAACATGTGTTCGCTATGCTGGTAGTTAGCGTAGAATCATCGTACGACCCCCAAAGAAGGAGGCACGTGACAACGATCGGAGAACGCATCCGTGAGCTGCGAGAGCAGCAAGGGCTCACGCAAGAACAGCTGTCGGCTCGCGCCGGCACGAGCAAGGGTTTCCTCAGCGACCTGGAAAACGACAAACGGAACGCAAGCGCGGAATACGCGCTGCGCTTGGCACAGGCCTTGGGCGCCTCTATCGACTACCTCCTGCGTGGTGAGGAAGCGTTAGAGCCCGTCAAGCCGCCCGTCATCATCCCTCGAGAACTAGCCGAGTTTGCCGAGCATGAAGGACTTAGCTACCGCATTACGGTAGACTTACTGACCGCGCATAACTCGGTAGTAGCGCGCCGAAGCAAACAAGGAACGCCCACTCTCACAGTCGAGGAATGGCGGCGGTTGTACGAGGCACTCAAAGACGTCTTCAAGTAATGGCTGATATCCACCGATATGCCGCCGACCTCGCGCGCGACCTCGGCGCGCCGGATCGGGATGACCCCGTCGCGAGCATCATCGCGCACGCTGAAGGGATCATCGAACCGATCCGTCGACAGGGGGCATGCAGCACACTTACAACACTCGTAGGGTGGGTCGCCAGCAAGCTCGGAATCAAGTTCGAGATTGTCGAGTCAGACGAGCAGCTCGCGACGCTGCAACGCGAGTACGCTGCCCGTGGTGAGACCGGCTTCGTCGGACTCGCGTTGGGACTCCAAGCGCCGGACTGCTACGGCGGCACCGTCGCTCTTGATCATCCTCGCTACGGTATCAAGTACGTTGCCGTGATCGACTGCCGGGGCGAGAAACGGTACCGATCGTACTTTACGAAGTGCCACGAAGTCTCACATTTCTTGCTTAAGACGAAACAGCAACTGCTGGTCTTCCGCCGAACGCACGAATCAACTAATCATCCCGAAGAGCAACTCGTTGACCGCGTTGCCTCGCGCCTCGGCTTTTATCCACCACTACTTCGACCGTACTTCGTTGCCCCACTCTCGTTCGACCTTGTCGGCACGATCATCAGCGAACTCTGTCCAGAAGCGAGCTGGGAGAGCGCAGTGCGCGGGATCGTCGCCGCATGGCCGTACCCCGCAGTATGGCTACGAGGGCGACTAGGCTTGAAACGCGCGGAAAAAAGCGAAACAGATCAGGGCGGCCCCGGATTCTTACCTTCGTCAGCAGCGAAGCTACGCATCAGTGATGCGCCCGCCATCAGCCAGGCAGCAGCCAAGTTTGGGTTCTTCAGAAACATGCGTGTACCGCCGAACTCTGTCATCACGAGCGTCTTCGACGGCGCACCGCCTGGTGAGGCACGCGAAGACCTCTCCTGGTGGGACGTGTCCGGGCAACATCTGCATCGTCTTCCGATCCGCGTCCACGCCCGACGCGTTGCAGCGGGGATCGTCGAAGCGGTCCTCGTCGCCGACCAGCACGACTAGTCGCCACGAGTCCACGACCGTCCGAGAACTATCCGACCCGTCGCTGAAAACGCCTGGGCCACCGTTCGCTGCGCCGCCGCCTACCGGAATGCTTCCTCTTGCGTCGCCACACGCAGTTGTGTTACCTTGTTGGTAACATGAGTAGATCACAGTGAATTACCCAGCGGGGAACACATGGACGTTCAAACCCGAGACAAAGATCTTCGTGCCGCACTCGAAGACGATTCCGCATGCAAGCGACGGTTCGGGCCAGAGATGGCAAAAAAGCTCCGACTACGACTGGATGCGCTCAAAGCAGCGGAGTCCCTCGCCGACCTCTGGCCGCCGAAGTCCGGGCCTGAGCGGTGCCATGAACTCAAAGGCGAGCTCAACGGCACATTCTCTATCGACGTGAAGCAACCATATCGACTGCTCTTTCGACCCCTTAAAGCGGAGGTGCAAAAGGACCGTTCCGACGAATTCCAACGATGGAAGTCAATCACAGCGATCGAACTTTTACGAATCGAGGATACTCATGGATAGCGCTCAGCGAACTATTTTCGAGTCGACCGCTGTCTCGCACCCCGGCGAGACGGTTGTGGAGTATCTCGACTTCTACGGCTGGTCACAGCGTGACCTGGCCCGCCGCACGGGTCTGACACCAAAAACGATCAGCGAGATCTGCAACGCGAAGGCCCCCATCACTCCACCGACTGCACTTGCCTTTGAGCGAGCATTGCAGCGCCCCGCGCATTTTTGGCTGAACCTGCAGCGGAATTTTGAAGAGGCCGAGGCGCGGCGAACGGATTCCGCGAGGCTTTCCGGGTGGGATGAGTGGGTGCGTTCTTTTCCTCTTAAAGAAATGAGGCGCCGGAGGTTCACCCTTCCGACCGGCCGTTCAGATGCCGACGTGCTGTTGAACTTCTTTGGCGTGGCATCTCCTGAGAGCTGGAATCAGGTGTGGAAAGCGGCGGACGTTGCTTATCGGCAGACACGAAAATTCAACACGAGCAAGGAATCGGTTGCTGCCTGGGTTCGGGAAGCAGAGCTTGAGGCTCGCGAAATTGAACTGGCGCCTTTTGACGAAGCAAGGCTACGCGCGATTCTCGACGATCTGCGGCAACTCACGCGCCTGGCAATCAACGAGGCCATCGACGCAGCGCAGAAGTTGTGCGCCACAGCCGGAGTCGCGCTCATCGTCGTTCCGGGGCTGAAGAACACCGGAATCAGCGGATGCACCCGGTGGCTTTCTGATCGTGCCGTGCTTGTCGCACTAACGCTGCGCTACAAATTCGACGACCAATTTTGGTTCACGTTCTTTCACGAAATCGGACACGTACTGCTTCATCGCGGCAAACGCTCCTTTGTGATCGACAACGCGGCGGAAGATTTGGGGGATCGCGTTGTTGATCCAGAGATGCAGCAGTACGAGATGGAAGCCAATCGGTTCGCGGCTGACACGCTCATTTTGCCGCGGCTCTTGGCGGCGTTCATTCGCACGGGTGTGTTTACAAGCGAGGCACTGCATGCATTCGCTGAGAGTGTGGGCGTTGGACCTGGGATCGTTGTCGGTCGTCTCCAGCACGATGGAGTGCTGCAACGGCATCAGGGAAATGCTCTCAAACAGAAGATGAACTTTGGTTTCTCCGACGAAGGATAGGCACATGGTAGGAAAGATCTTCATCACACGGAACGGTTATGACCCGCAACTTGGGAAACACGTAAAGGATCCGTATCTGGATGGTTCCCGCGCGACCCTTGGTGGATGCCGCCCCGACGTTCGTCGCCGGCTCGTGATCGGCGATCACATTTTTGTGATCTCCGGGAAAGTGCCAGGAGCGCCACAGTTTGTGATGTGCGCGTTCGAGATCGCGGCGAAGATCACGGCACTCGAAGCATTCCGTCTGTTCCCTGATCTTCGTTTGCAACAGCTCGATGACGGCCAACTCACCGGGAACGTCATCGTCGACGCGAACGGTCATCAGCACGAACTCGACAACCACAAGACCAAGACATTCCATAAGCGTGTAAATAACTACGTCGTCGGCAAGAACGTCATCACCCTGCGGAGCGACGACGAAATCGCAGTCGGCCGACAGCAAACGCTCGACGCCTTACGCGACATTCTGCACCGAAGCGGCAAGAGGCCGATTGACGTCGTCGGCCGATTTGGCACCGATCTATCCGAAGAGCAGGTGCAGCAGTTGCGGCGCTGGCTTGAGGAACTCAAGCACGGTCACCCCAGCGAGGGGCGATCGCTCAACAGAGGAGCCGCGTGAGCCCGGGAAGGAAAACCGTACGGCCTCAGGCGCGACTCTTCGTGGCTGAGGAGCCATCTCACGGGGTCGGCATCTGCAAGATCGGTGAAGTGGGCCGTCGTCGCGACGGCGGTACGCGCTACTGGTGCCTGCTTCACAAAGCGGATGCCACGGCGAAGTATGGCAAACCAGCCAAAGAATGCCGATACGCCCACGTGGCGCCCCTCGCGCCGGGCGATACCTTTACGTTGAATCTCGACACGTACCAAGGCGGCGTCGCGCTATGGGGTGCCGTCCCTCCCATCTACGACACATCGTCGCAGGTGCCCGATCGCGGAGTTCATGTTCATGCCCGCCGCAGCGCCAGCGATGAGAAGGAGATCGACCGCACCTACCGCGCTGTACGCATCACAGGTGGTCCACTCGCGGAGAGCGATTTTGTGGTGAACGAGCTCGATGCAATTTATTACATGGTCTCCTCAATCTTCGGCTACGAGATGAGGCACATCAGCTGCACATACTGCGGCGAAGCGCACCTGGATCGCGACTGGTTCAGTTTGCACCCTCATCGGCGCCACCTCTGCGCCGGTTGCGGCAAAACCTTCCGAGACAATCTGACAAGTATCGGCAATCCGATCGCTGGCGTACGCCACCGGTGTGCGGTCCATTCGACGAAGGTAAAACGATCCCGAAAGAAGTTCGTTCACCGTCAGGAAGAGTTCCCCCGCGGGATACAGATCTGGGGCTCGAACCCCGCGTTCCTTTGGACGGGCACCCGATCCGAGGAGGAAGGCATTCACGTCCACGCCTTTACGAGCGAGGAGACCAAGCCCGACGTCGACGATACCTTTGGCACCGTCATCATCGATGACGTAGAGCTTGACGCCACGATGGTGCGGACGTTCATGGCACAAGGCGCTCTTCCCCACATCGCCGGGCGCGTGACTTCGATCAGCTGCCCCTTTTGCAAACGACAGCAGTTCAACACCGGCGATGACGCCTTCACACCCGTCGTTGAGCGGAGCTGCGAGCATTGTCGTCGGCGGTTCACCGCGCGTGGCCGCTTGCGCAAGACGATAGCCAATCCACTACCGACGATACTCGAAGAGCTCGGTCGCACCGCGCCTAGGCCGCCGCGGAAGCACAGCATGGACCTCATACCGGAGACGCTGTAGCCCATGCCTGATCAGCAGGACGAAGTGGCGCGGATGGAAGATCGAGCTTGGGCATCCTTCGCGCTCCACGCCGGTCAACGGTTGACCACATTCAACTTCTTCATCATCCTCTCGTCGCTGCTGATCAACGGGCTGGTGGTCACGCTCCAGAGAGATTTTCGCGTTCCAAACATAGGAGTCGTGATCGGGCTATTACTGGCCGTCCTTGCGTTCATCTTCTGGAAGATCGACGTAAGGAATCGGCAGCTCATCAAACTCGCTGAGGACGTGATCAAGTATTTCGAGAGGACTGCGTCGAAGGCCAACGATACAGATCCATGTCATGTCGCCGCCCTTTTCACGCGAGAGGCGGCAGCGACCGCGAAGTTCAGGAGCGCAGCGCCGTTCTGGCACTTCAGCTACGCAAGAGCTTTTGCTTGGGTGTACT
Organism: Acidobacteriota bacterium; assembly: GCA_030775085.1. Classification (GTDB taxonomy): domain Bacteria; phylum Acidobacteriota; class Thermoanaerobaculia; order Gp7-AA8; family Gp7-AA8; genus QHVT01. The sequence continues at coordinate 75,772 of JALYJW010000004.1, read as the reverse complement.
GTCTCGTGGGCACCACTGGCATAACGTGCGCCGTGATCCTCCTTACGTCGCGGTAACATTCAACGATTTCAACGTTTACGTGGAAGACGTTGCTGGTCTTGGCTAGCACCCCTTCGATACTCCGCCACTCTTCCCGGCCAAATCACTTGCCGCCTCGACGTCTACGGTGGCCGAGAACTGTGCGAGATTCCATGCACGCAAAGCTGAGAACAGCCGACGTGACTGTCCGAGTTCTGTCCGAAAACCTAGCCCAAGCCTGCCCTACTCATGCCGAATTGTGCTGAGCGCAAGCCGTTGCAAAAGTTGATGAGGCGAAACAAGCCGGCGTCGTTCGTCGCCAAAAACGCCCTCATAACCCAAGGGTCGCGGATTCACGTCTTGCCGCCGAAGTCGAAGTCGAGCCGCCCAATAACGAGCTGACGCTCGCCGGGCGCGATGTGAGAATACCGCTGCAACACGGCGAGACTCGAATGTCCGAGCTGATCCATGCTCAGGCGGTCTGGCACGCCGGCCTGGCGGAGGAGCGTCGCGCACGTATGCCGCAGCATGTGCGGCGCGATGTGCACCCCCGACTTCTCGCTCACGAGCGCGCAGAATCGCCGCAGCGCGGTATCGCCCATCGGCTGATCGTTCACGACGCTCACGAAGAGGCGCGCCGTCGACAACTCACGTTCGGCGCGCAGCATGAGGTACTCGGTCATCGCGCGGTTGAGCGCCGGCAGCATCACGATGACACGTCCCTTTCCGCCGTGCTGCCCCTTGCCCTTCTCGATCGTGATCGTGTTCGCGTGGCAGTTCACGTCCTCAACGTCCAGCGCGAGGACTTCACCCTTCCTGCATCCCCCGAGCGCCATCGTGGCGAGCAGCGCGACGTTGCGTGCCCGTTCGAACTCGCCGCTGTACCACTGATAGTTGCGTACGAAGCGGAAGACCTCCTCGAGGGCCGGGCGCGGGAGGAACTTCACGAGCGGCTTGCCGGGCTTGGGAGTCGAAACGAACCTTGTCGGATCGACAGCGGCATCTGTGCGGGCGATGCGCGCGAACGGTGCGTGCAGCGCGCGCCAGTAGCTGTTGACCGTCGTGTGGTTCGCGCCCCGCGAACGGAGCCACGCAACCCACTCCTCAAGTACGCGGGTTTGCTCTTGGAGTTGGCCGCCGATGAACGGCGCGGCGAGCTTCGTTTCGCGCAGGAAGGTTCGGAACATGGCGTACGCACTCCGGTAGCCCTTCGTCGTCTTGGCCGAGAGTCCCTCGACCTGTTCTGCGTGTTTGAGCGTGGCCGCCATTCGCTCATCGAGATGCTGGAGCGACGGGAACTGAAACGGCTTCGCGACCGCCGTTGCGACGGGCACGCCGGCCACACCGCCGAGGAGCTGCTGGAGCACGGCGAGCATCGCGTCCTGCCGCGCGTGGCCACGCCCTGTCGGCACCGGTACGCGCTCGTTGTCATGAGAGTCGCTCAGCACGTGGTGCGGGGGTGAGGCGCGCGGCCCGTACCGAGATCGATTTCCCATCGCTGCTTCGGCCCGAGCGGCTGGACATCGCGCCGCGTCCGCGTCTGACGTGACCACGTGCCTCCGCGGCTCACGCCCTTTGAACGCCAGCCGGCAGCACGCACACTCGTGCCGGTTTCGGATGCGAGCGTGTAGGTAAGAGCGCGAGTGTAGCCGAGCGCCTTCGCGATGCGCGCCGCAGCGCCGTACAGCGCGGAGCACGCGTTCCTGCACCCGTCCGTCGCAACTCGCGTCACCTCGATGGCGGAACCGTTGTCGAGGCGTCGAGCAACAGGCCGACCGAGGATCGCGACGCCCCGAAGGCGCTCGCGATCATCCCGCACGCCGATCGCGAGCTTCGCGCCGGCCGGCGCACGAAGGTGCCGGTGGTGTGCATTCACATACACGCGTGCGGCGCGCAGGGTCACGGGCACGATGTGGAGGCGCTCGTAGGGTCGGAGGCGAGCGGGCGCGGCATGGTGCATGGTCAGGTGGAGTTGATGTGGTCCATGATCGGTCGGACGCACGCCGAGACGACGCCGTTGCCACAGAGGATGTAGCGCTGGCGATCCGACAGCTCGACGCGGCGTCCGCGCTCATCGATGCCGTAGCGGGTCCAGTCGTCGGGCCATGTCATGAGCCGCTCGCACTCGCGTGGCGTGAGGCGTCGTAGGCGGCCCGGACGTGCCAGTGCAAGATTACCGTCGCCGGCGCCGCGTGTGACCGTGGGCGCGAGCGTGCGCGCACCTCCGCGGTTCTTCCCGCGCGGGCGCTGGAGAAGCACGGTGTAGCGGCCCTGCGCTTCGCCGGCGGAGAGCGCCGGTGACAGGCCCCGCATGTCATAGACGCGCTTGTGCTGGCTCCACGCACGATTGAGCGACGATTGGTCGGCAAGGCCGGTGCGCGGAGTTCCGAGACCACCCGCGAATCGCAGTCGTGGCACATGGAGCGCCGTCCGCGCGCCGTGGTTGTCGATCCCCTTGCCGTAGCCCGCATCGATCGTCGTGACGTCCCGGCGATCGCGCCAGATTCCGTAACTCCGCGTCACCGCGACGACGGCCGGAACGATCGGATCGCGCGCCGCGAGAGGAAATACTTCCGGGCGACGCGTGCCTCGACGATGTCCGACAACGAACAATCGGCGGCGGTCCTGGGCGGTGTACTCGCGCGCGTGACGCACCTCCCACTGGCAGTCGTACCCAAGCTCATCCAGCGTGGCGAGGACACGGGCGAACGTTTGCCCGTTGGCGTGACTGAGAAGCCCTCGGACGTTCTCAAGGAGAAGAAGACGCGGGCGCTTGGCGGCAATGAGTCGTGCAAGATCGAAGAAGAGAGCGCCGCGAGCATCCGCGAAGCCGCGGCGGCGGCCTGCGACGGAATACGCCTGACACGGGAAGCCCGCAACGAGGAGGTCGAACGTCGGGATCGTGCGCGGGTCGAGTTGCGTGATGTCGCCATAGGGAGTGTGGTCAGGAAAGTGGTCGCGGTAGACGGCGAGTGCCGCGCGGCTGATTTCGCTAAAGCCGACGCACTCGTGGTCGCGGAGCGCGATCTCAAATCCTCCTGCGCCGGAGAAGGCAGAGAAGTATGTCATGCGCGTGCAGGGGTGAGGAGCGCTGCCGGAACGGCATGGGCGCCGATGCGCTCCACGAAACGGCGGGCCTCGCGCCAGTTGTTCGGATTCCTGCCGTGACGGCGCGCGTGGAAGCTCCACGCCATCGAATCGGCGGAGTGGAGCATGCGGCGAATCTCGTGGTCACGGAGTGCGACAGTCTTCAGGCCGAACCCGTGTAATCGCAGATCGGGCCGTGTCGCGCGGACGGCGCGGAGGATCGCCCGAATGGCCTCCACGTCGGTGTTTCGCTTGCAGACGGGCCCGACGCCCACCCACGCGCCACGACGCAGCAGCGACCCGTATAACGCGACGTGCCGCAGGTACTCGGGGACGCGGTAGCCTTGGAGCACCGGCATGATGTACGCCGCGTCCACGAGCCTGCGCAGCGCGACGAAGGGCTCGACCGTCAGGCGCTGATGCCTCGCGACGTTGAGGCCAGTCTTTGCGAGCATGATCGGCTCGCACATGTAGTCCTGCGTCACGGCTGCGAGGAGACTGCCGCAGCGGCTCCAGCGCGCGATCTGCGCGGCGTACTCCTTCACACCCTCGCGGTACCGGCCGAAGCGCGCCAGCTCGGAGAACGCACCGGAGTCGAGAGTCCAGTCGCGGACCGCGAAGTCGCTCTGCCGCGTTCGAAGCCGGTTGATGCTCACGAAAGAACGCTCGAAACGGCGGCAGTCGGATGGCTGGTGCAGGCCCACGAAGAAGGTCATGCGATGGGGTCGGTAACGTCGACGATGCCCGCGGCGCGGTTCCGACGCGCCGTGCGCTCTGCGATCGCTGCGTGCATCGCGATCTTCAGGTCGCCCTCCGGCGCATGGACGGGCCGTCCTTCCTTGTGCGCGCGCATCGCTGCGCCGATCCGCTCGCGCAACTCCCCCTCGCGGAAGGGCGCAGGGAGAGGCTTCAGCACCTGCACCCGGCGAGCCTTGTACGGCCGACCTTTGAGGAGCCAGTAGCAGGCACCGAGCGGCAGGTTCGCAAGCTCCCGTGTGCGCCACGCGATCTCCTCTACGGGTGTCAGAAGCGGCTCTTCGATCTTCTCGTTGGGGCGTGTCTGCGCACGCCAGACCGAGCCGAGCGGCTCAAAGATGTCGTTCGCGAGCGCTCTCGCCTCGCCGTACGGGAGCCGGAAGAAGAACTGCCGCCCTGTGTTCCCGAGGAGGTGTGGGCGGAAGCTCGGCGGGAAGAGCGACAAGCCCTGCGCCGCGAGCGTCACGAACACCTTGTACTTGCGTGCTGCCACGAGGAAGTCTTCGAGCCCGCTCTCGGCGCCGGCGAGCACGTGCGCCTCATCGAGGATGAGGGCGTAGGGCGTGCGCTTGTCGGGAGCGACTGCTTCGCGGCGCAATGCCGCCATCTGGAAGACGTTCACGAGCAGGCGGCCCATGATGTCGGCGGTGGGGCCGAGGTAGCCCTTCGCGAGATTCACGATCACGGTCTCGCCGCGATCGAGCGCGCCGAGGAGATCCACCGTTGATCGCGCCTGCCCGAGGAACCGCTGCACGGCGATCGAGCCGAGGAACGGCTCCAGCTTGTTCAGCACAGCGGAGACGTACATCGCTTCGCGCGCGCCGAAGCGGAGCATGAAGTACGCACGCGATTGCTCCGACGCCGTTGCGAGCACGCGCTGCCGGATCGCCGGAATGAGGAAGAATTGCGGGAGATCCACGAGACTCATAGCCGCTTCGCTCTCGATGCAGGCCCGCAAGGCGTAGCGCATCAGCTCCTCCACCTTGACGCCCCATGCCCACGAGGCGGCATCCTCGCCCGCGTAGAGCCGCTTGAGAACGCCGACGAGGAGATCGACGTGCCGACCGACATCGACGCCTTCGACGCGCGTGAGCGGATTCCACCCCGGCAGCAACTCGGGCCGTGTGAAGTCGAGCAGCACGAGGCGCGGCACGCGCGCGAGGAGCGACCACGCCGCGACGCGGTTGAAGAGGTCTCCGTGGAGGTCGATAAGCGTGAACGGCCGCTTCTCACCGATGTGGTAGCGCGCGAGAAGTTCGAGGAGGCTCGACTTGCCGGTGCCCGTGGCACCGAGGACGAGGGCATGCTGGTGCGCGTCCGCGGCGGCGATGTGCGTTGCAATCGCCTCACCGCCCGGTACGTCGTACAGGCCGAACGCCATGCCTTTGCGCTCGCGCTGTGCCTGCACGAACGGATCGCGCGCCCAGAACGCTGCCCATCCCTGCTTCGCCTTCGCGGTCGAGGTCTTGAACGTGAGGGAAAGCTCGTCGGGATCGCGCGCGAACCGGCGCGGCTTCCGTGGCCGCAGCGCGTACACGACGCCACATGCGAGACCGAGCGAGGCGAGGACCGAGATCGTGATAGCGAGCGGCGTCATGGGCGTGGTGGTGAATGTCAGGTGAAGCGCGCGAGCGCCGCGAGGAGGAGAACGAGGAGGAGCACGCAGCCGGTGAGCACGGCGAGGTGGACGAGCGATCGACGAAGGTGCGGGATCGCGAGGAACCGCAGCCGAAGACGCTCGGCGCGCGTCGGTGGTTTCGGGTCGACGACTACGAGCCCGCCGTGTTCGGGATGCTGTGTGAGGAGCGCGCGGCGCTTGAGTTTGCGAAGGTGCCAGCGTGCGTGGAAGCGGCCGACGAGCTTCACCATCTCCTTCATGTGGTCGATGTGCGTCTCCGGCCGATGCGGCTCGCACCAGAGCAGATAGAGGTACACGGTGAACGTCGTTCGGCCAATGAGCGGCAGCACCTGCACGAACCAGTGCGTGGGCAGCTCCTGATGCACCGTGCGCTCGTAATGGTGCGGCTCGACGCCGCCCGCGACGATCTCCACGAGCACGGTGTCGATGCCCCACAAGTCCTCCACGTGATAGACGACGTGTCCGCTCTTCACGAGCCGATCGAGCCAATGGATGACGCGGCGGTTCGAGACTCGCAGCATCCACGCGAGGTCGTTCACGCGCAGTGCGAGGAGGCCGGTACGCTGCCGAAGCGCCTTCGTGAGGAGCAGCAGCAGCGCTTCGTTGCGCCCGACCCGATCCACCACGACGAAGAATGCCGAGAGATCCGCCCGCACCGTGGAGACACCCTCGGGCGGCTCCGGTCGCGGCGTCACGAACCGCAGGCGCGTGTTGTCCTGGAGCGCGTGGTCGGGACGCGGGAACCTACTGCTGTTCGGATTCGGCAGGAACAGGTCCATTGGAGGTGGGGAGGGAGGAACGAGGAGGGACAATCTCAACGAGGCGCGTCATCGACGTGAGCACGCGCCGCATGTACGGGTCCGCAACGGTATCCGGATGCTTCGTGCTTGTGACGACCATCGGACGCACAAGGTCAGCGCGTCGACGCACGACCTCCGCGACCGGCTCCTTCATGAAGTCGATGCGTTCGAGAAGAAGGACCGGCGCTGCGAGGGCGAACCGACCCTCCACGGCTGATACTGGCCGGTCTGCGCGGAGGAGACATGGCTCGATGCGCTGCTGCGCGAACGATCGTTGCAGCCACTGGAGCGTCGCCGAGAGCACCGCCGCGTCGGTACTGACGAGGTAGAGCCCGCGACCTCCGTGCACGCTCTCTTCGCTGAAGCGCGCGATGTATGCGCGCAGCGCGCTCGCGACGTCATCCGGCACGCGCGGGAGCGGCGGGAGCGCGGTGCGCTGCCCTCCTTCTTCATACTCGACTGTAAGGTAGTGCCAGACGAGGTCACGCACCATGCGGTCGTTCCTAAACCGACGCGCGATTCGGGCGAGCATCGCCGTCTTGAGCGCGTGCCGTCCGACGCGCTGGTGGACGAGCGTCGTGCGGTGAATACCAAGCTCCCGCGCGAGGTCTTGCGCACTCCAGCCCCACTCTTGAGCGAGGGCAATCAGTTCTGTGATGAGGCGGGGCGGCCGATGCACGGTGGGATGGGCGAAGGGAACGCACCCATTCTCGCTTCTCTGTGACGCCGCGCCGAGTGTGAGTTCTTGTCTAGTGCTCGGCGAGCACGCCGCGATGGCTCGGGCGTGCGGTGAATGTGAAGCCCCCGAGTGCTCGGGGATCACACCACGTGCGCGCGCGGAGCACGCGGCACGGTGGCGTAATGGTCGTAGGTTCGATGTTGGTGTTCATCTGCATTCAGTCTACCCATCGAATTGACTGTTGTGCAGGATTGACAGCATTTTCGCAATCGAAACGGCTTCTGGACGCGACGAGTTCGCCGGGCTTCGGTCGGTGTAGATAAAACCAACAACGAATTGCGTCAAGCACGCGGCAGCCGCGTTCAACCGGCATGCAGACGCGACGTACAATCAAGGAGCCCGCGTCAACCCTATGCGCCGAGCTGCACTCGTTTGCCTTCTCGCGTGCGTCGCACTCGATGGCTGTCACCGTCGCGAAACGGCACCCGCGCCGCAGTCGTCGGCCGATGACAGACCGCGATCGGGCGGGCGCCTCATGCGGCGTCTCGACGCCGACGTGCAGACGCTGAACTACCTCCTCCATACCGGCGAGGAGGAGCGGCAGGTGCTCGCCTACCTCTACGATCCGCTCATCGCGCTCGATGTGAACCTCGAACCGATCCCCGGCATCGTCTCGCGATGGGACATCGCCGATGGAGGCAAGACGTACGTGCTCCACCTCGACCGGCGCGCGACCTTCAGTGACGGGACGCCGGTCAAGGCGAGCGATGTCGTTTTCACGCTCAAGAAGATCGTGGATGCGAATGCGCCACAGTTCGCCGGTGCGTTCACGAACCTCGATCGGGCGCGGACGGTCGCTTTGGACGAGCACACCGTTCGCGTTGGCTTCACGGAGACTCGCGCGGCGCAGCTCCTCGCATTCAACATCAGCGTCGTTCCGGAGCACGTCTACGGGAAGGGAACGCTCACCGATGTCACGGCAGTCGTCGGCAACGGACCGTACGTGCTCAAGGCGCGCGAACCGGGCCGCAGCATCATCGTGGAACGGCGCGCGAACTACTGGCGCGAGCCGCCGTACATCGACACCGTGCTGTTCCGCGTCGTCGCGGATGACTCGGTCGCGTGGAACGCGCTCATGGTCGGGGATCTCGATGTCGCGCGCGTGAGCAATGACATCTGGTGGCGCGAACGGAACCAGCCCGCCGTGCGTGAGAAGATCAAATTCGTCGATGCGTGGCTCCTCTCCTACAACTGCATCGCCTGGAACCTCGACGATCCGCTCTTCAAGGACGCCGCGACCCGACGCGCGCTCGCGATGAGTTTCGATCGCGATGCCGTCATCAAGAACCTCTACCACGGCGAAGCGCGTCCCGTGACCGGCCCGTTCACGCCCGATCAATGGGCGAACGACCGCACCGTTCCGGCGATCACATTCGATCTTGGCGAAGCGGCGAAGCTCCTTGCGGCGGCCGGATGGCGAGATACCGATGGCGACGGAACGCTCGACCGCGCCGGCCACCCATTCACGTTCACGCTGCTGACGCCCGTGAGCACAGCAGCGCGAGATCAGTCGCAGATCCTTCAGAGCGCACTCGCGAGACTCGGGATTCGCATGGAGATCGCGACGATGGACGGCGCGGCCTTCTTCGACCGTGTGCTGCACCGCAACTTTCAGGCGGCGTTCTTCGCATGGTTCAACGAGCCCGATCCTGACCCGTACGCGCTCTTCCACTCCAGCCAGATCTCACCGGTCGGCCTGAACGTCGGCGCGTACAGAAGTCGCGAGGCTGATGCGCTCATGGACGCAGGCCGCGTCGAGCTTGACCGCGCACGACGCACCGCCATCTATCACGAGTTGCACCGGTTGCTCGCGCGAGATCAGCCCTACCTCTGGACGGTGCAGGTCGCGTCCAAATGGGCGGTGCACCGCCGCGTTCGCGGCGTCCAGCCGTCGAAGGGGCTCGGCCTCTTTCTCTGGTATCCGGGGCCGTTCGCGTGGTGGCTCACCTAGCCGCTCCCTCCCCTCTAGAGAGCGCGCGCGTCCAATCCCTCCTTCGGTCCAACACCGCGAGGCAGCGTGTGGTTCCTTTGATGCGCTCGTTGATCCACCGGACACGGACATATCGCGTCATGGGTATTCCACCCGACCAGATCGCCGCGATCGTCGCCGCACTCTAAACGCGCGCGCGCCGAGCGCTGTGCCTGCGGAGCACGGCCGCGAAGCCGTGCGTGACTGCGGCGTCGGCGTGCTCGCCGAGCACATTCGCGCACGGTGCGCGCGCGTTGAACGACGGTGCGCGGTAGCGTGGAGGTACCCCACCAACCCTGATGCCTCATGCTTCCTGAAGACCGCGTAGATCACCGATCAGCCGTGCCGCAAGATGCAATCACGCACGAAAACGGACGAGATGAGACATCGCATCCGGATGCGTTCGCGACTGCCGCGAACCCCACCCCGGTTCGAGACATGGTTCGAGGCACCCCACCCGTCCGCGGCGCAAGTGTCGCAAACCTCGACATTCTCCAAGACCGCGACCGTAAAGCACTCCGTGCACTCGTTCAGCTTCGTCTCCTCACGTACAACCAGCTCCGCGCACTGAGCTACGCGAACGCTCACCCCTCCGTTACCCGACGACGCATGCAGCAGCTTGTCCGCGAGGGTGTCGTCTCGGTATGGGAATCGCCGGCTCGGAGCGGTGGCCACACACGCTACGCGCTGCCGACACCGGTAGCCGTTCGCACCGTCACGGCAGCGTTTGCGCGCGAGACCGCCGCTGAGCCGTTCGCGCCGCTGATCCAACTCATGCTCCCGCAGACGACGAAGCGCGCGCTCCACCTCGCTGGTCGTGCGCGGCCCAACTGGCTCGCTCACCAGATGGAGGTTAACGCGCTCGTCCTTCGTCTACGGGAGGCAACGCCGCTGCGCTGGATGTCGAGCTGGGACTGTCCATTTCCGAGCACGCTCGCGTCGTTTGACCTTCCGCAGCCCGACTACGTCATCGTTGAAGAGCACGCAGACGGTCCGCGGCTCGTCCTGGGCGAGCATGATCGTGGGTCGGAACCCATCGAGCGCTTCGTCGCGCGGAAGGTATTGCTCTACGCGGCGCTCGCTGCGTTTCCCGAGGCGTGCGCGCACCACTTTGGGCTCTCCACGTTCACCGTTCGCGTGAGCGTCACCGATCCCGTGCACGGCGTTCCGATGCAGAGGCTCCGCGAGCTGCTTGAGGCGACCCGCCGAGCCGGTGGAGCCGAGGTCGCAGACCTGTTCCGGTTCACACTCGCCGGCTGGCTGCACGCCTATCCGCGCGAGCCAATTTGGTTTGCCTCCACGGATGAGCTGCCGCACACGTCCGTGCGCTGGCAAGAGCACACGGCACGGCACGCGCACGCAGCGTAAGGAGATGCATCGCGACGGAGCGCGCCACCGCAGCCGACGTGGGCCGCCGGTGCAATCATTCCCTCTGCAGCCGCTCGAGGTCAGTCACGAGGTCGCGCATTGCGGCACCGATCGCATCACCCACCACGCGATCGATGTTCGCTCCGATCCTCTGGTCAATCTTCGGTCCCCACCCCGTGTCCACGTGCCGTCCGCGGCCGACCACGGAGCCGGTGTGGCGCGATGCTTCAGTCTGGAGGTCGTAGTCGATCTGCACGATCGCGTGGATCGTCAGCTCGGAGACGCCGCCGGCTTTCTGCGCGCTCCAGTCGACATCGAAGTCGCGCACCTGAATGTCGAGGGCCGGCGCGCGCGCGTCTCCTTCGGGAATGGCCGTGCGGACCGCAGACGTGAGCGCATCTCTCGCGTCGATCAACCACTTCGTTCCTAACGCACCTTCAGCGACGGCACCGCGTGTGAGTTGCGCTTTCTCCGTTCCGGAGATGCGCACCCGCATTTGCGTCGTCGTTGCTGTGATGTTTGGCGACGACGTAACCCGCACCGGGACAACTGCGGCCGTGCATGCCGACAGGAGAATCACGACTGCAAAAGCGGACAGCTTCGTCATCGGTGTCGGCGCGAGCGCAAAGGCTTTTCGTTCCTTGCGCGGAGATTCTAGCGTCAGTAGGCGTGCTGCCCGAGCACACGCAGCGCGCCGATGTTCGCATGTGCTCGCGAAAGCGCTGTGCGGTTCGCGCACATAGTCGTTTTCCGGCCTCCTGAAGCCCTTCAAGACGCGGTTCAATGCACGCGACGGCACCGCCCGACGCCCCTTCACATGACGGTCCTAAGCAGCCCTGCGTCCATCGCTTCCAATGCGGCGGTTCTCCCGCAGCAGCTGCTCTGAAACAGGGCGCCACACGGCGCCCTCCCGCGGTCGGTTGCACGCCCCGCCTGACTCGACGGCCGATCCCCACCGGTGCGCCTCCGCGCCACCTCTCGATCGCAGCCGGTCGAGCCTCGCAGGTGACGTTGCTGCCGGTCGCGCGAGGGCGCCGTGACGCGCGCCCCGAAAGGAGAACGAAGCATTGGAAACTCACACCGCAATCATCCCGAGCCCACCGTTCCGTGCAGCGCCGCAGCAACCTGCTCCGCTCACCGCAGATGACGAGCCCGAGGAGTGGGCGTACGCGTGGGAACGTCTCTCGACCACCACGCCAGACGACAGGGCAGAAGCCTGTCCGCACTGCTCCGAGGTCTGGCAGTACATGGGCTCCATCCTCGAGCGGAGCGCGAAGGCCGCGACGATCCTCCATGAGTTTCATCATCGGCACCACCCGCGGATGCACCGTCGCTGCTACGAGCTCATCCCCGCGAGCCCGGCGTTCCAACGTCGGCACGGCTGCAAATGACGCGCGTGTCCGGGCTTGAACGCAACCCCTTCGGCAACGTGCGGCGCACGAAGCCCACCTCAAGCGGCTCCGCGATGCGCGGACCCGAAAACCATCAACCTCTGTAGGAGATGCTTATGGCTAAGAAGGCCCTTCTCGTCGTGTTCTCAATTGAGTGTTTCGTCCTCGCACTCCTCCTCTGTCGGGAGTGGACGCTCCACTACATCGGCGGAGGACATGCCGAGAGCGAGTATCAGAGCGTGTACCGCGACAAGATTGAAGCTGGTCATCACTCGGTGACAGCAGAGATCGACGCCGGCACGACGTCATTCGTGTTCTGGTGGGGCGGCGTCGTGTGTCTCTTCGTCGGTGTCGCATTCGGCGGCCCGTGCTGGGCATACCAGCAGCTTTGGCCCGCCAGAACGATCCACGCGGCCCTCGCGGCGGACCCGTTCTGGGAATCGCCAGAGGCGTGGAATGACGCCGGCGAGGTGAATCGCGCGGACCTCACCGATGCGGACGATCTGTTCGGCGATGAATACGAGGGTCTGCGCGCGATGTGAGTTGCTGTCTTCACGCTTGCGCGGGATTGAGGGTCTTCCTCATCCCGCGCAAACGTTCTCAGGCCAACCTTCTTTCCTGTCGTCGCGCCGCTCGACGTTCCCTCGCGGGCGATGTGGAGCGACGCACGACCGACCATCGATCACCAGCGTGGCCCCCGCGCCACCCCGATCGACCGCGTCGGCGTGCGCTCGCTTCTGCGTCGTTCGCGCGGGGACGCCGAGACACGGCGACCCGAAAAAGGAGGAACACACATCGTGCGCATCATCAAAGTGAATTCGCAGCCGTACACGGTCATCAATGGCAAGGACTTCGCGGTCTACCGCTGGTTCGCGCCTGGACAACACGGACCACTCTTCATCCAAGTCGCAGGTCGCACCGCGCTCGCGCGCGAAGATCTGCCGACCGAAGATTGGGTCGTCATTCCCGGTCGCGACCGAGGCCACCGTCTCGCAACGGCGTGGCGGAAGCCGTGGTTTGACTATCGTCTCGACGCGACGCGCAAGCTCGCGTTCCTTGGCGGATCGACCGAGGGATCGTTCTTTCTCGCATTCCGGTATCTCGCTCGTCGTTTCGGTTTCACCTACACGGACGCGGAGCTCGCGACGAAGAGCGCCGAGTTCATGAGCCGCAGAGATCCTCCGTACGCGTACATCCTCGACCGCGCCGATGACCTCGCGCTCTCCGGATCGCAGCTCGTCACGCTCGACGTCCCCTCGCATTGGAGCCAGGACGAAGCGCTGCGATTCCTCGCGGCGTAGTTGTCCGGACGCGCTGCGACGTTACGCTGCGACGTCTTCCTCGGCGAGATCGTCGAATCCTTCGCCGCCTCGCGCTTCGCACGTCTCGAAGACGAGTTTGTCCTCGGTTTCGAGTGTCGTGAGGAGTGCCACCATCGCGTCATACGCAGCGCCGGGTGGAACATCAATCGCGACCAGTCGGTCCGTTGCGCGCTCGAACGAACCACCAAGAGCGTTCAGCGCATCAAGCTGCACCTGCTGGTGCTCGCGCGTTTGGTGCGCGTGAAAGACGAGCCGCAGCGTGCGGTGCCCGCTCCTGCGGACGACCGTGCGCACCTCTCGGAGCGGTCCCGCCTGCGGCGCACGGACGACGTCATCGAAGTTCAAGCCAAAGGCGAAGAACGGCAAGTTCTTGATGGCGAACAGGTCGCCCTCGATCTCGCGCGCCCACATCGATTCGCCACCGCCATCGGCGAAGCTCACGTGCACCTTCGTTAGTTTTTGGTCCTTACCCATTACCGCAGCGGCAGGTTGGTGAGAACGAGCCGCACGTCGGCGGTCCGCTCTCCATTCCTACACCCGCGCGCGGAAACCAGCAACCCAACCGGAAGGAGAGAACCCGTGCAAGCCGAAATCATCACCATCATCATCCCGCCTGGCATGTGGATCGATGCGGAGGGCGACACTTCTCGTCTCATCTGCGTCATTAGCATCAACGACACGCTCATGCATCTCGAAGCCATTCGCGTGCGCCATGACGAGCAACGCCGCGAACTTCGGCCGGTCAACCCCGAGCACGATGCCGACTTCGATCACCTCTGCAGCTACGGAAGCGAAGGGCGGTTCGAGACGACCGACATCAACAGCAAGAGGTACGTGCTCGTCGCGACGCCGTTCGCGTGAGGTCGAGGATGCACATCCACATCGTCACCCTCAACGTCGAAGGCGATCAAGTGGGGGCATGGGCGACGGTGCATGCGGCGAAGGCCGCTGCGCTCGTCGAGAAGCTCGACGCTCACTACGGCGGCGCTGACGATCACTTCGTCGGCGTCTACGTCGCCGAGGTCGAGCTGGAGGCGAACATCGACGACGGACCCGTGAACGCCATCGGGACGCCGCTAATCGAATCGCACCGCCAGCAATCGCTCTTCTAGCCCCGCCTTACAGCACCTGGACAAACACCACTAACCACGGAGGAAGCATGCAGGACGTCACGTTTCACAACGTCACGATCACGATCAACGCCGCCGATGGACCGAGCGCGTACACCGCACTCTGCGATTCCCTCGGACCGCTTCAGAGCGAGTGGGTGACGGACACCTACACGATCTACAACGAAGAGGGGCGAGAGATCGAAGAAGGCAGTACCGAAGCGCTCTGGCCCAAGGAAGAGTAGTCCTCGCTCCACCGCCGTTCACCGCTTACCAGCTTCACCCCCGCCTTCTTCGCCGCTGACCTTCGCGGCACTCATCAACCATCCACACAACATCCCGAAAGGAGGTCACACCCGTGACATCAGTCGACGTGTCTTCCGGCACGGCGTACGCCGGCCGCGACGCAAACCATGCATTCGGCTTCCGGCAGTTCAACGCATCGAAACACGCGCAATACTTCACGCCGAATTGGCTCGCGGAGCTGCTCTGCGAAGAGCTCCAGCCGCTCGTCCCGCCACGTGGCCCGAGCGATCTCGCCGTCCTTGATCCGACCTGCGGATCGGGCCGGCTCCTCGCGCCGTGGAAGCGGATCGGCGCGACCGTGCTCGGCATCGAGCTCGATGACCTTGCGGCCGATCACGCGCGCTTCGCACTCGGCACCACGAACGTTCGCACCGGCGACGTTCTCGATTACCGCAACCTCGTGAAAGGCTTCTCGCTCGTCCTCGCGAACCCGCCGTACGGCCTCTGGTGGACGCCACCGGACGTCGGCGAACTGTGGGAGTGCGAGACGTCGGGCGGGAAGATCGAATCGCAGGGCGCGACACTCGAGATCTGTACGCGCGCGCTCTGCTACAACGGCGTGCTCGTCGCCATCGTCCCTACCTCCACCTTCGAGAACAAGAAGGATCGTGCGCTCCGCGACACGCTCTATGCCAACTACAAAGGCATCCTTCAGGTCACACTCCCGGACCTCTTCGAAGCGGAGTACGGCATCGGCGTCTCGGTCGATCTCGTTGTCGCGCGCCGTGCGCACGCCTCGGAGTGGCGGCCGTACACGATGCCGATCCGCGCGGAAGAGGCAGCGGACGATCTCCGCTACGCCTTCCGTCGCGCGCTCGACTCGGAACGGAACTCCATGCTCCCAACCGCAGACCTCTCGCCCGTTCCCGTGCTCTCCCGCCTCTTCAACGTCACCGCCTCGCACACCGTGCGCGTCACACCGAAGGGCCTCAAGAGCGCGCCCGACGCGGACGGGATGCTCGCGTTCCTCGATGAAGTCGTCACCGCGTTCGATCCGGTCCGCGGCATCGAGCACGGCATCGTGTCGGCGACGCTCTCGCCGGCATCGATCCTCACGCTCGGCCCGCGCGCAGGCGTCGAGACACTCGCCTGGCTCGGCTTCGAGCCTGCGATCAGCGAAGCGGATCAGGCGAAGATCACCCGCCTGCAAGAGAAGTTTCGGCTCCTGCGCACGCCCCTCTACCCGCCCCAACCCCACCAGCGCCTCGCGTACCTCGACGACCGCAGCTACCCCGCGAAAGCGACGGTGCTCACGGCCGGGGAGGAGCCGTGCTTCACGGCCGGCCGCAGCTACCACCTGCGCCCGTCGTGGGTCCGGCACAAGGAGACCGCGAAGGTGGAAACCGTCACCCAGGACGACAAGGACGTCACGCTCATCACCTCCGTCGACCGCGGCTACCTCGCGTTCGCGGTGATGACCGATTCTGGCCACCGCGTCTTCCGTGAAATCGACGCGGCAGACGTCGAACTCCTCACCACCGCGTTCGAACTCCCCGACGTTCCCGACCTCGAAGCCGTCGTTCCTGAGCGCCTCACGCAGCACCGCGCGAACGTCGCGCGCAGGTCCGCATTCCTGTTTCCGTTTCAAGGTGAAGACGTCGCCCGCATGGCCGTGAAGCCCTTCGGCTACCTCGGCTACGAGCAGGGCGGCGGCAAGACCGTCACCGCAGCATCGTGGGCGCGCACGCGCGGCTTCAAGCGCGTGCTCGTCGTCTGTCCCTCGGGTCTCATCGACAACTGGATGAACGAGCTCCAGCAGTTCGGCTTCCGCGCGCAACGTCTCACGACGCACGCGAGCGTGGCTGCCCTGCAGGAGGAGAAACGAAGGAGGTTTCTCCCGGACGACACCACGTTCTACATCACATCGTTCGAGTTCCTCTCGCTCACCGGCGCGCGCAGGTTCGATCCGTGGACGTGCCGGCGCTTCACCAAGGACGGCGCCATCGACCACGAGCAGACGGACATCACGAAGGCGTCGTGCCCGGTCTGCAAGCGGTCGTACGAGTCCGAGGTGGAGTCCTGCCCCGGATGTGGCGAGGTCAGTGAGTGGAGCGGCGGACACTGTCGCGCGTGCAAGCACCAAGCTTGGACGGCCTCGGGCGATGCGCGTCAGTGGCCGGCCTACAAGCGCATCAAGAAGCTGTTCGGGGCCGTGCTCGTGGACGAGGCGCAGATCGCCAAATCGAAGAACACGCTCCGCGGACGTGCCGTGCGGGCGATGCGCCCGAAGGGGCGTCTCATCCTCACCGGCACGCTCATGAAGGGCTACGCGACGGACATCTTCTGGAATGTCGCCTGGCTCCTCGGCTTCGATAACCCGCTGTTCCCCTACGCCTACCGCGGCGGCTCGAAGCGCTTCCTCAACGAGTTCGGCACCTACGAGTTCGTGGACCGGCAGTTCGAGGATTCGCTCCACGAGGGTCGCGCGAAGCTCCTCCCCGAAGTCAGTAACCTCAACCGCTTCTGGCGGCTCATGGCGTCGTTTGCCATTCGCCGCCGCAAAGACGACATCTACGATCTCCCGACGAAGCACCAGCAGATCGTCGTCCTCAACCTCGACGGCCCGCACGCGCCGTTCTACAACGCGTACGCCGATTGGGCGCAGAAGGCGATCGCGAAAGCACTCCGCGAAGGCGACGGCACGCCGAACATGGGCGTGATCTCCGGTGCCCTCTGGAAGCTCCGCTACGCTGCAACGTGCCCCGTCGCGGTCGACTACCTCGACCCGGCGCTCGACGTCGCGAGCTGGAACAAGCTCGACTACGTCCTGAACTACGTCCGTCGCGCGTCCGAGCGCGGCGAGAAGACCATCGTCTTCTCGGGTCTGCGCGTCATGGTCGCTGCGATGGTGAAGCACCTGCGCGCGAACGGCATCGGCGTGCTCCCCATCACCGCGGAGGTTGCGACGAAGAAGCGCTTCGGTCTCATTCGCGAGTTCTCGAATGACCCGGAGCTCAACTGCATCGTCGCGTCCCTCAACTGCCTCAACCGCGGCTACACCATCACCGCGGCGAACCACGTCCTCATCGTTGACTTAGAGTACAGCCCCGAAGCCACGGACCAAGCGGGCGACCGCGTCCACCGTCCCGGCCAGACGAAAGACGTCTACGTGCAGGTGCTCCTCTCGCGCGACACGATCGACCCGATCATGTGGGAGGTCGTGACGCAGAAGGCGGAAGCCATCAAGCACGCGATCGACGGCAAGGCGCGGTTCCTCGACGTCGCGGAGATTCTGCAGAAAGCGACCGGCGACGTGCAGATGGAGATCGCTCGACGAATCGAGCGCATCTCCCTCCTGCCCGTGCCGCAGCCGGTCATCCCGCTCGAGGCCGCGCCCGAATCACTCGTCAACGTCTTCCCGTTTCCCATCGTCGTTCCCGATGTCATCGACGTGCCCGTCGCACTGCTGGAAGAAGTAGCCCCGCGCCTGCCGCGCACCAAGGCCGTCCAGCTCTCGCTGTTTGCGTCGATGCTGTAACCCCACCGCCGCGGCATTCCGCCGCCTCCCTCACCACCACATCGAAAGGAGGTTCACTGCGTGAAGTTCTCTCGCGACGTTCGAGCCTGCTGCGGACACGGCATCGAAGTCTCGTACGACGGCTACTGCACCCTGCTCACGTGCGATTGCATCTGTCGGGCGCATTGCCTGCACCTGCAAGTCACCGTGCCGTTCGAGGCACGCCTCGATGAGCGGCGCGACCTGCCCCTGTTCGGGTGGTGTCGCCACTGCCGCGTCGAAGTCGGTGACGCGCACATCCGGAAGCTGCGACCGCAGCGCGATCGACGTGCAGCGATCTACTGGCTCGGCGAGTCCGACTCGTCCGAAGAGCTCGAGGCGATCGCCGCTGCGCGTGCCGACGTGAAACCGCCCACCACATCGACGGCCGTAACGCAGCTCTCACTGTTCTCGCTGTAATCCCGCCAGTACCTGCTGACGGGGGGGGATTCCCACCTTCTCGCACAGGAGGGCCTCTCCGGCCCTCCTGTGACCTCACAGACCCATTTCCAGCAACCGAAAGGAGTCCTCTCAATGGACTTGCTCCCGCACGACGTGCGCGCGGCGCTCGCACGCTTTCCCCTCGGTTCACAGGACGGCCGCGGCATGGATGCCCTGGTCGTCGTGAGGTATTTCTTCCCAGCCGGTCGCTACACGCTCTACGTCACCGAAACAGAATTCGACGGCGACGACGCGCAGCTCTTCGGCTACTGCCTCTCGCCATTCGGCGAGGACTCTGACGAGTGGGGTTACGCGTCCCTCGCCGAGCTCCGGAGCCTCCGCGTCCGCGGCCTCACGATGGAGCGCGACCTCCACTTTCCGATCGCGACCCGTACGGTCGGCGAGGCGCTGAAGCGCACCGCCGCCTGACCTGACGCGGATCGGCCTCTCCCACCCACAACCCACCATACGAAAGGAGATCTTCAATGGACCTCGTCCTCAAACTCCGCGAGCTACGCGACCTGCGCGGGCTCAGTCAGAAAGACGTCGCGCGCCTCTCGGGCGTCGGCGAGAAGACCATCAGCTCGTTCGAGACCGGGGAGCGGATCGGCACGATGAAGCTCTCGCAGCTCGCGAAGCTCCTGGCGATCTACCGCGTCACCGAAGAGCAGTTCTTCAGCCGTGCGATCGAGGAACTCTTCGACCCGGACGCGATCTCGCGTCGTTCGCGCGAAGAGCAGCTCATCGCCGGCCTACTCGATCTTCCAGCCGACGCACGCAACGCACTCCTCGAACGCTTCGAGCTGATGCTCGACACCGCGCTCACGGTGCGCGGTCCTGCGTCTAGCGCGATTCGCCTCGCTGCGCCACGGTCGTCCGGAGCGACACGCCATGCGTCCGCCGCGTGAGGGATCCGATGCGCCAGATTGCACGTGACCCCTTCGCGCGTCATACCCTCGTGCGCGCGGTCATTCGGCCGCTCGCGGTGGCGCAGACCTGTTCATGGTGCGGCAGTGTCCGAACCTCTCGGCGCTGCCGCATCGCCTTCCTCTACCGCTACGGTACCGAGCCCGATGCCATCCGCCCGCGCGTTGCGTGGCACGACGGTCTGTTCTGCTCGAAGTCCTGTCACGACGCCTACCACGACTGCTGACTAGGTCAGCCCGACACGAAAGGAGTACCTCATGCGACGTGCGTTTCCGGCAGCCGTCTGCCTCGATGAAGACGCCCTCTGCCGTCTCAATCGTTACCGCCGCGGACAGCGGCAACCTCTCTCCCGGATGGTGAATGCCATCGTCCACGACTTCCTCGACTCCGTTCGCAGCGAGCCGTCTTCGCACGGTCGGCACGCGCAGTCACCCCGACGCCGGAGGCGCGCATGAAGCGCGCCGCTGTCGTCGTGCAGTTCCCGTTGGTCACGTCACCCGTTGCCGCCGAGAGGCGGCTCGGGTACGGCGAAGATCCAGCGGCACGCCTTCGTCGGCACGGTGCCGACACCCTGAGCGACACAGAGCTCGTCGCCCTTCTCACGCGCAGCCACGTGCGCACGGAGGCCGACTTGCAGCCGGCGCGCGCGTTACTGCGCGACGGCCTCGCACCCCTCCTGCGGCGGGTGACAGCCGGCGCGGCGGACATCCCGCGCCGCGACGCGACACGGCTCGCTGCGGCCTTCGAGCTTGCACGCCGCGCGATCGCGCCGCGCGCGGAACCACTCGAACACTTCCAGCCGACCGTCATCGGCCCCCGGCTCGCATCGCGGTACGCCCTCGATCCGCAGGAACGCCTCGGCGCGCTGTTCCTCGACACGCGCGGCCGAATCATCACCGAACGCGGCGTGTTTGTCGGGACGCTCCACAGCGCGATCGTGAGCACCCGCGACGTGTTGCAGCTCGCCCTCGGCCTGCACGCGAAAGCGGTCGTCGTCTTTCACAACCATCCGTCTGGCGATCCGCAGCCGTCAGACGAAGACGTCGCGTACACGCGGCGGCTTGCGAGCGCGGCGAAGCTCCTCGACATCGACTTGGTCGATCACCTCGTGCTCGGGAGACGCCGGTACCTGTCTATGAAAGCTCGCGGCGACTTTTGATCCTCGTTTTGCTGAGCGGTGGCTGTTTGCCACCGCTCTTTTTTTGTTCGTCTGTCATCACAGACACGCATCCGAGTCTTCCGCCATTTCTGCGCACGCACACGCGATTCGCGTGTGCGATCATCCGACGCGGTTCGCCGCCGCCGCGTGGCGATCTTCAATCAAATGGCAATCAGAAAAGCACGCACGCAGCAGTTGACGTTCACGCCGCCGCCCTCCTACCCGGACATTGAGAACCAGCCCGTCGGCGACTTCGCGCGCAAGGCGTATCTGGATTACTCGATGTACGTCATCCTCGACCGTGCCCTCCCGCACATCGCGGATGGACTGAAGCCGGTGCAGCGCCGCATCGTCTACGCCATGTCCGAGCTCGGTCTCGGCCCGACGTCAAAACCCAAGAAATCGGCACGGACGGTGGGAGACGTGATCGGGAAGTTTCATCCGCACGGTGATTCCGCCTGCTACGAAGCGATGGTGCTCATGGCGCAGCCGTTCTCGATGCGGTATCCGCTCATCGAAGGGCAGGGCAATTGGGGCTCGCCGGATGATCCGAAGTCGTTCGCCGCGATGCGCTATACCGAGTCGAAGCTCGCCCGGTTTGCGCAATCGCTGCTCTCTGAGCTCGAGCAAGGCACCGTCGAGTGGGGCCAGAACTTCGACGGTACGATGCGCGAGCCGAAGTTGCTCCCGTCGCGGTTGCCGCACGTCCTCTTGAATGGCGCGACGGGCATCGCGGTCGGGATGGCGACTGACATCCCATCGCACAACATTCGCGAGATCGTGAACGCGTGTCTGGAGCTCCTCGACAATCCTGACGCGACGCTCGCGCAGCTGACGAAGCACGTGAAGGGACCGGATTTCCCCACAGCGGCCGAGATCATCACACCGCTCGCTGAGATCCGCGAGATGTACAAGACCGGGAACGGCTCGGTGCGACAGCGTGCGAAATGGGAAGTGGAGGACGGCGCGATCGTCGTGACGGCGCTGCCTGCACAGGTATCGGGCAACAAGGTGCAGCAGCAGATCGCGCAGCAGATGACAGCGAAGAAGCTGCCGATGGTGGAAGACGTCCGGGACGAATCCGATCAGGAGAGCCCGACACGCATCGTGATCGTTCCGCGCTCGAACCGCGTGGACCTTCCGGAGTTGATGACGCACCTCTTCGCGACGACGGATCTGGAGCGGAGTTACCGCATCAACCTCAACATGATCGGGCTCGACGGCCGACCACGGTTGTACAACCTGCGCGACCTGCTCGCGGAATGGTTGGAGTTTCGCGTCGAGACCGTCCGCCGACGCCTGCAGCATCGCTACGATCAGGTGAACGCTCGGCTGCACCTCCTCGACGGCCTGATGGTCGCGTATCTGAACGTCGATGAAGTGATCCGCATCATCCGCACCGATGACGAGCCGAAGCCGGCGCTCATGCGGCGGTTCACGCTCACGGACACGCAAACGGACTACATCCTTGAGCTTCGTCTCAGGTACTTGAACAGACTGGAGGAGATGGAGATCCGCGAAGAGCAGGCGAAGTTACAGGAGGAACGCTCCGCGCTCGAACGAGTGCTTG
This sequence comes from Acidobacteriota bacterium, assembly GCA_030775085.1. Taxonomy (GTDB): domain Bacteria; phylum Acidobacteriota; class Thermoanaerobaculia; order Gp7-AA8; family Gp7-AA8; genus QHVT01. Next base: position 53,675 of record JALYJW010000004.1, on the reverse strand, counting down.
CATCGAAGGCTCGTCTGCGCGCGAAGGTCCGCGAGGAGTTGGTGAAGGATGCTGAAGAATTCGGCGACGCACGGCGATCACCGCTCGTTGAACGTGAGGCCGCGAAGGCGCTCGATGCAACGGCCCTCGTTCCTTCGGAAGCCGTGACCGTTGTTCTTTCCGAACGCGGATGGGTTCGCGCGGGCAAGGGTCATGATCTTGATCCGACCGCGCTGCCGTACCGTTCGGGCGATCAGTTCCTTCACGCCGCGAAAGGCCGCAGCAATCAGCTGGTGGTCTTCCTCGACTCCACGGGGCGCACGTACTCGCTCCCCGCACATGAACTGCCATCCGCGAAGAGCCACGGCGAGCCGCTCACCTCGTCCCTCGCCCCACCGGCAGGAGCGTCCTTCGTCGGCGTCATGATGGGCGAACCCGACGACCTCTGGCTCCTCACCACCGATGATGGGTATGGGTTCGTCGCGCGGTTGGAAGATCTGATGACCCGTTTGAAAGCCGGGAAGGCCGTCGTGAACATCAGTAAAGGCGCGGCCGTCCTCCGGCCGCAGCGTGTCGCAAGGTACGAAACAGATTTGATCGCGGCGGCATCGAGCGAAGGAAAGCTCCTCGCCTTCGAAGCGGTCGAACTCCCGGTGCTCGCGCGAGGAAAGGGCGTCCAGACAATCAAGATTCACCGCACCCCGATCGCACCCGAGAAGGTCATTTCGACTGCCGTGATCCCGAGTGATGGAACACTCGTCGTGCATGCCGGTAAGCGCTTCACGAACCTGAAGGGCGCTGACCTCGAGGCGTACGTGGGGAAGCGGGCGCAGCGTGGCCTGAAGCTGCCACGCGGCTTCCAGAACGTCTCGATGATCCGCAGCTGGTCGGACCGCAGCGAACGCGACGGTGACGTCGTCATGTGAAAATAGGACCGTGGCGCAGGCCGTTGCCCCGGCGTCCATGATTCCCTACGGTCCGTCAACCTACCCAGCATCTCAGAGCGCGGTATTCCTTCAACGAAGTGCGGGCGATCGTTGACGTTCCTGCGCCGACTCTTCGGGCATGGATGATGCGCGGCGTGCCGGATCGCGCGGCTACGGGTGGACTAGATGGACAGCTGCAGCCTTCAGTCTGGCGACACCTTCCACTTTGCTGAGATCGGGTGGTATACGTCGCGCACCGGCGAAACAACCGGCTAGCGCGCCCGTGATCGCCGCGATACCGTCGGTGTTGCCTCCGCGAGCCATCTGCAGTTGCTCCACCCAGGAATACTCCATGAGGCGAGCCTTCTCTTCTTCCGAATCCGCTCTGAAGGAGTTCGCGGCGGCGAGCACTGCGGACCGGAAGTCGTCACCGTACTTTAGAAACAGGAGTACCGCCAACGGCAATGTCTCGCGCATTAGTGAACTCGTTCCCATCCGTCGTCGAGCCTCCGCATCGCTGAGATGGCGGGACTCACTTAACGCTTGGCCGATTCGCTTGTGCAGCTCTGCATGTCGAACGTTCTTCGTCGCGAGTAGCGCTGCTGACACGGCTACTTCCGGAGGACAACCGATCAGCAGATCAGGGAGGATTCGGCCGAGAATCTGACACCCTAGTCTCGATTCTCGCGTGCGATGGGTGAGCGCACAGACCTGATCGATGATGTGGGCGACATCACGCGCGCCGCCCGTGACGAACGGCCGGCGAGAAAGGGCCACCGGAATAATGCGATAGAGGGCTGAGCACGACTCACTCGTCGCCGATCCGGCCTTTGATGGAATGATTCCTTTTAGAAGCCTGCGTCCGCCTTCCATCGCGGTTGGACCAGGCCATCGCTGTGACTCAGGTTGGTCGAGCCGCTGCCGGGTCCAATCCGCGAGTGAATGCGCGAACTGGTCGATATCAACGCCAGCCGATTCCGATGCAACCTTCGCCGACATCAGAAGCAATTCGGTGTTGTCCGTGAACTGGCCAGCAGATAGCCGGCTGAAGAACGGATGCTGGCCATTCGCGGCGAAGCCGGTTATCGGGAGGCGGAGGAACCGGGAGACGTCTCTTCCCTCGATGCCGGCCGCAGGAAACCCGAGGGAATCACCGATAGCAAATCCAACCAGTGTTCCCTTTGCGCGGTCCTCCACCCCCGCCGAGTATGCCCGCCGCCCGCGGTGCTCCATTTGAAGCGTGGCGCGAACGTCGTCGCTCAGGAACCACGCGCGGAAGAAGGACGGCAGCCACGGATACGCTGTAAAACTATAGAGTCGCTGTTCGAGGGCGCGTGTGCCCAAAATCTTGGTGCTTGCATAGCAGAAAAGCGAGAAAGTGAACTGCGCTCCCCAATCGACCCAGACGATTGACCTCGTCTGGACGTGCGTATCTACGTAATGCGCGATCTCGCTTGCGACACGATGCCAATGTGGGTCGTCACCAATCAGGGTAGTGATCCGCGCAACGTATCTATCTAGAAACTCCTCCGCGCTGGAGCAACTCGGAAGTAGGTCGTAGATCTGCTGGACTAAGGTGAAGTAGTCATCCTCGTCGCCATCGCGGCAGAGAAACTTACGGTTCACTACCATTCCAAAGCCGCGACCGCCGGCGCGCTGGTACTCTGACATCACTTCATATGTGTCACGGAGCAGAAAAATACACTCCCTCTGTAACCCAAGAAGCTGGTTCGTAAATGCGTTGAACGCTTGCCCATCGGCGTGCTTCGCGGGAGCTGGAATCGCCGACAAGCCTGTGCGCGTGAGGAAGGCGCTTTTGAATTCGTCCGTGTTGTTGAAGCAGAAGACCGCAAGACCCTGCTGCAGGCGATGCTGGAAGCGCGCATCGGCACCGACGTTCATGGTGCGTCGGATGTACGCGGTCATCGAGTCGAGCTTGGTGGAGTACGGTGCCGAAATGCAGTGAGACGACGCCGGGGGGGACGTGCGCGTGCGCGTGCGTGTCATTGGCAAGTGTAGGCCGTGGTCGCGCAGCCGTCGAGCGGGGGCTACGCGACCAGGAACGAGGCGATGGCCGTGCGGCTTTTACTCCGCGCCGTACTTCTTCACGTACTGTGCGTGGGTTTTGTCGATCATGCACGCATCGGCTGGATCGACAGGCTTCTCAAGCGTGTGGGTGACCTCGACGAAGTATCGGTTGCAGTCGTCCCATCGCGCACGCCAATAGTTGGGACTCGAAGGGTGGAGCATGCTCAGTTCGACTTCTCGTGGGGAAGAGGGGAAGTGTTCATAGTTGTTCCAGAACCGCTTGAAGTCTTCGAGTGTGAATTGCGCTCCAGACGCACGGTTGAGTGCGGAGATGATGATCGGCGCGTCTTGCTCCATGTGCGCGTTCATACTCTTGACTGTCCGGAACCATACGTGAAGGAGCGCCAGAAGAGTTGCCTCGTGTTGCGCCGCATACTGCTTTGTCGTCACGAGGCCGTTGATCGGCGGCGGCCCAAGATCAGCCCCCGTGAGCATCTCGATCATTCCCTCTTTCGCCGCGCGTGTTCGTTGTGGTATTCCACCGATGAATGCGTCGCCGTCGCCGTGGAGAAACGCGGCAAGTCCCTCGTCGGGATTCAAATCGATGATCCGCACGTCCTTGCGGAAGTCGAGTCCGCCGCGTAACGCCGCCGCGGCGACGCCTTGCTCCATGTCGGTCTTAGACGTAGTAATAACAGTCTTGCCTTTTAGTTGTGCCGCGGTTCTGCGCACCGCCTCCGCGCGGTCAGGAACCGTCTTTAGAACCTCGGATAGCGGCTTCAGCTTGCTGTTCGGCCGAATCATTAGCGCGAAGCCGTTGTCGAATGGATTGAGGCCGTAGTAATACACGATGTTGGGGTTGCGCGTATGCGTAGCTACCACGGAGGTTTCGTTGTTGATCGCGACGTCGACCTGCCCTGCCGACAACGCCTCCATCACCTCAGTCCATCCAAGCTGCGTAAATTGGACGTCGAGACCCTCCTCGGCGTACCAACCCCGCTCCTTCCCGATGATTGGCAGCAGCGTGTCCTGAAAAGGTGAAACGCCGAAGCGCACCGTCTCGAGTGGCTTCTTCGTTGCGGGCGGAGCGGAACTCTTTTCTTGGCGACAGCTGGCGAACAAGGAGACGAGAAGCAGCGATACTAGAGCAGCGAAAGTCATGCGTCTTCCAAACATAATCACCTCATTAGCCGCTATTAAATTGCGGCGATAGTTTCCGACATCGGGGAGTCTGCCCATCGTGTGATGCGTCGAGTCACGATGCGTAGGAGCGAGTCAAACGCAAACGATTCAACTCCGAGTGCGAGGAGCCCGACAAGAATCGTGTCCGTGTTCAAGGTCCGGCGGGCAACCATCATCATGTACCCGAGACCGGACTGCGCTCCCATGAACTCCGCGGCTACGCCGACTCCAAAAGCCAGCGCTGCGGAGACACGGCAACCTGCGGCGATTGCCGGAATGATCGCCGGCAGCACGACCGTTCGGTAGATTCGCGCTGGGGATGCTCCGAGAGAGGCTGCGGTCTGCACGTAGATCGTCGGTACAAGACGTGCGGCGGAGAAGGTCGTGACCGCCAGAACCATGAAGCAGCTCAGCGCGATGAGAACGATTTGTCCCGAAGCTCCGACGCCGAACCACAGGATGAAGAACGGTACAAGCGCAACCGGGGGAAGCGGGCGCGCGATCTCGAGCAGCGGGTTCAGGGAACGCTCGACAAAGGGGCTTCTCGTCATCATCAAACCGACGACCACACCGCCCAAACAGCCGATGAACCAGCCCGTCAGCACCCGAACCAGGGTTGCGCGCGAGTTGATGAGCAAGGTGTCGCCGAGAGCATTGATCGACCGAAGCGTGGCCGCTGGGCTCGGGAAGCGCAACTCTGAAACGTACGCTGGTGCCAGGGTGAACCACGCGGCGATCACGAGCCCGACGACAAGCAATCCTGTCGATCTGGTCACGGCGTCCGTGTACCACCTACGTCTCATTTGATCCTCGGAGCGTTTGCATGAGCAGACGGCGATGCGCAACAAACTCGGCATCGACTTTTAGTAGAGGCTTGCGCGGAAACGCGAATGGCACCGGGACGATGCGGCGCACAGTGCCTGGGCGAGGCGAGAGGACGGCGACGCGGTGGCTGACGAACAGGGCCTCTTCAACGTCGTGCGTGATGAATAAGATTGTTCGCTGATCGGCAAGCCAGACGTCCTGAAGGAGAACCTGCATCGCCTCTTTCGTGAGAACGTCGAGAGCACCGAACGGCTCGTCGAGCAGGAGGATTTCCGCGCCCGAAGCGTAGGCGCGAGCTACCTCGGCGCGCTTGCGCATGCCGGAGGAGAGTTCGCGTGGCCAGCGATTCGCAAAGGGCAGCAGGTCGACAGCTCGCAAATATTCGTCGACACCCGGCTCGTCGCCTCCCTCGCAGCCGTAGCGGACGTTCTCGCGAATCGACATCCACGGAAAGAGCGAGTCGCTCTGCGGCATAAGCGTGCTGAGTCGATTCAGACCGCTTAGCGGGCGGCCGTTGACGAACACCTCTCCGGTGGTGGGCATCGAGAACCCAGCAACCATGTTCATGAGCGTCGACTTGCCGCAGCCTGAAGGACCCACCATCGCCAGAATCTCCCCTCGCTCGACCGTCAGCGTGACGTCTTTCAAGGCCGTGATGTCTTCTCCCGCAGTCGCGAAGGTCTTCGTGACGTTGCGTAGCTCCGCGATTGGCGCGGCGGCTGCGGGGACAGGCCGCTGCTTCGATGCTGTATCCTCGGCTAGCGCGGTTGAGTGGCACACGCGATCGTCAACGACGCGAGTTGTGGTAAACATTCCTGCGGAAGGTTAACATATCTGTGAACGGGAGGATCATGGAAGCCGATTCTGAATTGATCGCCTTGCTGAGAGCACGGATCGCCGCGTCAAAGCGTTCGCAGAAAAAGATTGCAGATCAGGCGGGCATCCATCCTAGCCAGCTCTCGCAAGTTCTTCGGGGCACGAAGGGTCTCAGCCGGGACCGGCTCCTAGCCCTCGCTGCGGTGCTCGGTATCGCTGACGCGGAGATCTTGACCGCCGCCGGTCTCGAGGGCGGCGCGCGTGAGGTTCGCGCGGATTTGAGCTCGCCTTTTTCGGCTGGGGCCAAGGTGAAGGTCGTAACCGACCCCCGCTTCATCGACTCGGCTGTGTTCATGTGGATGTGTAGTACCCAGCCCTTTCTGCGACATGGTGTGGAGCTCGAGTTGGCTCGCGCCGATTGGGAGAGGGTTCCGGAACAGTTTCTCAGCCCCGAGAGCGCTGTCATCGGGTTCTACAACCGGAGCTACGAGGGTAGCGACGAGGACTATCCGTTTCCGCGAGAGATCCTCAAGAACGTGAACTACTGGTCGGACCTAAGTCTTTATCGCGGTTACGCGATTCTCGCTCGGAAGAAAGATCTGCAACACCCTAGTCGGTTTGAGAACCATTCTGCTTCGAAGGACGACATCGAAAAGGTCTTGCAGGAGATCTCTTTTCACACCGACGCGAAGCGATCGGCGCGAAGGTTTGTATCGAAGGAACTCACGGACTCCCGAATCATCACGATTGGCGCTGACACGCGATGGAGACTGGCGTCCTCCCTCTACGGAGAGCAGTTGAAGCCACTTCCCATGAAGGCGCTTAGCGACCCTGAAGCCGCGGTCAAAGCATTTCTGTTCGGCCTCGGCGCCCTGTTTGTCGGTGGACTACCTCAACGTCTATATGCCGAGGACCACGATTGCGTGGCAATCGTCACCGCCGACGAGGATCCGTTTCTGTTTTCGGTCAACTCGCTGGTCTGCTCCGCGAGCCTTCGGGGGTCGCCGCTCCTTTACTGGATCGAGGCGCTCTGGGCAGAGACCATTCAGCGGATGCAGTCGGATGAAGGTCTTCGCACGAAAGTCGCGCGTGAATGCCGGGAGCTGCTGAAAACGTTTGACCTCGATCCGGAGGAATCGAGTCTTCAGGAGGGCTATTTCGAAAAGGTGTTCGGTGTAGACGGGCCGAAATACGAAACCTTCGTCACGCACAGCAGCCAGCTCACGTCGGAGTTCGTAGCGATCTCAGGACGAATGCTGTCCAGCTTATCAGGGTCGAAGAAGTCGGATCTCCCCGCCCTCTTAGCCGCTCTCGACAAAAGCATGCGACTGGCGTTCGGGCTCGAACCTCAAGATGCCCTGAAACAGAAGTAGACCTTCGTCCTCGATCTCGCGCGGCACGCACGTTGGCGGAGTAGCGACCGCGCCGCGATCCCCATCGTGTGAGACAGCGGCGCCGGTTCAGCGAACTGCGACGCAGGCGTCTCAACTGGTTCTCGCGGCGACGGCCGCGCCTCGTCATCACCCCATCACGCGGCGGTCGATCAGTGAACGTTGGTCGCGTTGGTGTAGTGCTCCGTACCTACGTGCCGTCGTGTTGATCTTCGAACTCCATCAAGCGATTGATCCTCCGAATGAGTGCGTCGAACGCCCATGTGTCGACTGCCACGTAGTCGCCGTGCCTGTCTGCGCCGTTGGCCAGGTCGACCGCGGCGTTGCGGACAGCCGTGAGCAGGTGCGTTCGTCGTTTCGCAATGCGCGCTGGTGATGTCTCTGCCATATGAGCAAGGGGTTAATGCCGAGGCGTCGATCGATCGGCCATCGCGTGTGGGTGACATGGAAAAGAGTGAGCAACGAAAACGCGCGTCGCGCGGTGTCGGGTGACAGCGGACAAAGCCTGACACCGCGCGAGACTTCAACCCCGCGCCTCGCGGGGAAGGTCGTTCTTCGCGGAGCCTTCGTGGAAGGCCGCGAGAAGGTCTGGTCGCTCGACGGCGAGTTCCGTCAGGTCAGCGCCGAGGTCCGACTGCGCGTCGTGGTACTCCTCGCTCAGGTGATCGCCCGAGAAGTGATGGGCCAGCTCGTGAATGAGGAGGCGATTCACCTCGCGGCGGTTCGTGATCTTCACGCGCGGCACGTTGATCGTCAGCTGTCCGCTGCCGAACGTCCCGCGGATGAACCGCTTCGAGTGTTCCGGGCGCCAGAAGTAGCGGTCGACGAGCCGCACGTGAATCGGCTGACCGACCAGGAGGGCACTCACCTCGCTCGCGTAGGTGACGAGCCGCTCCATCGCCGGCGTGTACGCCTCGGGCGAGATCTCGTACGGATCGCGGCCATCGGGTCCGATCGCTCCTGCGGCGAGCACCCGCGGCGACGGCGTGACCTGGCCCGCGGGAAGGATGGCTTGCGCGCGCTTCGCGTTCGCCCATTCACCGGCTGACATCGCACCACCGTGGACGACGACGAAGCCTTGGCTCGCCGCGAGTTTCGTTCCTTCGGCGTCGCTCGGGTCCGCGATGACCCGCTTGTCGCCAAAGCGCTTGGCGACCACGGTGGTGATCGCGCTGTCGCTGCAACGCGGGTCGCTCGACGCTTCCCGTACCCAGGCAGCCGTCGCGTCGTCGTCCGTGAGGTAGGCGTGCATCGCGTTCAGGACCGCCGTGCGGACCGACCGCAGGTAGGCGGACGGCACGTTGTCGCGGTTGAAGTTGAGCGGCACCTTCTGGCCGATGTCGACGTCGTACGTGTCGCCGGTCGCGACGACCGGAATACCCATCTCGTAGAGCATCGCCTCGTCCCCGCGCGGCGAGTACACCCGAACGGTCGTCGTGCGCGTGACGCGGCGCAACACGCCTTCGCTGTCCGCCTCGGCAGTCGGCAGCGTAGCGGCCAGCTCGGCGAGAGGAGCACGCGCCGCGAGCGTGACGCCGTTGAACGTCGTTGTGATCCCGGTCGGCGGGATCAGGCTCTGCACGAGCTGTTCGACCGCGGCGTAGTCTTCGCGGGTGAGTCGCAGCGTTCCTTCGAACCGCGATCCGCGATCGCGCCGAATGCCGCTCCGGTGACGCCCCTTCGCATCGAAGCGGATTGTTCCCGTCGTCGAGCTGATCGTCGCCTCGGAGCAGAGTGAGAGCACGAGCTTTTCACCGATGTTGAAGCGCCCGCGCTTTTCCGGATCGGTCTTCTTGCCCGACTCGGCAAACAGCGTGAAGCTGTGGTCGAGCTCCGCGAAGCCGGCAGGATCGTCGTCCTCGACGACGATCTCGGCGACCGGTTTGCCGGGCAGCAATTGGAGCGTCACGTCCACGCGCGTGACGTTCTGATCCCACGCGTTCTGGATGAGCTCCACGACGACGGCGGCCGGTCCCTTGTCTTCGATGAGCTTGCGGAGGCCGGTGCGGTCAACCTCGAACCATGATTGCTTTTTCATGTTGTTCCTCGATCATTTGTCCTATTACGTTGTTCGCCGTTTTTTATTACGGATGGCGCGCGCGGCATTCACGCGCCATCCGTCGTCTGACGGTCATGCGAATGCGGCTGCAGCCTCCGTCGGCCCGAGTCCGAGCTGCGCGTTACGTGCGTCCATCGCGCGCCGCGCCTCGGCGATGGCGGTGTCGTTGACGCGCGCGTAGCGCTCCGTCATGCGGATCGACTTGTGGCCGAGGATCTTCTGGATGACCTGCAGCGGCACGGATGCACTGGCAAGCGCGCATGCAGCGCTGTGTCGCAGGTCGTGGAACCGGAAACGACGCTCGATGCCGGCGCTGCGCTTCACCCGCGCGAACGCACGTCGCACGGCAATCTCCGGAACGCGCTTGCCTTCAAGCGTGATGAAGACGTAGCGACTCACGACGGAACGTCGGCGGCATTCGGCGAGCGCCTCGCGGCAGAACTGCGAGATCGGGATTACTGCCCACTTCTTCGTCTTCTGCATCTGGACGCGCATGAACCCGCCCGCGAGGTCGATCTGGCTCCACTCCAGGTTGAGCAAGTCGGACTTGCGAAGTCCCGTCTCCAGCGCGACGACGAAGACGGGCTTCAGCGCGCGGAAGCGCTCGTAGCGGTAGCTCGTCGCGTCGCTCTCCGGATTAGGACCGAAGCCGAATTTGCGTGGCGATGCGAAGTGCGCGCTCACGACGTTGTGGCCGAGTGCGCGGCGGCCAGCGACGTCGGCGCGGAACGCTGCTTCGTCATCGAACGCGGCGATGAATGCAACGCGCTCCTCGTCGCTCAGCTCGAGTTCAGGAAGATCAACCTCTTCGAATTCGATCTTGTCGCGGAGCGGTGATGCGTCGATCAGCTGACGCCGTACGGCGTGCCCGATGAAGGCCTTCATCGTCCGTACGCAGTTGTTCGTGTAGGCAGGCGAGCAGCCGCTCTTCAGCGTTGCGACGATGAAGTCTTCGACGTCACACGACCTGATGGCGTCGAGTGAGAACGTGCCGAAGAACGGTACGAGACGCGTTGTCGCGATCGTGCGGTAGGTGGTGAAGGTCTTCCGCGCCTTGCGCGCGCAGATCTTGTCGAGGTACGTGGAGATGAACGTGCTGAAGCTGATCGTGGTACCGGCTGCTGTTTCCGCGGGCGGCTCGTCCGCGGCGGCACGCAGTTCATCTCGGAACTCCTGCCACAAACGCACGGCTTCGTCGCGCGACGCGGCGGGCACGGTGCGCTCGCGACGGATCTTTCCCTGCGACTTCGGCTGGAAGAGGCTGAACTTCGCGATGTGTGTCTTCGGGTTGAACTTGAATCCGGGGATGCGACCATTCATCTGGATTACTCCCTGCGTCGGCGTTGCGCGGGCGGGCGCCGGAACGCGTGTAGGCCCGTCGCGCGGCACTCGGACACGAAGCGCTCCACTTCGTTCTCCGGGTACACGACGGTGTTGGACGAGATGTAGATCCAGCCGTGAGGTGCTTTCTTCAGGTACCGCCGTTTCGCGAGCGCACCGACCGAGAGTCCTGTCCGGCGCGCCGTTTCGTGTGCGGAGATGAACGCTTCTGCCATTCGCCAAGAACCTCCTTCGGCGATGACGGTACGTTCCGCTGCGCGCGCAATTGCGAGCGGGGCTAAACGGAAGGCTCGGAAAAAATAGAGACTTCGTCGAAGGGGCTACTGTTCGCGCACCGGCGCGTGGCGCCGGGCTGGACTCGCGTAAGTCTCACAGCAGCAACAGGAAGGAATTGGCTCCGACAGTAGGACTCGAACCTACGACCCGCGGATTAACAGTCCGCTGCTCTACCAACTGAGCTATGTCGGAACAACTCTTCGCGACCCTCGAAGCCGGCCGGGAGGCTGGCGGATGGCAACGGCGGCGGAAAATAGCACCGCGCTGCACCCCCGTCAAGGGAAGCGGTCGGGGTAACGCCGGGGGCGGCGGATGGATTCCAGAAGATCGCGGAGCATGGCGGAGGGGTCTTCGTATTCGAGGAGCTCGACGCCGGGATCGCCGGAGATCATGGCGCTGCAGCGCTGGGTGAAGGCTCGGCGGTAGAGGGCGATGACGGGGATGCGCCGGACGCGGGTGGCGTAGGCGATCTCGTAGCCGACGCCGAGGGACGGGACGGAGACTTCGGCGACGACGAGGTCGGCTTCGTCGAGCCAGGCCAGATCGCGGGCGCAAATGTCGGGAGGATGGAGGGTCTCGCCGCCGGCGCCGACATGCTCGGCCGCGACGGCTCCGGCGAGAACGCGATGGCCTTCCGCTTCGAGAGTTTCGACGATCCGCTGATAGAGTGCGAGGTCGGCGCGGCCGCCGGAGATCGCGCCGGAGAAGTAGATCGTCGTAGCCACGCTCCGGCAGTCTACAATCGCGCCGCATGTCGCGGGAGATCGTGATCAATGCGACCCGGCACGAGTCGCGGATCGCAGTACTGGATGAGGGGCAGGTCGTCGAGCTGTGGGTGGAGCGGACGCGTCATCGCACGATCGTCGGCAACATCTACAAGGGTCGGGTGACGAAGGTTTTGCCGGGCATGCAGTCGGCGTTCGTCGACCTCGGCCTGGAGCGCGATGCCTTCCTCTATGTCTCGGACGTCATCGAGGACCTCGAGGAGTACGAGAGCGAGACGCCGGACGAACTGCATCTCGAAGACGTTGCACAGCAACATCGTGCCGAGGCCTCCATCTCCGATCTGCTGCGCGAAGGGCAGGAGATCGTCGTGCAGGTGTCGAAGGACACCATCGCCGGCAAGGGCGCGCGCATCACCAGCCACATCACGCTGCCCGGACGGTTCCTCGTCTACATGCCGACCGTGAATCACGTCGGTGTTTCGCGGCGCATCGAGGATGAGGACGAGCGGACGCGTCTCAAGGAAATGCTGGAACGCGCGAGGCCGCAGAGTCACGGCGGCTTCATCGTTCGCACCGCCGGCGAGGGTCGCGTCGAGGAGGAGTTTCTAGCCGATCTCCGCTACCTCACCGATCTCTGGGAGCAGATCAAACGGCGCGCGGAAAAGTCGTCGGCGCCGAATGCGATCCATCACGATCTCGATCTCGTCCTGCGCACGATCCGCGATGTGCTTTCGCCGGAGTTCAAAAGCGTGTGGGTGGATTCGGTCGATCAGTACCAGCGCATCGTCGAGTTCCTCGACCAGATCCAGCCGCAGCTCGTCTCACGCGTGCGCCTCTATCGCCGCGACGAGCCGATCTTCGATGAGTTTGGCATCGAGCCGGAGATCGCCAAGGCGCTGAAGTCGAAAGTCTGGCTGAAGTCAGGCGGCTACATCGTCATCAACCAGACCGAGGCGCTCGTCGCCATCGACGTGAACACGGGCAAGTACGTGGGAAAGAAGAATCTCGAGGAGACGGTGTTCCGCACGAACCTCGAGGCTGCCAAAGAGATCGTTCGCCAGATCCGTCTGCGCGACCTCGGCGGGATCATCGTCCTCGACTTCATCGACATGGAGGAGCCAGGCAATCGGCAACGGCTCTTCGAGACGCTGGAAAACGAGATCCGCAAGGATCGCTCGAAGACGAAGATCCTGCAGATCTCGGAGTTCGGTCTGATCGAGATGACGCGCAAGCGCGTGCGCCAGAGTCTGGAGCGCTCGCTCACGCAGGCCTGCCCCTACTGCGGCGGCAGCGGAAGGATCAAATCCAACACGACCGTCGCTCTCGAGGTCTGGCGCGAGCTGATGAAGCTCCGCGATTTCCACGAGGGACAGGACGTGATCGTGCGTGTGAACCCGATTGTCTACGGCACGATGCACACCGGCGATCCGATTTTTGAAGAGGTCGAGAGGACGCTCGGCATTCATCTCGTGTTCAAGCCCGATGAGTCGCTGCATCACGAGCAGTTCGATGTGATGCGGATCTGAGTCGGGCGGTCGGCAGTCGGCGGTCGGCAGTAGAACCCCCCACCCGACGACGTGCTTCTTCTACTGCCGACTGCCGACTGCCCGACTCGGTTCTCCGGCATGTGCCATGCACTGGAGCCGGGTTCGGAGTAGCGATGCCCCTCGACGAGACGTTTACGAACCTGGCGGCTTTCCTGAACAGCCTGGATGCCGAGGGGGAGCAGAAGTTCGAGCTCTCTCACTCGCTGGTGATCATCTGTCCGGACTGCGGGAAGAACATCGCTTTTCGGGGACGCTGTCCGAAGTGCGCCGGCAATAGCTGGATCCCGGCCGGACACACCGGCGGCATCTTCGAGCGCACCAAGGCACAGCGCCTGCGGAAGCTGATCGCGGACGAGGACGTGACGCTGGACGGTGTGCGCGCGGACGAGAACCCTGCGTCGTCCGGAGCGACCGGCTAGACCGGCACGGCCGGCTGCGCGGGTTGGCATAGCCTTAGGCACGTACGGTCGCTTCGAGGCTCGTTCTGCCGCGCAGACTCCTAGCCAATCTGCCCACCTTGTATGATCCTTTAGCAATGCACTACAGACGCATTCTCATTACCGGCGGGGCCGGCTTCGTTGGCTCGAGCTACGCGATCTGGCTGGCAAGACACCATGAAGGACTGAGCATCACGGCGGTCGACAATCTGAAGCGCCGGGGATCGGAACTGAACCTGCCGAGACTGCGCGAGCACGGGATCGACTTCGTCCACGCCGATATCCGTAACCCCGAAGACCTCCGCCTCGACGAACGACGACCCGATCTGCTGATCGATTGTTCGGCCGAGCCGTCCGTTCTTGCCGGTTACGGGTCCGGGGCCGAATACGTAATCAGAACCAACCTGACAGGAACGGGCAACTGCCTGGAGCTGGCACGTCGTTGCGGTTCGGCTGTTTTGTTTCTGTCGACCAGCCGCGTCTATCCGATCGCCCTGCTCAACCGAATCGCAGTGACGGAAACCGCCACTCGGTACGAGATCGCTGAACGCCAGGAGTTGCCGGGCGTGAGTCGCGAAGGCGTGTCCGAGGCATTCTCGCAAGAGGGGGCGCGATCGCTTTATGGAGCGACGAAGCTCGCGTCAGAGCTCCTGCTTCACGAATACGCGGACATGTACGGGCTGCCGATCGTCATCAATCGATGTGGGGTGATCGCCGGTCCGTGGCAGATGGGAAAAGTCGACCAGGGCGTGTTCGCGCTCTGGATCGCCGCTCACCGCTTCAACCGGCCTCTCGCTTACATCGGCTGGGGCGGCGAGGGGAAGCAGGTGCGCGATGCCCTGTTCATCGACGATCTCTGTCAACTGCTCGATATCCAATTGGCGCGTATGCATGAGATTTCCGGCTCGACGTTCAATGTCGGCGGTGGTCCCGATGCGTCGGCCTCGCTTCTTGAGACCACGCGGATCTGTGAGATCATCACCGGCAACGCGCTGGTCATGGAGCGAGCTCCCGAAACCCGGCCAGGCGATGTTCGCCTGTACATTACTGACAATTCGCGAGTCCGTTCCACGCTCGGCTGGCATCCGAGCACTTCTGTGGAGAAAACACTTGCCGCCATCGACCAATGGGTTTGTGATCACCAATCTCTCGTCCAACATCTATGGACGAATTGAGCATTCTTCATGACAGTGGCCATCGTTTCAGGCGCGGCAGGCCTTGTTGGATCGGAGACCGTGGAGTCTTTCTGCGGTCTGGGTCTCGACGTCGTCGGAATCGATAACGACATGCGCCGCCGATTCTTCGGCGACGAGGCGTCGACTCGGTGGAATCGCGATCGGCTCCAGAGCCGCCACGGATCGCGGTATGAGCATGTCGACGCGGACATCCGCGACATGGACCGGATGGAAGAGGTCTTCGGGCGGTACGGCAGGGCCACCGTGCTGGTCGTGCACGCCGCCGCACAGCCTTCTCATGACTGGGCGGCGCGCGATCCTCTGACCGATTTCAGCGTCAACGCCAACGGCACGCTCAATCTTCTCGAGCTGACCCGGCGTCACTGCCCGGAGGCCGTCTTCATCTTCGTCTCCACCAACAAGGTCTACGGCGATACTCCGAATCGCCTTCCCCTCCAGGAGCTCGAGACGCGCTGGGAAATCAGCGCCGGCCATCCGTTTCAAGCCGGGATCGATGAGAGCATGAGCATCGATGCATCGACGCACTCGCTGTTCGGCGTATCGAAGGCGGCGGCGGACCTGGCGGTCCAGGAGTATGGCCGCTACTTCGGAATGAACACGGTCTGTTTTCGCGGTGGTTGTCTGACCGGACCGAACCATTCCGGAACGGCATTGCATGGTTTTCTCGCCTATCTCATGAAATGCGCGGTCACGGGGCAGCCTTATACCGTGTTCGGCTATGGTGGCAAGCAGGTCCGCGACAACATCCACAGCACGGATCTGGTCTCGGCTTTCTACGAGTTCTACAAAGCCCCTCGGAGCGGTGAGGTGTACAACATCGGCGGCGGGCGTTTCAGTCACTGCTCGATGCTCGAAGCGATCGGCCTGTGTGAGGAGCTCGCCGGAAAGCAACTGACCTGGACCTATACGGAAGCGAACCGGATCGGCGATCACGTCTGGTACGTCAGCGACACAAGCAAATTCCGCAATGATTATCCCCAGTGGGTGCAGCAGTACGACCTGCGCCAGCTCCTCGCCGATATCTACGAGAAGAACGTGGAACGCTGGATCAAAGAAAGCTCCGCATCGGCCGAATGACTATGTCTTCTTCTATCGATTTGCCTGGACTCTATGAACGCCGATTTACCGGCGAGGCAGCGTTTCGCAATGCCATGTGGCGCATCCTGTGCCGCTCCTTTTTTCAGAAGTACATCGACCCCGGGGCCACCGTGATCGAAGTGGGCGCCGGCCATTGCGAGTTCATCAACCACATTACGGCTGCGCGCCGGATCGCGGTCGACCTCAGTACGCACACCACGCATTACGCGGCGCCGGGCGTGGAGGTCGTGACCACGCCTTCCACCGATCTGTCCGTGATTCCCGACGGCGGCGCCGACGTTGCGTTTGCCAGCAACTTCTTCGAGCACCTCTCCCGGCCCGACATCCTGACCACGCTCCGCGAGCTGAAGCGCGTCCTTGCTCCCAATGGACGGTTGCTGATTCTGCAGCCGAACATCCGCTACTGCTCCCGCGACTATTGGATGTTCTTCGACCACATCACACCACTCGATGATCGCAGCCTGATCGAGGCGCTGGAGATGAGCGGATTTTCCCCGGTCATTGTGATTCCGCGCTTCCTTCCGTTCACGACGAAGAGCGCCCTTCCCAAGTCTCTGCTGCTCCTTCGCATCTACCTCGCCGTGCCCTTTCTTTGGCGGCTTCTGGGTGCTCAGGCCTTCGTCGTCGCTCGCCCTACACAACCATGAACGAACTGTGTCTCTCGGTCGTCATCCCTGCTCACAATGAAGAGGACAGCATTGCCGGGACGATCCACGCTCTCGTCGGAGCGCTGACCGCGGACGCCATCCCGCACGAGATCGTCATCGTGGATGACCACAGCACCGACGGCACCAGGGAGGTGTTGCAGCACCTGTCGGAACAATACTCATCCGTCCGCTGGGTCAGCAACGAACGGTCGAACGGTTTCGGCCAGGCCGTACACACCGGCATGGACGCGTTTCAGGGTGACGCCTTCTGTCTCGTAATGGCTGACGGATCGGACGATCCGCGGGACGTGGTCCGGTATTACCGCAAGCTGCTCGAAGGATATGAGTGCGTTTTCGGATCTCGCTTCACCGATCAAAGCAAGGTCGTCAATTATCCAAAGCACAAACTGTTGCTCAACCGGCTGGCCAATCTGTTCATCCGCCTGTTGTTGGGACTGCAGTACAACGACATCACCAATGCATTCAAGTGTTACCGCCGGAACGTGATCGAGGGCATCCGGCCCATTGTGTCGCACCACTTCAATCTGACGGTCGAGCTTCCGCTCAAAGCGATCGTCCGCGGGTTCAGCTATGCGGTGGTTCCGATTCATTGGTATGGCCGGGTCCACGGAGTTTCAAAGCTCCGCATCCAGGAGATGGGCAGCCGTTACCTGTTCATCGTCTTATACGTGCTGCTGGAGCGGCTGCTGTCGCGCGGTGACTACGTCAGAACCGGCGAAGCAACACCGGTCGACGGAACCTCACCCCCGGCGCCGCCGGCCACCCGGCCCGGCTGGGCCTGGCTGGCAATCGTCATCGTGTTCGTCGTGCAGATGCTGTTCGTGTACACATTCCCGCTCAATCATCTTGGCGGAGATACGCCGGGATACGACTTCGTGCTGATGAATCGCACGTCGAATCTGCTCTTTGCGCCCGGCTACACGTTCCTGGCCAGCCTGCCGCTTCGCATCGATGCGCTCTACGACGCGGCAATGAAAAACCGCGACGGATTTTACGAGTCGTTGCAGTTCGCACAGCACGCCTTCGAGATCGTTTGTCTCGCAGTTCTGCTCATCGTATTGACTCGGGTTTACAACAGACTCACAGCATTTCTCGGCGTTCTGATCGCCGGCACGAGCGCACGCGCCATGGGGGTCAATTCCTCCATTTATCCGGAATGGCTGCAGGCGGACCTGCTGGTGCTGGCGTTCTCTCTGGCTGTTCTGGCATACACCACACCGGCAACGCGCTCGCGGAAAGTCCTGTTCTACGTCGCTGCGTTCGGCGCGTTCACCTGGTGCGTGCTGACGAAATTCAACAGCATCGTCTTCCTGCCCGGACTGCTGGCATTCTTTCTGTTCGAAAAGATGCCCTGGCGCCGCCGCGCAACCATGCTTCTGGCCGCCGCACTGTTCAGCTTCGCCAACTACGCCGGCTTTTTGCTCCTCATTCACAAACCCGCCACCGGAACGTTCGCGCTGACGCGCGACCGCTCCTGGGTCCTTCTCGCGAAGCTGGAGTACGTCTACGGCCAAACGCTGCCGAACCAGGAGGGAATCGCGACGAAACGCTGGCTGGCGCTGAGCTCCGTTCTGCCGCCGAGCTACGGCTGGGCCAGCGTCGGCATCTTCATGAACGTCGACAGTGTGACGCCGGCAATTCGGAAGCCGATGAGAGCGAAGTTCGCGCATCTTCTCGAGGCCGATGAGCGCGTCCTCGATGACACTCTGCGCCACCATCGCTTGCCGGAGTCGTTCAAACTCGGCGTATCGTCGATTCCGATTTCTTACTTTGTCGGTCTGAAAGAGAGCGACGATCTCGGAGTCCGAGTCTTTCGCGAAAATGTTTTTCACGCTCCGGGGAAGTACTTCGGGTCCGTCTGGCGTGATTCGGTTGCGGCCACCTGGTACGCCTACACGGAACCGACGTTCCCCTCTCCAGCGAATATTGGCGGCGTGACCGAGCGTCTCGTTCCTGCCGGGCCGAATCGCGTGCGTCTGGTGTCCGAGCCATCGTCACCGCTTCCCTACAAGGCCAATCGGGCCATCATCTGGGAGCCCGGCTTCCGGTTCTTTGGCGTGCTGGGAAATTTGGCGATGTCTCGCAGCCGGACCGTCTTTGTGATGGCTTTGGGAGTGCTGCTCGCCTGCTGGCACGGCTTCCGATATGGCTGGAGCCTCCGGTCGGCGATTCCGGTCGCGCTGGGCCTCTTGTTGATCGGTTTCGACGTGTTCTCTTACGCCATCCTCACGTTCCGCTGGAAAGAATGGCGGCTGGCGTATCCGATTGCGGCCATCCTGCTGGGCATCACCGTCGGTTGGGCGTTGCGAGAGCTCATCGCAGCAGTCACCCGTCTGGTCAGCGGCCGGGCTGCATCAGGCTCGACCTAGTGTCGCGGCTTGATTAAGAATCCAAGCCTTCGCGCAGGTACTCTTCTTCCATCAGGAGACGGAAGAGCTCCTCGTATTCGCGCGTCTTCGGCTTCGGTGCGCCGCGCATGGCGGTGATGCGGCGGCGGGCGTTTTCCTGACAGTCTTCTTCGCGGCGAAGCTCTTCGGCGAGCGCCTGAGCTACGGCCTGCCGGATGACTTCGCGGTCCTTGAGCAGGAGCACGGCGCGAGAGCGCGCCAGCGCATCGACCAGCTCGCGCGCGAGGTGGCTCAATCGTTCCCGTGAGGGACGGACCATTGCCACTGATTCTACGGCCTGCGGTGCGACGGCTGCCGTTTTAGTGGACCGGTTCTTCGTCGGTTCCTTCTTCGCCGCCGCCTTCATCGATACTTTCACCGCTGCTTTCACCAGCGTCCATCTCCTCGTTCGTTTCGCTCGGGTCCGTTTCGCTCGGGTCCAGCGCTTCTTTGTCGTCGTCGCGATCGACGACTTTCACCGCCGCGACGACCGTGTCGCCTTCGTCGATGTTGATGACGCGCACGCCCTGCGTGTTGCGTCCCATGGAGCGGATGTCATCGCATGCAACGCGGATCATCATGCCCTGCTCGGTGATGAGCAGGAGCTGCTCGCCAGCGTAGACGTGCGCGGCGCCCGCGACTTTGCCGTTCTTGTCGGTGATGCGGATGTTCGACACGCCCTGCGCGCCGCGCGACGTCAATCGATACGAGCGGATCGGAGTGCGTTTGCCGAATCCCTTCTCGGTCACGGTGAGAATCTGACCGTACGGATCGGTGTCGACGATGGCTTCCGATGCCGACGCATCGTCGGATTCCGTCTCGACGCTTTCGTCTTCCGGCTCGACGGCTTCGGGCTCGGCGGCTTCGACGAGCTCCAGCACTTCGATGCTGTCGACTTCGCTCTCGATCTCTTCCGCGAGACGCGCCTTCTTTTCGGCGCGGACGCGGCCTTCCGGAGTTTCCGGCAGCACGTCCATCTCGATCACGGTGTCGCCCGGCTTCAGCGAGATGGCCTTCACTCCCGCGGCGCCGCGGCCCATCGGCCGGACGTCGGACTCGTGGAAGCGGATGGCCATGCCGTGCTGCGTGCCGACGAAGATTTCGTTGCTGCCGTTGCTGAGACGCACAGCGTAGAGATCGTCGCCTTCGAGAATGTCGATGGCGATGATACCGGCGGCGCGCACGTTCGAGAACGCGGCCAGCTCGGTCTTCTTGATCTTGCCGCCGCGCGTAGCCATGACGACGTACTTGCCTTCGCCGAAATCGCGCGTCGTCAGAAGAGCGCGCACACTTTCGTTCTGCTCGAGCGGCAGCAGGTTCACGATCGCTTTGCCGCGCGCATTCGAAGCCACTTCCGGGATCTGATGAACCTTGAGCCAGTACATGCGGCCGCGATCGGTGAAGACGAGCACGTAGGCGTGCGTCGACGCGACGAAGAGATGCTCGACGATGTCTTCTTCTTTCGTCTGCATCCCGATGCGGCCTTTGCCGCCGCGGCGCTGCGAGCGGTACATCGACAGCGGTGAGCGCTTGATGTAGCCGCCGCGCGAGACGGTGATGACCATGTCCTCGTCAGCGACGAGATCTTCGATCGAGATTTCGTTCGTGTCGGGGATGATCTCGGTGCGGCGCTTGTCGCCGTAGGCTTCTTTGATGTTGCGGAGCTCCGCGGCGATGATCTCGAGCACGAGGTGCTCGGAGGCGAGGATCTCTTTGAGGCGCCCGATCGTGGCCAGGATTTCCTGATATTCGTTGACGAGCTTTTCGCGCTCCAGACCAGTCAGACGCTGCAGGCGCATGTCCAGGATGGCTTGCGCCTGGATCTCGCTGAACTGCCAGCGCCCCATCATCCCGTCCTTAGCTTCCTGACCGGTGCGGCTGGCGCGGATGAGCGTGATCAGCTCATCGAGCACGTCGAGCGCGCGAACGAGTCCTTCCAACACATGCGCGCGCTCTTCCGCTTTGCGCAGATCGAAGCGCGTGCGGCGCACGACGATCTCTTTGCGATGCTCGATGAAGTGCCGCAGGATCGTCGGCAGCGGCATGATCTCGGGCCGGTTGTTGACGATGGCCAGGAAGATGATGCCGAACGTGGTCTGCATCTGCGTGTTGCGGTACAGATGGTTCAGGACGATCTCGGCGAGCGCGTCGCGTTTGAGCTCGATGACGATGCGGATACCGTCGCGATCGGATTCGTCACGCAGATCGGAGATGCCTTCGATGCGCTTCTCGAGCACGAGGTCGCGGATCTTCTCGAGCAGGCGCGTTTTGTTCGTCTGGTACGGGACTTCGTTCACGACGATCTGCTGCTTCTCGCTCTTCTTCTGCGTCTCGATGACGGCGCGCGCGCGGACCTGGATGATGCCGCGGCCGGTCGAATAGGCTTCGCGGATTCCCTCGATGCCGTGAATGAAACCGGCTGTCGGGAAGTCGGGCCCGGGAAGGACGGTCATCAGCTCCTGCCAGGTCGCGGCAGGGTTGTCGATCATCATCAGGCAGGCGTCGATGACTTCGCCGAGGTTGTGCGGCGGGATGTTCGTGGCCATGCCCACGGCGATTCCGGATGAGCCGTTGACGAGCAGGTTCGGATACTTGGCCGGCAGCACCGAAGGCTCGGAGAGCGAGCCGTCGTAGTTCGGAACCCAGTCGATGGTTTCCTTGTCGATGTCGTCGCGCATCAGCTCTTCGGCGAGCCGTGTGAGCCGCACCTCGGTGTAACGCATCGCGGCGGGGTTGTCGCCGTCGATGGAGCCGAAGTTTCCCTGCCCGTCGACGAGCCGGTAGCGCATCGAAAAGTCCTGGGCCATGCGCACGACCGCGTCATAGATCGCGGAGTCGCCGTGCGGGTGAAACTTACCCATCACGTCGCCGACGATGCGCGCGCTCTTCTTGTAGGCCTTGCCGGCCGTGTTCCCCTGCTCGTACATGCCGTAGAGGATGCGGCGATGGACGGGCTTGAGGCCGTCGCGCACGTCGGGAAGCGCGCGCCCGATGATGACGGACATCGCGTAGTCGAGATACGACTTGCGCATCTCGTCTTCGATGTTGACGGGGAAACGCTGCTCGTTCAGGTTCGAATATTCAGGAGTATCAGCCATTCAATTCTTCGTCAGATGTCCAGGATTCTGCTCGACTAAATATCGAGGTTTTTCACTTCGAGCGCGTTGTCCTGAATGAATACGCGGCGCGGCTCGACCTGGTCGCCCATGAGGATGGTGAAGATCTCGTCGGCGCCGACGACGTCTTCGATTTTCACCTGCAGCAGGCGGCGCGTTTCAGGATTCATGGTGGTGTCCCAGAGCTGCTCGGGATTCATTTCGCCGAGGCCTTTGTAGCGCTGGATCGTCAGTCCTTTTTCGGCGAGCTTGTAGATCTGCTCCAGAAGCTCGTCGATGTCCGTGTAGACGGTCGTCTCTTCACCGTGCTTGACCGCATACGGCGGCAGGCCAAATGCGGAGAGCTGCTCGTACGCCTTCACGACCTGGCGGAATTCGTACTGCCCGAGGAGCTCGTGATTGATCACGAACGTCTTGCCGCTGCCGTTGTTTCCGGCGCGGAACTGGACGGTGGTCGTTTCGGTGATTTCGTCGCGCACGATGTTGACGTCGAGAAAGCCGGCCGCGGTGAGCGACTGAGCGATGTGCGCGAGGCGGGCTTCATCCTGCAGGGCCGTGCGGTCGATGAACTGCTCGCGGACGAGAACCTCCAGCGCCGCGCGCGGAATGCCGCGTACGGCCACCTTGCGCGCGTGGTTGCGGAACTCTTCCATGCGCTGGAGCATGTTGATGAGCGCTTCGCCGCGAATGCCGATTCCGCCTTCCGGCGTGACTTCGATCGACTCGGCGATTCTGCTCATCAGGAAGCGCGATTTCTCGCTCTCGTCCTTGAGGTAGGTGTCTTTCTTGTTCTGCGTGATCTTGAACAACGGCGGCTGGGCGATGTAGAGATGCCCGCGCTCGATCACTTCCTTCATGTGGCGGTAGAAGAACGTCAGGATCAGCGTGCGGATGTGCGAGCCGTCGACGTCTGCGTCCGTCATGATGATGATGCGGTGGTAGCGGAGCTTGGCGATCGAAAAATCGTCCGCGCCGATACCGGTGCCGAGGGCCGTGATCATCACGCGGATCTCCTCGGACGACAGCATCTTGTCGAGGCGGGCTTTTTCGACGTTGAGGATCTTTCCCTTGAGCGGGAGGATGGCCTGGAAGCGGCGATCGCGCCCCTGCTTGGCGGAGCCGCCTGCGGAATCGCCTTCGACGAAGTAGATCTCGCAGAAACGCGGATCGCGCTCGGAACAATCGGCGAGCTTGCCGGGAAGCGATGCGGAGTCGAGTGCGCCTTTCCGGCGCGTCAGGTCGCGCGCTTTGCGTGCTGCTTCACGGCCACGCGCAGCGTCGATGATTTTTTCGATGATGCGCTTCATCTCGCGCGGGTTTTCTTCGAAGTAGTCGGCCAGGCGCTCGTTGACCACCTGCTCGACCCACGTCTTCACGTGCGATGAGACGAGTTTGTCTTTCGTCTGCGACGAGAACTTAGGGTCGCGGATCTTGATCGCGATGATGGCCGTGAGACCTTCGCGGATGTCGTCCCCTTCGAGCGTGAGCTTCAGCTTTTCCAGCACGCCCGTCTCGACGACGTACTTGTTGACGGTGCGAGTGAGCGCGCCTTTGAAGCCGACCAGGTGCGTGCCGCCGTCGGTGTTTTTGATCGTATTCGTGAACGCGTAGATGTTGTCGGAGTAACCGTCGTTCCACTGCAGCGCGATCTCGACCTGCTCGCCGTCTTTCTCGTCACGGATGAAGATCGGGTTCTCGTGCAGCGGCGTTTTGTTCTTGTTCAGGTCGCGCACGAACGAGACGATGCCGCCTTCGTAGCGGAACTCGTGATGCTTGTCGCTGCGCTCGTCCTTGATGTCGATCTGAATGCCGGAGTTGAGGAACGAGAGCTCGCGGAGACGCTGTGAGAGCGTCTCGAAATTCATTTCGGTGACGGAGAAGATCTCTTTGTCGGCCTTGAACGTGACCTTTGTGCCACGAAGCACGGTCTTCTCGCCTTTTTCGATCGGAATGACCGGCAGGCCGCGCTCATACCGTTGACGCCAGATGTTGCCGTCGCGATGAATCTCGAGCTCGAGCCACTCGGAGAGGAAGTTCACGACGGAGACGCCGACGCCGTGCAGGCCGCCGGAAACTTTGTACGAGTTGTTGTCGAATTTCCCGCCGGCATGCAGCTCGGTCATGATCACTTCGGCTGCGGAACGGCCTTCTTCTTTGTGAATATCGACGGGGATGCCGCGACCGTTGTCCTCGACCGTGACTGAATTGTCGATGTGGATCGTGACCTGGACGTGTTCCGCGTAACCGGCTAGCGCCTCGTCGATGGCGTTGTCGACGACTTCGTAAACCATGTGATGGAGACCGCTGATGTCATCGGTGTCGCCGATGTACATGCCGGGCCGTTTGCGCACGGCATCGAGCCCCTTGAGGACTTTGATGTCTTCGGCGGTGTACGTCGGCTGCTCGCCGTCGCCCGGATTGATCGGTGTTTTCGGCTGCTGGTCGTCGGTATGGTCGTCTGCCATCAGAATCGCTTTCTACGTGGGGGAAGGGTTCGCATTGTTGCGAAGTGCTCGCGGGAGAATCGGGTGCCATCACGGCAGCCGGATCGCGAGTTTTTGTACCGGAAACGCGAACGCTGAATTGTAGCCGGAAAATTGCGTTGTTCCGTCCTTTTCAAGCGAAATCGACCGCTGCCGTAACTCTCCCGTTTTCAATGGTTAGGCGCCGGTGCGGACCGGCCTGCAACGCCGCCAGAAAACCTTCCTTGGCGGAGGTGGCAAAGACCTGCGTGGAGACCGGTAGATTCGACAGGAGCTGCTGGAGGATTCCGAGGTCGAGCTCGGCGTCGACATCGTCGAGCAGAAACAATGGCGCGTCCTCGTGGCGGCGCCGGAAAAGCTCAAGTTTGGCGAACTTGAGAAAGAGCACGATCATCTTCTGCTCGCCGCCCGACAGGACCTCGGCGGCCGCGCGTCCATCGACGAAAAGCTCCAGAACGTCGCGCTGCGGGCCCACCAGCGACATTCGCGCGCGCAGCTCGTGGCGGCGGATCCGTGCGAGGTCATCCGTCGCGCTCGGTTTGTAGCGGATCTCGACATTCGTGACGTGATAGCCGTGCTGCTGCACGACCTCGGCGAACGCCGATGCCAGATCGACGACATACGCCGCGCGGGCACGATGCACCGCCGCCGCGGCAACCATCAGCTCGTTGTCCCATGCGTCGAGCGACGCCAGCATCTGGCGCTGATGCGCGATCTCTGCGAGTAGCGCGTTGCGCTGTTTCAAGACGCGTGAGTAGCGAGAGAGCTGCTCGACGTACGAGGGATGAATGCTGGCGATGCCGCGATCGAGAAAGCGGCGACGCTCCTCGGGAGTGCCGCGCACCGCATCGAGCCGCGCCGATGAATACGCGAAAAGGCTGAGTGCGTGGAGGTATGCGGGAAGCGTGACCTTCTCGCCATTGATCATCAGCACGCGCTGTTGCTTCTCGCCCGTTTCCAACCCGACGGAGAGTGTGCGGTCGAGCCCGTCGCGCTCCACGACACCGCTCACGAAGACGCTGGGAACGTCGTGACGGAAGACGCTGGCAATGCGCGTCGTGCGGAACGATTTCGTCGTTGCCAGGAAGTAAATGGCCTCGAGGAGATTCGTCTTGCCCTGGCCATTGCGGCCGACGACGATATTGGCCTGAGGATGAAACTCCGTTTCCGCGTCAGCGAGGTTGCGGAAGGATTGGGTGGTGAGGGTTTTGAGCTTCATCCGATCGTAACTTCATGTATTGCGAGAGCCGCCCCTCACCCTAGCCCTCTCCCCGCGGGGGAGAGGGGACTTGAACCTCGCGAAAACTCAGTCCCCTCTCCCCGCCGGGGAGAGGGCTAGGGTGAGGGGCGGCTCTCGCGAAGGATTACGCCAGCCGCATCGGCATGACCACGTACAGGTAATCGTACGGGAGGTCTTCTGCGTTCGTGGCCGGGCGGCCGATGCATTGGCTGTTCTCGTCCTTGAGGTCGAGTGAAACGCTCGGTGTGTCGGTCGCGATCAGGAAGTCCGCCACGTAGGCGGCGTTGAGGCCGACGAAAAACGGCTGGCCGGCGTAGTCGATGGGGACGGTCTCGCGCGCGTCGCCGAGCTCGGGGTTCGTCGACGACACGGTGAGCTTGCCCGGTGCGAAGTCGAAACGGACGGCGCGTGTTCGCTCGTTGGCGACGAGGGAAATGCGTTTGATCGTGGCCAGCAGGCGCTCGCGATCGACCATCACGCGGCGATCGTTGTCGCGCGAAATGACTTCCATGTAGTTGGGAAAATTCACGTCGATCATGCGCGCCAGGAGGCGGCGGTCGCCCGCTTCGAAGAAGAGCTGGTTGTCGGAAACGCCGAACTTCACGGTGCCGTCTTCGCCGCTCTCGAGTCGCTCGATCTCACCCAGAGCTTTTCGTGGAACGAGAATCGTGAGATCGGCTCCCTTCTTTCCCTTGCCGGTGATGCCGGTCGGAAAATTGATGAGCGCCATGCGGTGACCGTCCGTGGCCACCATCTCCATTTTATTCGGCTGTATTTTGAGCAGTGCGCCGTTGAGCTGGAAGCGCGTTTCCTCGTGCGTGATCGCGAACTTCACCTTCCCGACCATCGTCTTCAGCTCATGGAGCGGAATCGTGTAGGCGTCGGTGACGTCGACCGTGGGCAGCGTCGGGTAATCCTCGGCGGGTAATCCGAGGAGACGAAACTTCGCGGTACCCGACTCGACGAGGATCGAGTTGTTTTCCTGCAGCGTGAAATGAACGTCTTCATCCGGCAGCGAACGGACGATGTCGAAGAGGCGCTTCGCTTCGATCGTCACGCCGCCCGGCGTGGTGACGCGGGCGGCGCAGGAGCTGAGAATCGTGACGTCGAGATCCGTTGCCGAGATCTGGAGACGTCCGTCAGCAGCTTTGAGCAGGACGTTCGAAAGAATGGGGATCGTCGAGCGCTTTTCGACGACTCCCTGGCACAACTGGAGTTCCTTCTGAAGGTCCGCTTTTCCTACGCTCAGCTCCATGTGGTCTCTTCCTTCAAACCAGATATGTTTCTCTTGTAGTGGTAGTAGTAGGTGGTGCGGATAACGTCAGGATTCGGCGCAAAGCCTTCGAAAGTATAGCAGTCTTCCCTTTGCTGACCTGTGAGTTCGAACGGCAGAAAGTTGTGGAGAATCAGGCCGTTTTCCGCATTCCGACCGATGGTGCGACGACGGTCGTTTTTCTCCCGCAGCTTTTGCATGGACCTTTCCGCAAGCGTTGCGGATAAATAGATGCACAGCGATGTGGGCGAAGCGACGACCATCATCGGAATTGCTTGACCATCATCTGAATTGCTTCGCAAGTGCTTCCACCGTGCGCGCGAATTGAGCGTCGGCATCGATCATCTTCTTGATCTGCTGGACCGAGTACATGACGGTCGAGTGATGCTTGTCGGCGAAGGCCTTTCCGATCTCAGGGTAGGAAAGGTCCGTCAGCTCTTTGCAGAGGTACATCGCCACCTGGCGGGGGAAGGCGATCGTCTTGGCGTTGCTCTTCTGTTTGATGTCCGCGACCTTCAGACCATAGTGAGCTGCTACGACGCGGAGGATCTCCGGTGCGCTGATCGGCTTGTCTTCTTTCGAGAGAACATCCTTGAGCGCTTCCTTCGCGACGTCGATGCTGATGCTCTTGCCGGCCAGCGACGCGTAGACGGCGATCTTGTTCAGATGTCCTTCCAGCTCGCGGACGTTGGAGCGAACGCGCTCGGCGACGAAGAGCGCGACTTCCTGCGGGATCTGAAATCCGCGGTCCTCGGCTTTCTTGCGCAGGATCGCCACTTTCGTTTCGAGATCGGGCGGCTGGATGTCGGCGGTCAGTCCCCATTCGAAACGCGAGCGCAGTCGCTCTTCGAGCGTGGGGATTTCTTTCGGCGGCCGGTCTGAGGTGAAGACGATCTGTTTCTGTGCTTCGTAGAGCGCGTTGAAGGTGTGGAAGAACTCTTCCTGCGTGCGCTCCTTGCCGGCGATCGACTGGATGTCGTCGAGAAGCAACGCGTCGACGGAGCGATAGCGGTCGCGGAACGGCTGCATCTTGTCGTAGCGGATGGACGTGATGAGCTCCGTCACGAAGGCATCGGCCGACATGTAAACGATCTTGAGATTCGGGCGCGACTCGCGAATCTGCTGGCCGATGGCCTGGATCAGATGAGTCTTGCCGAGGCCGGCGCCTCCATAGATGAAGAGGGGATTGAACGAGCCGCTGGGATTTTCGGCGATCGATTTGGAGGCTGCGTAGGCGAGTTGGTTCGAGCTGCCGACGACGAAGGAGTCGAACCGATAGCGCCGCGTGAAGGTCGCCGCAGGGAGCTCGTCCTTCGGCGTCGCGGCGGGAGGAGGCGCCGGGTCGGGGGCGCCAGTCGGGTCGATCAGAAAGTTGATCTGAACGCGCTCGGGACTGACCTCATTGAGGAATGCCCGGATCTGCGGACCGAAGCGCTCCCGAATCTCGTCGACGTAGCGTTGTGATGGGACGGCGATATCGAGCGTGTCACCCTTCTGGGAGACGAAACGGGTGGGTGCGAGCCAGATGTCATACTCCGTCCGATCCACGACTTGCTCGATGCGGGAAAGGACTTGGCTCCAGGTGCTCATGTGGGGACGACGGCCGCTATCTTATTGAGAATCCACAGCTTTTCCACAGTTGTGGAAATTCCGGGCTCTGGATGGGCGACGGAGTCTAGCACAGCGACATGGGGTGCGGAAGGCAAAAAAGCAGTAGGCATTAGGCAGGAGTAAAGTCCCGGGCGGGTGCCTCTTTCCCTGCCTGCTGCCTACTGCTCACTGCCTACCGTCCCCACTGGAATAAGCCTCTCGGAACACGGCGTTTGCGCGCTCGGCCGGTGATTGCGTCGACGCTCGTTGACCGTCATACCAGTGCCGAATATACTCGCCGCTTTCTTTTCAGAGGATTCGCAGAATGGCAATGAAGCGTACGTTTCAACCGAATAATCGCCGTCGCAAGCGCACGCACGGCTTCCTCGTCCGGATGCGGACGCAGGATGGACAGGCTGTCCTTTCGCGCCGTCGTCGTAAGGGCCGCAAGCGCCTCGCTGTCTGAGCGGGCGCTCGCGGCAACCACGGTGGAACGCCTTCGGTCCGAGGCGCTGCCGAGACAACGAAGACTGGCGAAACGGCCTGAGTTCGTCAGAGTCTATGAAACGGGCCGAAAGCAGTTTTCCCGCTATGCCGTGCTCTTCTTCGCCGGCAACGATCTGCAGCATTCGCGGATCGGCATCACGGTCACCAGAAAAGTCGGGAAGGCCAACATCCGCAATCGTCTGAAGCGCTGGACGCGCGAGGTCTACCGCAGGCAGCGCGAACCGCTCGGCCTCGACGCGCGCGCTTTGGACATCGTGGTGAACGTCAAGAACGGCGCCGTGCAGGCTTCCTTCGAGGAGTTCAGCCGCGATTTTTCACGCGCGCTGGAGCGCATCGTGACGGACACCTCACGGCGGCCGGCGTCATGATGCGCACCGTGGCGTTGTTCCTTCTCCGTTTCTACAAACGGTTCCTCTCGCCCCTGCTTCCCCCAATGTGCCGTTTCGAGCCGACCTGCTCTGTGTATACGATGCAGGCCGTCGACAAATACGGCACTCTTCGCGGCATCTGGCTCGGCATCCGCCGGCTGGGCCGCTGCCATCCGTTCAATCCTGGAGGTTGGGACCCCGTCCCTTAGACATGGAAAAGCGAATTTTTCTCGCGATTTTGATCTCGCTCGGCCTGCTGTGGGGCTGGGCTGCGCTCGCGCCGCGGATCTTCCCCGAGCTGGCGAAAACCACGCCTGTGGTGAAACCGGCCGATCCGATGACCTCAGCGACGTCGACGGACGCCGCGACCGCAACCACCGGAAGCGCGGCTGCGACGACGGCCTCGCCCGCATCAACGCCCGCGACCTCGGTGGCCGGCTCGCCGGTGACCGCCGCGCCGATCACCGCCGCGCCGATCACCGCGGATCGCGTCCAGCTCACGGTGGTCGAGACACCCGAGTACAAAGCGGTCCTCACGAATCGCGGCGCGCAACTGATCTCGTTCGAGCTGAAGAAATACCTGCGCAAGAAGAGCAAGGAGCCCGAGGATCTCGTCAAGGAGCGCGAACCGCACCGGAGCGATTATCCGTTCACCATTGTCCCGGCCCAGCCTGCGCTGCTCGCCCTGAACACCGCGCTTTATGCGGTGAGCGACGTGGAGGCCAACGGGCAGCGCGTCGTCGAGTATCGCTACTCCGACGGCCGCGTGACGGCGACGAAGACGTTCCGGTTCAGCAACCAGCCGTACCTGTTCGACTTTTCCGTGAGCATCAATCCGCCGACGCCGTATCGCGTGGCCGTCGGCCCCGGCATCCGCACGCTCGGCGCGGCGGAGCAGGACACGCAGGTCGTGACCACCGGCAACGGCATCTACCAGGCCGCCGGATCGCTCGAGATCGTCGGACGCGACGGCGCCTCCAACCTGCAGGCCGTTCCGGCCGTCGACTACATTGGTGTCGAAGACAACTACTTCCTCACATCGCTCCGGCCGAAGCGTGCCGGCGACGGCATTCTGCAGCGCGTGACGTTCATCGACGCGAAAACGAAAGTGCGTCGCGATGACCTCTATGCCGGCCTCAATGCGAACGGCGACGGCACCTTGGCCGCCGAAGCGTTCTTCGGTCCGAAAGAGACGACGCTGCTCGATCAGTACGGAATGGGGGAGGCGCTGCAGTTCGGCTGGTTCAGCATGATCGCGCGCTTTTTCCTGACGGCGCTGCTCTGGCTGAACAAGTTCACGCACAACTACGGCTTTGCCATCGTCGTCCTGACGATCCTGATCAAGATCGTTCTCTACCCGCTGCAACACAAGAGCATCGTCTCGATGAAGAAGATGCAGAAGGTGCAGCCGAAGGTCGAGCTCATCAAGGCGAAGTACAAGAAGTCGAAGACGGACGCCGAGCAACGCCAGAAGATGAACGTGGAGATGATGGATCTCTACAAGAGAGAAGGAATCAACCCGATGGCGGGCTGCCTGCCTTTGGTGTTGCAGCTCCCCATTCTGTGGGGCTTCTACAACCTGCTCTCACGGGCCATCGAGTTGCGCGGCGCACCGTGGATTCTCTGGATTCACGATCTCTCGGATAAGGATCCAACGTACGTGCTGCCGGTGCTGATGACGGCCACGATGTTCATCCAGACGTACATCACGCCCACCACCGGGGATCCCATGCAGCGGAAGATCTTCCTGATCATGCCGCTCGTGTTCGGTTTCCTCTTCAAAGACTTCCCGAGCGGTCTCGTGCTCTACTGGCTGGTGCAGAACATCTTGACGATCACCCAGCAAATGATCATGAATAAGTGGTGGAAAGATCATCCCAGTGAGATTGAGAAAGCATAACGGCGGACCGCGATGAGTCATCGTTTCGAAGGTCGGAGTCTCGAAGAGGCGCTGCAAAGCGCCACCGAAACGCTCGGTGTCGAGCGCTGGCAGTTGACGTATCACGTGCTGTTGGAGAAGCGCGGCTTTCTCGGCGGCGTGAAGCGGATCGTGCTGGAAGCGGACATCAACACGTCTGCCCCGGCACCGGCTGCGGCACCGGCGGCGGCGGGGCCCGCTGCTCCGCATGAATCCTCTCCGCCGCGCCGGGCAGCACGCGCCGAGCGGTCTTCCGGAGGCGGTCGCGGGGAGCGCGGCGGCGGTGGTGGCCGTGGGCGGGATGGTGGCGGCGGCCGGCGGGGCGGCGGTCGTGGTCGCGGTCGTAGCGAAAGCGATTTTCAGACAGGCGATTTCGAGACGTTCCTCGGCGATGTTCCGGAGCAGGGACCGGAGTCCGACGGAGCCCGCGCGGTGCGCGA
Organism: Acidobacteriota bacterium; assembly: GCA_030775085.1. Taxonomy (GTDB): domain Bacteria; phylum Acidobacteriota; class Thermoanaerobaculia; order Gp7-AA8; family Gp7-AA8; genus QHVT01. The sequence continues at coordinate 21,859 of JALYJW010000004.1, read as the reverse complement.
ATGGTGCGCGACCGCTCTGGCCCTGGCGAAGCTCAGCATGGTGGCTCGCACCGAGGAGAACGAAACGCAGATCGTCGTTCGTCTTTATGGAAGCGACGCGAAGTTGCTCATCGATCGTCACGGCGAGCTGCTCGATGCCGTGCAGGTCCTGGCCAACAAGGCTCTGGTGGGCCGCTCGATCGAGAAAGACATCGAGCTCGATTGCGAAGACTTCAAAGCACGACGCTCGGAGGATCTCGAGCAGCGCGCGCGAGAGATCGCGGACCGCGTGCGTCGCGCCGGTCGCGAGGAATTGCTGCCGGCCATGACGCCGATCGAGCGGCGCATCGTTCATATCGCCTTGCGCGATGATGCCGATGTGACGACGGAATCGCGCGGGGACGGCTTTTACAAACGCGTGGCCATTCTGCTGCGGTCCGAAGCGCAGGTTTCCGAGCCCGCAGAAGCGCAACCACCACAGGAGCCGTGACGGACGAGACGATCGTTGCGCCGGCGACGCCGCTCGGTCGCGGCGCGCTGGCGATCGTACGAATCGATGGACGGGACAGCGTCTCCATCCTGGAGCAGTTGAGTAAGGGCGGCGTTCCGTCTGTACGGACAGCCACCCTTGTCCGGCTGACTGCGAACGAAGCGCTGCTCGATGAGTGCATCGCCATCCGTTATGAAGCGCCGCACTCCTTCACCGGAAATGATCTAGTTGAGCTGACGCTGCACGGCAATCCGCTCATCGTGGAGCAGGTGATCGCCGCCTGCGTCTCCCTCGGCGCGCGGATGGCGGAGCCGGGCGAATTCACCGAGCGGGCCGTCCTCAACGGCAAGATGGATCTCGTGCAGGCGGAGTCGGTCGCCGATCTGATCAACGCCCGCACCACGCTCCAGGCGAAGCTTTCGCTCTCGAATCTCGAGGGAGCACTGAGCCGGTCGGCATCGGCGATCCGGCAGACGTTGCTCGAAGTGATCTCGCGGCTCGAGGCAGCCCTCGATTTCTCGGAAGAGGGCTACGAATTCATTACGCGGGACGAAGTTCAGGCGCGGCTTTCCGATGCATTGAATCGGCTGACTTCGATGGGCGAGACGTATCGTCGTGGACGAGCCACGACGAATGGATTGAGCGCGGTGATTCTCGGCCGCCCGAACGCCGGCAAATCGACGTTGCTCAACCGGCTGGTCGGCAGCGACCGCGCCATCGTCACCGCCATTCCGGGGACGACACGCGACATCGTGCGCGAAACGATCGAGATCGGCGGACTGCCGGTGACGATCGCCGACACCGCGGGACTGCGCGAGAGCACGGACCTTGTCGAAGGAATCGGGATCGAGCGAGCGCGACGGGCGGCGGAGTCGGCGGACATCGTTCTTTATCTGATCGACCTCTCGGCCGGCGTCACTGACGAGGATCGAAGCGAGCTCGCGCGCCTGAACAATGCTCAGGTCGTCTACACGAAAGCAGATCTGGCGGCGCCGGCTTCCGATGAGCTCTCCATCAGCGCGGTCAGCGATGTCGGAGTGGACCGGCTGCTGCACCTGTTGGATGAGCTCGTTCGCGAGCGATTCGCTGCGCCCGAGGGGTCGCTCGTGAACGAGCGCCAGCAGGCGGCGGTGGCTGAGGCGGCTTCCGCGGTTCAGGCTGCCATCGAATCGGTCGAGCACGGCTTCGACGAACAGATGATCCTCGTCGATCTTTACCGCGCCGCGAATGCTTTGGCGCTTTTGACCGGTGCGATCACGCGTGACGACGTTCTCGCGGAGATCTTCGGCAAGTTCTGTATTGGCAAATAACTTCTACAGACGCCTGCGCTGAATAGGTCCCGGCCGAGCTGTGTTCCACGTGGAACATGAGCGGCACTTTCGACATCCTGGTCATCGGCGGCGGTCACGCCGGAGCCGAAGCGGCTCGCGTCGCGGCGCGCGGTGGCGCTCGCGTGGCGATGATCACCATGCTGCGCGATGCCATCGGACGGATGTCGTGCAATCCCGCCATCGGTGGTCTGGCCAAGGGAAATCTCGTCAAGGAAATCGACGCTCTCGGTGGACTGATGGGCGAGGCCACCGACCGCGCCGGCATTCAGTTCAAGGTTCTCAATCGTTCGAAAGGTCCGGCGGTGCAGGGACCACGGGCGCAGTGCGATCGCGATCTTTACGCGAATGCCGTCCAGGACATCCTCGCCGCTGAACCGAACGTGAGCATTGTCGAAGGTTCCGTGACCTCGCTGATTCTCGATGGTCAGACCGTGCGAGGAGTGGTGCTCTCTGACGGCACGCGACTCTCCGCCCGCGCCGTCATCGTGACGACAGGGACGTTCCTCCGCGCACTCATGCATTCGGGCGAAATGAAGACGGTCGGCGGACGCTTCGGCGAGCCCTCGGCCGAAACGCTCTCCGATTCGCTACGCACGCTCGGCCTTCGGCTCGGTCGCCTGAAGACCGGAACACCGCCCCGCGTCGATCGCAGCACCGTCGATTACACGAAGCTCGAAGAAGCGCCGGGCGATGCCCAGCCGCGACCGTTCTCGATCCTGACGGACAAGATCGAACAGCCTCAGATTCTCTGTTGGTTGACGTACACCGGCGCGGTTGCTCACGATCAGATCCGCGCGAACCTGCATCGCGCGCCGATGTACTCCGGGCAGATCCAGGCCGCTGGTCCGCGCTATTGCCCTTCCATCGAGGACAAAGTCGTTCGCTTCGCCGACAAGGAGCGCCATCAGGTGTTCGTCGAGCCGGAGGGCTTGCAGCACCCGTGGCTCTACATGAACGGCATTTCGACCTCGCTGCCACCGGATGTCCAGGACGCGGTGGTTCGGTCGCTGCCCGGATTCGAGCATGCCACGATCGCCCGTTACGGGTACGCGGTGGAGTATGACTTTGTGAACCCCGAGCAGCTCGAGCCAACGCTGAAGGTGCGCGGCGTCGATGGCCTCTTCCTGGCCGGTCAGATCAACGGTACGTCAGGCTATGAAGAAGCTGCGGCGCAGGGGCTGCTCGCGGGGATCAACGCGCTGCAGACGATCCGCGGCGGCGAGCCGGTGATCCTGCGGCGGAACGAAGCGTACGTTGGCGTGATGATCGACGACCTGGTCACGCTCGGTACGGAGGAACCGTATCGGATGTTCACGTCGCGGGCTGAGCATCGGTTGTTGCTCGGCTGCGATTCAGTCTACGAGCGCCTGACTCCGATCGCGGCGCGCCTCGGCATTCTGGACGCGGAGCGCGAGCGCCGCGTGGAAGCGCGAACGAGCCGGATGCGGCGTGCGATCGAGGCAGGGGAGACCGATATCCGGCCCGACCGCGACACCGTAGCTTGGCTGCGGGACGCGGACATCGAGCTGGTGACCCAGACTACGATTGCCAAACTGATGCAGCGGCCGGCTCTCGATCTCGATCGCCTGATTGCCGCCGCCGAAGAAACGCTCCCGGAGTTTGCCGGCGCCTTCCGCGCGCTGTCGGAAGAAGAGCGCGAAGGCGTCGTCAGTCGCCTTCGCTACACCGGCTACATCGAGCGGCAGCAGCGCGAGGCGGAGAAACTCACCGCGGACGAAGACCTGCGCATCCCGGCCGAGATGTCGTATTCGCTCCCCGGGCTTTCTCGCGAAATGACGGAAAAGCTCACGCGCGTGCGGCCCGTTTCTCTCGGCCAAGCCGGGCGCATTCCGGGCGTGACGCCGGCAGCGATCGCGATTCTCAGGATGCACGTGCGGCGTGGCGTGGCGGCTCGCTGATGGACTCCCGGATCGCTCTCTACAAATCCGAGCTCCTGAAGTGGACGGCCAAGGTCAATCTCATCGGTCCTGAGGCGAAGGAAAACCTCGACGAGCACATCGCGGAAGCGCTGGCCGCGGCGTCCATCCTCCGTCCTCGGGGTGAAGTCCTGGATTTCGGCTCCGGCGGCGGTCTACCGGCCATCCCGATGGCCATTGTTTCGCCGGGCGCGCGCTTTCATCTCGTGGAGGCAGATCAGAAAAAATGGGCGTTTTTGAAGCACATCGTGCGCGAGTGCGGCTTGAGCTCCCAGGTTTACGGTGATAGATTGTCGCGCCTTCTGCCCCGGCTTCCCGCCGATCTTCGTTTCTCGCTCGTCGTGTCACGCGCCGTCGGGAGCCCGGAAGAGTGGGTACCGTCGCTGAAGGAACACCTGGAAGATGGCGCCCGAATCGCCCTTTTCCAGGGAACGCCGGACGCGCCGGCCATCGCCGGATTCGAAAGCGATGAAGCAGTTCCGCTGCCGCGCGGCACATCGAACTACCTCGCAATGCTGACGTTCCACGTGGAACATCGTTAATCATGACAGCCAAGATCGTTACGCTCGTGAATCAGAAAGGTGGGGTCGGCAAGACCACGACCGCCATCAACCTCGGCGCGTCCCTCGCTGCCTGCGAGCGCAGGATCCTTCTGGTCGACCTCGATCCCCAGGCAAACGCCACCTCCGGGCTCGGTCTGCCGAAGAACGACGAGAAATCGATTTACCCCGTTCTCACCGACGGGATGGCCATCCGCGAGATCATCCGTCCCACCGAGCTCCCGAACTTCCACGTCGCTCCCTCCTCGGTCGATCTCGTGGCCGCCGAGCTCGAGCTTTCCGACGCAATCGGACGCGAGTTCTACCTCCGCCGGGCTCTTCAGGAAGTGGTCGACGATTACGACTACATCCTCATCGATTCGCCGCCCTCCCTCGGCCTCCTCACCATCAACGGACTGACCGCCGCGAACTCCGTGCTCGTTCCGATGCAGTGTGAGTACTTCGCGATCGAGGGCGTCGCGCAGCTCCTCAACACGATCGAGCGCGTCCGCGACATGCTCAATCCGGCGCTCGAGATCGAAGGAATCGCCCTGACCATGTTCGACGAGCGGATGAATCTGGCTCGCCAGGTCGCCGAAGAGGTCCGCAACCACTTCGCCGAGAAGGTGTACAAGAGCGTAATCCCTCGGAATGTGCGGCTCGGCGAAGCGCCGTCATTCGGCAAACCGATCATCCTTTACGACATCCGCTCCCGAGGAAGCGAGGCCTACGTCAACCTCGCCAGAGAGTTCATCCAACGCGCGGAGACCGTTCTGCCATGAGTACCCAGAAGAAAGCCCTCGGCCGCGGACTCGGCGCCCTGATCCCGAGCCGGCCGGCCGCCCCAGCGCCGGCAGCGCCAGCGACCATGTCCGCCGGCTTTGCAGAAGTGCCACTCGAGCAGATCTCGCCCAATCCCTATCAGCCGCGCCGGACGTTCAACGACGCCTCGATCGAAGAGCTCTCCCGCAGTGTCCGCGAACACGGAATCATTCAGCCGCTCGTCGTCACGAAGCTTGGTGACAATAAGTATCGCCTCATCGCCGGCGAGCGCCGTTTTCGCGCCGCGCAGAAGGCCGGTCTCAGCACTGTCCCCGTCGTCATCAAAGAAACGATGGCGGATACGGACGTCCTCCAGGTCGCGCTCATCGAGAACATCCAGCGCGAGGACCTGAACCCGATCGAAGAGGCGTACGCCTACCACCAGTTGCATGAAGAGTTCGGGCTGACGCAGGAAGAGATCTCGAAGCGGGTCGGCAAGGAACGGTCGACCGTGGCGAACTTTCTACGCCTGCTCCGCCTGCCGGACGCGGTGAAGAAGCTTCTGGCCGCGGGACAACTGTCCATGGGTCACGCCCGGGCGATCCTGGCCGTCGACTCGGCCAAGAAGCAGCAGCAGCTCGCCGAGCGTGTCGTGAAGCGCAACCTCAACGTACGCCAGACAGAGATGCTGGCTGCGGAGAGCTCGCCCAAAGCGGCGGAGGCTCCGGAAAAAGAGAAAGACATCTTCACGCGCGACGCGGAAGAGAAGTTGACAAGAACTCTGCGCAGCAAAGTAGAAATCGATCGCAAGCGCCGCGGAGGCGTGATTCACATCCGCTTCGGCAGCGAGGATGAGCTCATCCGCCTGGTGGATGAAGTGATGGGCAGAAGAAGATAGTCTCTTGGTGTGAGACGCAGGAGAGAACCATGAAGGGTAAAAGCGGAGAGCTCAACGGATTCCTCGATCGCGGCGCGACGTTCCGCGGCGAGTTGGAGTTCGAAGACACGATGCGCATCGACGGCAAGTTCAACGGAAAGATTCACTCGAAGAATGAGTTGATCGTCGGCGAGAGCGCGCACATCGAAGGGGACATTCACGTCGGACGCATCGCCATCAGCGGTACCGTCGTCGGAAAGATCATTGCCGACACACGCGTCGAGATCCACCGCAACGGCAAGGTCTACAGCGACATCGACACGCCCGCGCTGATCATCGAAGAAGGGGCCATCTTCCAGGGCAATTGCGTCATGGGCGACAAGAAGGGCGCAGGCAACGTCACGAACATCGCCGCCAAGGCCTGAGGCGCCCGCCGGCGGATTGAGAATTGAGGATTGAGAATTGAGGATGCGGCCGAGGCCGAGGCAATCCTCAATCCTGCATCCTCAATCCTCAATCCAGCCGCGTAGACGGCTGATCAGCACGATCGCCTCGGGGATGGTGAACGTGTCCTCGTCGCCGAGGACATCCTCCCATCGCAGGTCCCATGCGGCGTCCAACCGCTCGATCGTCGACGACTCTTTGAAGTTCAGCTCGCAGATGTCGCCGATGTATTTGCGGCCATCGCGCAGTGGCAGACCGAACGTGCGGCACACCAGCGGGCGGTGCTCGTACATCACGCAACGCCCGTTCTCGTCCAGATTCGGACATGGCGTGGCCTTCGTCCGCGCAAAAAACTTGTCCTTCTCACGGGGCGAGCATTCGCGGAGATTGGGATGAGCGGTGGATTCGACGATCTCCAGAGCGCGGCGGATGACCTTCTTCCGCCGCGACGGGTGCAGCTTCTCCAGACCCTCCGCGATCATCGGAACGTCGCCCGAGCCGATCTCGAAAAGGCCGTAGCAGCAGAGCGAGCATCCGCCGCCGCACTGGAGATTCTGCGGTTGCGTCCGCATGACGGACGCAAAGTGCTGATCGGCGCGCTCTAAAATGCCGCGGTAGTCGTCGTCTGACATCGTTCTCTGCGCAACGCCGAAGGGTGACAACGTTCTTTCCGATGTGGTATACAGCGGCGGCTTTTTGGGGGAATGTGTGCGCTTCTGGAGCCCTCCTTCGCTCCTACCCTGGTGGCACCGACTCCACGACCAAATCGTATGCAAATGAACTTGATGCCGGATCTATCTCTGCTCGCGATCATGGTGATCTTCATCATGAATTACATGGTCGTGCGCAAATTCTTCCTGAAGCCGATCGACGGCATCCTCGTCGCGCGCGAGACGGAAAGCAGTTCCGCGGAAAAACTGTACGAAGACGCGCTGGCCCGCTTCAGCGAAGCGACCGCGCAGACCGAGGCGCAGTTGCACGCTGCCAAACGCGAGGCCGCGCAGTTGCGTGACCGCTTCCGCGGCGAAGCGGCGGCTTATCGCCAGCAGGTCGTCGACAAGACCAACGTCGAGGCGCGCCAGATCATCGGCGAAGCCGACGAGAGCCTCGGGCGCGACGTCGCCGTCGCACGCGAGCAGATCGTACGCGAGTCGGAGTCGCTTGCTCGCCTCGCGGCCGAGCGCATCCTCGGAAGGGCGGTCTGATCATGCGCCGCCTTCTCCTGATCCTTTTGATTCTCATCATGGCGCCGGTGGTTCTCGCCGAAACGGATACGGCTGCCGCCGGCACCGAATCGCACGGCGCTGCCGCCGGCCACGGCGAGAAGGTCTACTTCGGATTCATCCCGGGCTGGGTTCTCAAGACCGCCAACATGCTGCTCTTCTTCGGCGTGCTGGTGTACTTCGTCGGCGGACCGGTGAAGAAGATGTTCGCCGAGCGCACCGCGGAAATCCGCCGCGCCAACGCCGAAGCAGCCGAGCGCCGCGAGAAAGCCGATCGCATGGCCGGTGAGATTCAAGCCAGGCTGGCGGCCATCGAAGCGGAAGTCCTTGCCATCCACGATCGCGCCGCGAACGAAGGCGAGCGCCAGAAGCGCGAGCTCGTCGCCGCCGCTGAAGCCGAATCGCAGAAGATGCTGGCCAACGCGCGCAACGAAGTCGAGAACCGCCTCAAGCACGCACGCACCGAATTGACCGAGTTCGCCGGCCAACTGGCCAGCGAGCGCGCTGAGTCCATCCTGCGCGAAACCATCACCGAGCAGGATCAGAAGAACCTGTTCCAGGAAAGCCTGCGCGAGGTAGGACGTGTTTAACAGGAGACCCAAGTGATCCGTCGTTTCGCACGTCCCTACGCGCGCGCCATCATCGACGCTTCCGGCTCGCCGGCGAAGGCGAATGAGTTGCGCGGGGAGCTGATGTCTTTTGCATCCGCGCTGCGCTCTTCGCAGGAGCTCCGTGATCTTTACGCCAATCCAGCGATCGACCAGGCCACGACGCTGGAGATCACGAGCCAGCTTGCCAGAAAGATGAAAGCCTCCGACCTCGCCGCAAAGACGCTCGAGGTGCTGGTACGCAACCACCGCATCAATGACATCGACGCCATTCTCGAGGCGCTCGCGTCCTACGTGAACGCGGCGCTCGGCGTGGCCGTGGCGGAAGTGCGGTCGGCCAGGAGCCTGGCGCCCGAGGAGATCGATCAGCTCGCGACCACGCTCTCGCAGAAGGTCGGCAAGAAAGTGGAGCTGGACATTCGCACCGACAAGAAGCTGCTGGGCGGCTTCGTGGTGAAGATCGGCAGCGAGATCTGGGATGCATCCGTCATCGGAAAAATCAACAAATTTCGTGAATCGTTGAGCTGAAACATTAGAGCAACGATTATCAGGTTCATTTCGGAGACAATATGGCTGTCGATTTGAAAGCAGAAGAAATCACAGAGATTATCCGGCAGCAATTAACCGGAATCAGCAAGGGCGTCGACGTGGCGGAGGTCGGCACCATCACCTCCATCGGCGACGGCATCGCCCGCGTCTACGGCCTGGAGCGCGTCATGTCCGGAGAGCTCGTGCAGTTCCCGCACGACGTCACCGGCCTGGCCCTCAACCTCGAGGAAGACAACGTCGGCATCGTGCTCCTGGGCGACTACTTCGAACTCAAGGAAGGCGATCAGTGCAAGCGCACCGGACGCATCATGTCGGTGCCAGTAGGACAGGCCATGGTCGGCCGCGTCGTGAACGCGCTGGGCATTCCCATCGACGGCAAGGGACCGGTCAACACCACCGAGTTCTATCCCATCGAGCGCCTGGCGCCCGGCGTCGTCGACCGCAAGCCGGTCAAAGAGCCGCTGCAGACCGGTCTCAAAGCCATCGACGCCATGATCCCGATCGGCCGCGGCCAGCGCGAGCTGATCATCGGCGACCGCCAGACCGGCAAGACCGCCGTGGCCATCGACGCCATCATCAACCAGAAGGGCAAGGACGTTTTCTGCGTCTACGTCGCCATCGGTCAGAAGAAGTCGACCGTCGCGCAGATCGTGAAGACGCTCGAGCAGTACGGCGCGATGGAGTACACGATCATCGTCAACGCCTCCGCCTCGGAAGCGGCGCCGCTGCAGTACCTGGCGCCGTACGCCGGCTGCGCGATGGGCGAGTACTTCCTCTACAACGGCAAGCACGCGCTCGTGATCTACGACGATCTTTCGAAGCACGCCGCGTCGTATCGCGAGATCTCGCTGCTGCTCCGCCGTCCGCCGGGCCGCGAAGCGTATCCGGGCGACGTCTTCTATCTTCACTCCCGCCTGCTCGAGCGCGCCTCGAAGCTGAGCGACGCGAAAGGCGGCGGCTCGCTGACGGCATTGCCGATCATCGAGACGCAGGCCGGCGACGTCTCCGCGTACATTCCTACCAACGTCATCTCCATCACCGACGGACAGATCTTCCTGGAGACGGACCTCTTCCACTCCGGTGTCCGACCGGCCATCAACGTCGGCATCTCGGTGTCGCGCGTCGGCGGCTCGGCGCAGGTGCGCTCGATGCGCTCCGTATCCGGCACGCTCCGTCTCGACCTCGCGCAGTACCGCGAGCTTGCCGCGTTCGCGCAGTTCGGCTCCGACCTCGATAAGACCACGCAAGCGCAGCTCAACCGCGGCAAACGCCTCGTCGAGATCCTCAAGCAGGGCCAGTACTCGCCGCTGCGCGTCGGCCTCCAGACCGCATCGATCTACGCCGGCACGAAAGGCTTCCTCGACAACCTCACCGTCGAAGCAGTCCGACCGTTCGAAGCCGCATTCCACCAGCATCTCGTGGACGAGCACGCGCAGCTCGTCGACCAACTCGAGACCTCGCCGAAGTTCGACGCGGAGCTCGAAGGCGCCATCCGCAAAGCGATCACCGATTTCAAAGAGCAGTACGTGAAAGACAACGCCAACGTGTTAGCCGCTTAGCTCGCAGCTCGCAGCTGGCAGCTCTCAGGAGCTGGCCTCTCCCTGCGAGCCGAGAGCTGAGAGCTGAGAGCTCGACAACATGCCAAGCACCATCGATCTACGACGTCGCATCCGCAGCGTGAAGAACACGCAGCAGATCACCAAGGCCATGAAGATGGTGGCCGCGGCGAAGCTGCGCCGTGCGCAGGAGCGGATGATGGCCGCGCGTCCTTACGCGGCTGCTCTGCGCGAAGTCCTCGCGTCGGTCTCCACGCGCGTCGACGTCACCAAGCATCCGCTGCTAGCGGAGCGCGAGCAGGAAAAGAAGGTCCTGCTGCTGGTCGTGGCCGCCGACCGCGGTCTGGCCGGCGCGTTCAACACGAACGTCATTCGCGGCGCGCAGAACGCCATCGCCGAGAAAGGATGGGAGGAAGTTCATCTCATCCCGATCGGGCGCAAGGCGTTCGACTTCTACAAACGCCGCACGCTTCCCATCCGCCGGCAGCCGCTGCACGTGTATCAGGCGCTGTCGCTCGAGACGGCGCGCGAGATCGCCAAAGGCGCGAGCGAAGACTTTCTCAGCGGCGAGTTCGATGCCGTCTACGTCATCTACAACGAGTTCAAGTCGGTCATGGCGCAGAACGTCACGCTGCAACGGATCCTCCCGCTCGAGCGCACCTGGGTCGACGACAAAGAGCCCGCCATCGACTATCTCTATCACCCCAGCCCCGAAGCGATCCTCAGCGATCTGCTCCCGAAGCACATCGAGTTTCAGCTCTATCGCGTGTTGCTCGAGTCCGCGGCTGCCGAACAGGGCGCCCGCATGACCGCGATGGAGTCCGCCACCAAAAACGCGTCGGACATGATCAGTCACCTCACGCTCACGTACAACCGCATCCGCCAGGCCGCGATCACGAAGGAAATCATCGAGATCGTGAGCGGCGCGGCCGCAGCAGGACATTGAGAGTTTTCGGAGAACCAATGGCAACAGCAACGACCGACACAACCGCAGCAGCGATCGGCAAGGTGATCCAGATCATCGGACCGGCCATCGACATCGAATTCGCCGAGGGACATCTGCCGGCCATTCACAACGCCATTCGCGTCGTCGACAACGGCGAGCTCGGAAAGGTGCCCATCGACGTGGTCGTCGAGGTGGCGGGACACATTGGTGAGAACCAGGTGCGCTGCATCGCCATGAAACCGACCGACGGCATGGTGCGCGGCATGAAGGCCATCGACCTCGGCGGACCAATCTCCGTTCCGGTCGGACGCGAGACGCTCGGCCGCATCCTCAACGTCCTCGGCGAGCCGGTCGACGAGCGCGGTCCGGTCAACTCCGAACATCGCTGGTCGATCCATCGTTCCGCGCCGAAGTTCGAAGACCAGTCCACCTCGATTGAAATGTTCGAGACCGGCATCAAGGTCATCGATCTTCTCGAGCCGTACACCAAGGGCGGCAAGACCGGCCTGTTCGGCGGCGCCGGCGTCGGCAAGACCGTTCTGATTCTCGAGCTGATCACCAACGTCGCCAAGCAGCACGGCGGCTTCTCGGTGTTCGCGGGCGTTGGCGAGCGGACGCGCGAAGGCAATGACCTCTACCTCGAGTTCGAAGAGACGGGCGTCATCACGCCGGGCGATCCTTCGAAGTCGAAAGCAGCACTCATCTACGGACAGATGACCGAGCCGCCCGGAGCGCGTCTCCGCGTCGGTCTGACCGGCCTCACCGTCGCCGAATACTTCCGCGACGAAGAAGGGCAGGACGTGCTGCTCTTCATCGACAACATCTTCCGCTTCACGCAGGCCGGCTCCGAAGTTTCGGCACTCCTCGGCCGCATGCCCAGCGCCGTCGGCTACCAGCCGAACCTGGCCACCGAAATGGGCGAGCTGCAGGAGCGCATCACTTCCACGAAGAAAGGCTCGATCACATCGGTCCAGGCCATCTACGTTCCCGCCGACGACCTCACGGACCCCGCGCCGGCCACCGCGTTTGCTCACCTCGACGCGACGACCGTTCTCTCGCGCCAGATTGCGGAGCTGGGCATTTACCCCGCCGTCGATCCGCTGGCGTCGACGTCGAAGATTCTCGATCCGCGCATCCTCGGCGATGAGCACTACAACACCGCCCGCTCGGTGCAGGCGGTCCTGCAGAAGTACAAGGACCTCCAGGACATCATCGCCATCCTCGGCATCGACGAGCTGTCGGAAGAGGACAAGGTCATCGTGTCGCGCGCCCGCAAGATCCAGCGCTTCCTCTCGCAGCCATTCCATGTGGCCGAGCAGTTCACCGGCATCAAAGGCCAGTACGTCAAGATCGCCGATACGATCCGCGGCTTCCGCGAGATCGTCGACGGCAAGCACGACGACATCCCGGAGCAGGCCTTCCTGCTGCAGGGAACGATCGAACAGGTGCTCGAGAAGTACGAGCAGATGAAGCGCGAGGCGGCGTAAGGAACTGTCACTAAAGGACGAATATGGCCGACCTCCCGAACAAGATCAGTCTCACGATCGTCACGCGTGAGCGGAAGATCATCGACGCGCAGGTCGATGAGGTGATTCTCCCGTCCTCGGACGGCGAGATCGGCATCCTTCCGGGACACACGCCTCTCCTGGCCATGCTCGGCATCGGCCAGATTCGCTATCGCCAGGGCAACACCGTGCATCGCCTGGTGATCTCGTGGGGCTTCGGCGAAGTCCTCCCGGACCGCGTCATCGTCCTCGCCGAGCGCGGATTCCTGCCCGCGGAAGTCGACCGCGCCACCGCCGAACAGGAACGCATCACCGCCGAGCGCGAGCTCGCCGATCTCTCTTCGAACGATCCTGAATTCGCATTGGTCGAAGCACGGCTCGAAGAGTCGATTGCCATGATCAACGTGCATCGGGAGCATTGAGCGCGTCTTTGTGGACGTGGTGGACTTCGTGGACTTTGTGGACGTCCACCAAGTCCACTGCGTCCACCAAGTCCACCAAGTCCACATCCCCGGCCCCACGTTTGCATTAAGCTCAGCCCGGTTCACTCATGGATTTCTGGCTCGAGAAATTTGCGCGCGCGAACTTTCTGCGCAGTGCGGACACGGCGCACGATCTGAAGACGCCGCTGAATGTGGCCGTGTTGAATCTCGAGTTGCTGCGGATGCGTCTGCGGAAGCTCTCCGATGACGAGGACGAGAAGATCGCCGGCTACATGCGCGCCATCGAGATCGAGCTGCGCCGGATGGGGCACATCTTCGACGCCTTCTTCCTGATGTCGACGCCGCCCTCGAGCGACGGCGAGCCTGTCGCCATCGACATCGGACCGATCCTCTCCGAAGCCGCGAAGTCCATTGCGATCGATTTGATCGTCGAAGGACGCCTGCCGGTGATCGCCCACGAGCCGAGAATCCGGCAGGCGGTGCGGTTGTTCTTCGAGGGCGCCGCGAAACTGTTCGGGGAAGGATCAGCCACCACCGCCGTCGCACGCAACGAACGACAACTTCAACTCACGGTCACCGGAAGTCCGGCCTCGGAGGACTTCGAGCCAACGCGCATTTTCAAGTTCTATTACACCGACGCCGAAGGGAGTCCTGATCTCTCGCTCGCGGTAGCGCGACTCATCGCCGAGACCTATGGTGGTGAGATCGACGCCGCCTGTGATCGTGATAAGGTCACGCTCAGCCTGTCCTTTCCTCTGGGAGAAGAATGAAAAGAGTCCTGATAGTGGATGACGATCGCGCCACCAGCGCCGGCATGGCCGACGTCCTGGAGGAGTGGGGCTACGAGCCCGAAGTGGCCGATACGCTCAAAGCCGGCTGGACTGCGATCAACAAGCTGCTCCCCGACGTGGCCATCATCGATCTGAAGCTTCCTGATGGCTCCGGACTCGATCTTCAGCACCGCATCAAAGAGAGTTTCCCTGACGTCTCCATCATCATCCTGACCGGTCACGCAACGGTCGACTCCGCGGTCAAAGCCCTCAAGGTGGGCGCCGAGGACTACGTCACCAAGCCGGTCGACCTCCCGCGCCTGCAGGTCATTCTCAAGTCCGTCGAAGACAAGCAGATGATGAAGCAGGAGATCATCGAGCTTCGGCGGCAGTTGCAGAAGATGGGTGCCCTCGGGCATCTGGTCGGTAAGTCGCCACGCATGCAGCGCCTCTTCGAAGAGCTGGAGATGGTGGCCAACACCGACGCCAACGTCTTCATCGTCGGCGAATCGGGATCGGGCAAGGAAGTCGTCGCCAACACCATCCACTACCTCTCGCGCCGCCGCAACAAACCGTTCATCGCCTTCAACTGCGGTGCGATCTCGCCGACGCTCATCGAATCCGAGATTTTCGGCCACGAGAAAGGCGCGTTCACCAACGCCATCAAACGCCGCGAAGGCTACTTCGAGATGGCCAAGGGCGGCACGGTCTTTCTCGACGAGATCACGGAAATGCCCATCGAGCTGCAGGTCAAACTCCTGCGCGTGCTCGAAGAAGGCAAGTTCCGGCGCGTGGGCGGCAACGATGAGATCAACATCGACGCCCGCATCATCGCCGCATCGAATCGCGACCCGCAGAAAGCGATCGTCGACGGCAAGATGCGCGAGGATCTGTACTACCGCCTCAACGTCTTCCCCATCGACGTGCCGCCGCTACGCGAGCGCCTCGAAGACATCCCGCTCTTCTCGCACTTCTTCCTGCAGAAGCTCAATGAGACCGAAGAGAAGACGGTGGAAAAGATCGACCCCGAGTTCATCGAGGCGCTGCAGGCCTACGAATGGCCGGGCAACGTGCGCGAGCTGCGCAACGTCGTCAATCGCGCCTTCATCATGGCCCGCACCGACACGCTGACCGTCGAATGCCTGCCCGACAAACTGATCGGCAACCGTCGCAAGCGAACCAAGAACGCCGTGAGCATCCCTCTCGGTCAGCCCATGGAAGAAGTCGAGCGCATCGTCATCGAAGAGACGCTCAACATGACCGACGGTGACCGCCGCAAGACCGCTGAGATCCTCGGCATCTCCTACAAGACGCTCTACAACAAGACCAAGAAATACAAGAGCGCCGGCGCGGACGACGAAGACGAGGAATAGCCGGATGCTAGCCGTCCGAGGACTCCACGCGGCGTAGTTGTTTGGGCGCAGATCCTCCGCTCTGATATGGTCCAGCCCCTCGCGACCGCCGGAATACCGGCATCAGCCGCGTCGGTTGGGGCGTTCCGCAATGGCCAAAAATCTCGTCATCGTCGAGTCTCCCGCGAAAGCGAAGACGATCAACAAGTTCATCGGAAGTGATTACGTGGTCAAGGCTTCGGTCGGCCACGTGCGCGATTTACCGAAGAGCGATCTCGGCGTGGACGAGAAAACCTTCCTCCCGAAATACGAGATTCTGGAAGGGAAAGAGAAGGTCGTCAGCGAGCTGAAAGCCGCCGCGAAGAAGGCCGACAAGATCTTCATCGCCTCCGACCCTGATCGCGAAGGAGAGGCCATCGGCTGGCACGTCATGACCCTCCTGGGCGCCGATGCGAAGAAGGTCCAGCGCATCCTCTTCCACGAGATCACGAAGAACGCCGTCAAGAAGGCCATCGAGACGCCGGGCCAGATCGACATGAACAAGGTCAACGCCCAGCAGGCGCGCCGCGTTCTCGATCGCCTGGTCGGCTACAAACTCTCGCCGCTTCTCTGGGACAAAGTCCGCCGCGGTCTTTCCGCCGGCCGCGTGCAGTCCGTGGCCATGAAGATGATCGTGGAGCGCGAGGACGAGATCAAAGCGTTCCTGCCGGTCGAGTATTGGTCGTTCGGCGCCCGCCTCTCCGCCGCCGTCCCGCCGGCCTTCGTCGCCAAGCTCTCGAAAATCGACGGCAAGAAGGCCGAAGTTCCGAACGAAGAGATCGCGCGCAAGATCGAAGCGGCGCTGAAGAGCGGTCAGTACGTCGTCACCGAAGTCGCCCGCAAGGAGCGCAAGCAGTCCGCCGCTCCGCCGTTCATCACTTCCACGCTGCAGCGCACCGCCTACAACCGTTTCAAGTGGCCGGTGAAGCGCACCATGCAGGTGGCCCAGAAGCTCTACGAAGGTAAGGAGCTCGGCACCTTCGGCTTCGCCGGTTTGATCACCTACATGCGTACCGACTCGGTCCGCACGAGCGATGACGCGCTGGCGGAAGTGAGAGCTTATATCGCCGCGAGATATGGCGACGATATTCTTCCCGAGAAACCGAACACATATCGTGTCAAAAAGGCTGCACAAGCCCAGGACGCGCACGAAGCCATCCGCCCGACGTCGATGGAGCTCGATCCGGAAAAGGTCAAAGACTTCCTGACGCGCGAGGAGTACGGGCTCTACAAGATGATCTGGGATCGCTTCGTCGGCTCCCAGATGAAGCCGGCCCTGTTCGACGTCACCGACGCGGATATCTCGGTCGGAAACCTGACGCTCCGCGCCTCGGGTGAAGTGCAGAAGTTCGCCGGTTTCCTGGCCGTCTTTCAGGATGCGCCGGGCGAAGACGACGAGGATGACGCAGAAAAGAAGAACGACAAGGCCCTTCCTCCTCTGAACGAAGACGACGTGCTCAAGCTCATCGAGCTCGAGACCAAGCAGAATTTCACGCAGCCGCCTCCCCGCTTCACGGAAGCGACGCTCGTCAAGGCTCTCGAAGAGAACGGCATCGGCCGTCCGTCGACGTACGGATCGATCCTGACCACGATCCAGGCACGCGATTACACCTACAAGCACGACGGCAAGTTCCACCCGACGCACCTCGGCGCGCTCGTCGTCAAGCTGCTCAAGCAGTCCTTCGCCGACATCATCGACGAGGGCTACACCGCCGAGCTCGAAGCGAAACTGGATGAGGTCGAAGACGGAACGCTCGAGTGGACCGACGCCTTGCGCGCTTTCTCGGTCAAATTCAACAGCGATCTCGAGCGCGCCGGTACCGAGATGACGCAGGTCAAGGGCACCGGGCTCGAGACCGACGAGAAGTGCGAGACCTGCGGCTCGCCAATGGTGATCAAGTTCGGCCGTTTCGGTGAGTTCCTGGCCTGCTCGAACTATCCCGAGTGCAAGACCACGAAAGAAATGCCCAAAGGCGACGCCGCCGAGGCTACGTCGGAAGACGAACAGATCATCTGCGAAAAATGCGGCAAGCCGATGCAGCTCAAGCGCTCGCGCTTCGGCCAGTTCTTCGCCTGCACCGGCTATCCCGACTGCAAGAACACCAAGGACCCGAAGCTGATGAAGGCGGCGGCGAACCTGCCGTCCGAGCCGCAGCCGCCGTGCGAAAACTGCGGCAAGGAAATGGTCCTCAAGTCCGGCCGCTACGGCCCGTTCTACTCCTGCGCAGGCTACCCCGACTGCAAAACCATCCGCAAGATCGGCCGCAAATCGTCAACGCCGCCGAAGCCGACCGGCGTGAAATGCCCGACCTGCAATGAAGGCGAGCTCGTCGAGCGCATCTCCCGCCGCGGCGTCTTCTACTCCTGCAACCGCTACCCGAAGTGCGAGTTCACACTCAACAACCGCCCCGTCGCCCGCGAGTGCCCGAAGTGCCACGCGCCCTATCTCCTTGAAAAAGAGACCAAGCGCGAAGGCCACATCGAGTACTGCAACAACGCCGAGTGCGATTACCGCGCACCGATCGCCGCACCAGCGGCAGCGAACGAGTAGTCATTTTGGAGTGCGGTGGCCGCAGCCGCCGCTTTTGTATGTCACCGCGCTGCCCGAACATACAAAAGCGGTAGCTGCGGCTACCGCACTCCAAACAGTTCACTTGGGCACCGCTCTTCTCCTCGGTGCGTTCGATCCCACGACGAACAGATGCCCCGCGTTTTGCGTGTAGATCTTTCCATCCGCGCCGATGGATAACGGTGTGTATGCCGCGCCGATGGCGAGCTGCAGGAAGAGTCGTTCGCGCAGCGTTCCGCCCTGGTTGAGCGCGTAGAGATGGCCGTCTTCGCTGTTGATGTAGACGACTCCGCGCGCGTCGACGGCGAGTGCGTTCACGCACCACTCGAACCCTTTCGCATGTTGTCGATCGTCGACACAGTCGATTGAACCGTTGGGTTGGCGCGCGCAACTCAGCGTCTCGGTGTTCTTGAACGTCCACTCCACCTCGAGGTTCGGGGAGAGCTGCGTGATGAAGTAGCCTTCCTCGTCTCCCGGCGCGCGCGAGTACGGCGGGCAGAACGTCGCGTGGCCGCAGTACGACCCAACGCCGACGTAACGGTTCTCTTTGGTGATGAGCGAAAACGTTCCGTCGTGCTCCCACAGCGCGGGAGTGACGTCCCAGCCGAATGGATAGGCGGAGAGAAAATTGCCCGCGGCGGAGAATCGCATCGTGTGTCCCTGCGAATGGTTGTAGCGTCCCCACGTGCCGAGGTAGATCGTGCCGTCGGGAGCGACGACGGGTGAGGCGGTCGAGTTGTCATTGACTACGCCGGAGCCGGGCTGGTTGTCCGCCGGATCGACGCCGGTGGTCGCTCCGGAACGGCATCCGCCCGGCGCGCCGTTCGGCGGGATCAACACGTTGCAGCCGTCGTGGAAACGGTTGCGCAGCGACGAGGCCCACTTCGGCGTGAGGTTCGGATTCACGGCCACGAGCCATCCCCAGCGCGCGTTCAGGTGCGCGCGCGAGATCGTGTAGATCGTCCCGTCCGCACCGATCGCCGGCGCGACGTTCAAACCGGCGCGTTGCGAGCCGCAAGCGATCGTCGGCGCAACGGCGTTGGGCGATGGCGGCCACGGAAGTTGCGTGGAAGAAAACTCGCTCGTGCATTGCGCGTTGGACGACGGCGCGCCGGGAACGAGCGTCGTGTAGGAAGCGCGCGACGCGGATCCATCGGGCATGATTTTCACGAGCCATGCGCCGTTGTGATTACCGACCCACGGCTGCACGCCCGGCAGCTTCAGCGTGTTGTAGTAGAGGATGCCATCATCGCTGACGGAGATCGGGCTGGTGACGTAGGTTGTCGGATCGAGTTGCGCGCCGAACCTCCCCAGTCGCCGAACGATCGCGCCGGTGGAGCGGTTGATCTCCAGTACTGTTCCGCCCATACCCGGCATGTAGACGAAGCCATTCGCCAGCGCACCGTGGAACACCGGCTCGAACCGCGCCGCGCCGGACGGCACCGGATTCCAGTCGCTTTCCGCGCTCCAGCGCAGAACGAGTTGGCCCTCTTGCCATTCGAACTTGCGCATGTTCCACGTCTGCGTCTCCCAGGTGCGGAAGCCGGTGTAAGCACCGGTCTTCGCCTCCATGAACACTTCGTTGCCATCCGAAAGTGGCGTCTGGTAGTGAACGAGCAGCGATCCGCCCGTCTCGCTGCGCTCCTGCGCGACGAATGGGTCGTAGACGATGTCGGCCAACAGCTCGCGGAGCGACTGTCCGTACACGGGAATCGCTCCCGTGTGTCGAGGACCACCGCCCCACTGACTCCACGTCTGCGCGGAAAGCTGCGGGGCGAGCAGGAGAACGAGCGCGAGGAGCCGGGACATGGAAGGTAGTTTAGCGTCGGGACCGCGATGCCTCGACTCGAATGCGTGACATCTCACTCGCCGCGACGCTCGCGTCCGCTGTCCCGTACTCTCCTGCGATGTCTCTTCGCGCGGTGCGGATCACGCTGGCGATTTACCTCGGCGCGATCTACGCGACGCTGGGGATGGTGCGGCCGATTGCGAACTTCCTGCGCGATCGCGGGCTCTTGCGCGTGAGCGTCGTCGCAGCGTTTGCGATCGCAGCTGCGGCTGTGTTGTGGTGGATCGCGAGGAACGCGCGTGATCGCTCGTGGCGCATTGCACTCAAACTACTGCTGGTCGCACTCGCGTACGCCGCGGTGATCTATCCGATGGAGAGTCCCGAGGAGAAAATTCACTTCGTCCAATACGGCGGCGTAGCGGTGCTGGCGCATGCGGCGTCGCCGAGAAAATGGAGTAAATGGCAGCGCTTCATCGCCTGTGCGCTGTTCGTCGCGGCGGCCGGTTGGGTGGACGAAGGGATTCAGGCGCTGCTGCCGTCGCGGGTCTACGATCTGCGCGATGTGGTCTTCAACGCGTTAGCGGGCTTGATGGCATCGGGTGCGGTCGCGATATTCTCTGCACGTGAGCGAACTGTGGGGACCGATCGATCTGAAGAAGTGGCGGTCGACGCCATTCACTGAAGGCCGTGCCGCAACGGACGACGACGTGAATCTGGGACGCGCCGCATTCGCAGTGGCCGGCGAGCCGGTGGAGATCGACCTTCCGTCGTGCGCGATCGTGCGCGAAGAGGGAGTCGGCGAGTCGACGCCGGTCATTCTCATCCAGGCTGAGCGCCTCGACGACGGCACCATCGCCGTCGGCTATCGCCTGCTGACTGGCGGAGTCGGCATCGCAGCGTTCGACGACGTCGAATTGCTCAGCGAGCCGGATGAACGGTTTCGTTAGAACGATGAACGATGAACGATGAACGATGAGGATTGCGCCTCTTTTCATCGTTCATCGTTCATCGTTCATCGTTTGTGAGAAACGACCGAACCAGTTCTTCGATCAATTCGAAGTCGATGAGAAACGTATCGTGGCCGTTTGCGGACGCGATCTCGTGATGTACGACCGGCGTGCCGAGCTCGCGCATCGCTGAGGCCACGCGCTCGCTTTCCGCGGGCGGGAAGAGCCAGTCGGTATCGAATGACACGATGAGCGTGCGGCCGCGCCAGCGTCCGAAGGCGGACAACAGGTCGCCGTATTGCTCGTCGAGATCCATCTCGTCCATGGCTGCCTGCACGCGGATGTACGAGTTGGCGTCGTACAGCATGGCAAACTTCTTACCCTGATACTCGAAATACGAATCGATCTCGAACTGGCGCGTCGCGCCGCGGCGCCTGCGGCCGAACTTGCGCTGCAGCGCCTCCTGCGAGAGGTACGTCATGTGGCCGAGCATGCGCGCCACCTGCAGCCCGCGCAGCGACTCGGGATCGTCGTAGTAATCGCCGCCGCGGAAACGCTGATCGGACTCGATGATCTTGCGGCCGAGGATGTGCCAGGCGATGCCGGTGACCGGCACGGCGGGACCGCTGGCCATGGCGATGATCGAGTCCGAAAACTCGGGATACATGGCCGCCCACATCAACACCTGCATGCCGCCGAGCGAACCGCCGGCAATGGCGCGAACGTGTGTGATGCCGAGGTGATCGAGCACGATTTTTTGCGACTCCACCATGTCCTCGATGGTCGGCCACGGATAGCGCGAGCCATACGCCATGCCGCTCGCGGAATCGATCGACTTCGGAGCAGTCGTCCCGAAGGGCGAGCCCGGCAGATTCACGCAGACGACGAAGTACTGCTCGAGATCGATGGCCTTGCCGTACCCGACGAGCCCGTCCCACCAGCCCGGCTTCTCGTCGTCGTTGTCGCCATACTTCCCAGCCGCATGCGCGCTCGCGGAGAGCGCGTGGCAAACCAGGATGGCATTGGAGCGATCGGCATTCAGCGTCCCAAACGTCTCATAGACGATCGTGAACGGCGCGATGACCTGCCCATGCCGAAAGCGAAATCCGTCCCGCAGCACGAGCTCTTTGGGAGGCTCGGAGATGAACGTATCGGCCGGCAACATCGGGGCGGGAGCATAGCAGACGAGTCGGCAGCCGGCAGT
>JALYJW010000003.1 GCA_030775085.1 Acidobacteriota bacterium | reverse complement strand
GATCACGAGTCTCTTCTACTGCCGACCGCCGACTGCCGACCGCCGACTGGTTCGGTATGATGCCCCTGCAGGTCCCACAAAGTGCTGAGCGGCGATTTCATCGGCAGCACCCGGTTTGAGGTCAGACGGCGTATCGGGTCGGGGGCCTTTGGCGTGGTGTACGAGGCGTTCGACAGTGCACGCAACGCCACGGTGGCCATCAAGGCGTTGCGCCACGATTCGGCGGACGCGCTGTTGCGGTTCAAGCGCGAGTTCCGATCGCTCTCCGACATCGCCCATCGCAACCTCGTGCAGTTGTACGAGCTCATCGCCGAGGGGGACGAGTGGCTGGTCACGATGGAGCTGATCCGCGGGAAAAGCTTCGTCGAGTATGTGTGGGGACAAGGTCCGTTCCGATTCTTCGGAACGGGCGACGAGCCGACCGAGACAGGCATCGACGGCCACGGCAGGCCGGATGGTCCGCACTCGACGCATGCGCACGATAGTTTCGCGCGCGCACTCGAATCGACGCCCGCCGATCTGGCGCTGCTCGGTCCGGCGTTGTCGCAGCTCGTCCACGGTGTCGTCGCGTTGCACGATTCGGGAAAGCTGCATCGCGACATCAAGCCCTCGAATGTTCTCGTCACCACCGAGCCCCGCGTCGTGCTGCTCGACTTCGGCCTCGTCACTGATACCGAGGGCGATCGCACGTTCGAGAGCATCCGCGTAGCTGGAACGCCCGCGTACATGTCGCCGGAGCAGGCCGCCGGCCTGCCTCTCACGCCGGCCAGCGACTGGTACAGCGTCGGCGTGATGTTGTACGAAGCGCTGACGGGCGACGTGCCGTTTCAGGGTCCGTATCTGCAGGTCCTCACGCAGAAACAGAACACCGATCCGCCTTCGCCCGGCTCGCTCATTCCGGGAATCCCGCCGCATCTCGACGAGCTCTGTCGCGACTTGCTGCGTCGCGATCCGACGAAGCGTCCGACCGGCCACGAGATCCTCGATCGCCTCGGCCGCTCGGACATTGCGTTGGTGGTGGCTCCGCGTGCCAAGCCAGCGGCATCGACGTCGCCATTCGTTGGCCGCCATCGCCAGCTCAAATTGTTGCGCGATGCGTACGAAGCGACGCTGACCGGCGCGCAGACGACCGTCTGCCTGGCCGGGCCTTCCGGAATCGGGAAGACATCGCTGATGCGCACCTTCGTCGAGAAACTGCGCGAAGAAATCCCGGGCGCGATCATTCTCACCGGCCGCTGCTATCAGCGCGAGTCGGTGCCGTACAAGGGCGTCGACAGTCTCATCGACGCGCTGCATCGCGTGCTGTCGCGCGTTGCGCCGCAGGAGCTGGAAGCGATTCTGCCGCGCGACATTGCGGCCGCGGAGCAGCTCTTTCCCGTGCTCTCCGATCTCGGCGACGTCGTGCGCGCGCGCCGTCGCATCGCCGTCGTTCCCGATCAACAGGAGCTGCGCCGCCGCGCGTTCGCGGCCATGCGCGAGCTGTTTCTGCGCCTCGTCGATCGCGCGCCGCTGGTGATCGCCATCGACGATCTGCAGTGGGGCGACATCGACAGCGCGGAGCTGCTCAAGGAGATCCTCCGTCCGCCGGATGCGCCTGCGTTGTTGTTCCTGGCGTCGTACCGCGCCGAGGAAGAGAAAACCAGTCCCTTCCTGCGCGCGTTCCTCGAAGACTCGCGCCATGAACTGGTCAAGCGCGAGCTGCGCCTCGGCCATCTCTCCGCGGACGAATCGCGCGAGCTCGTCACCGGGCTCCTCGAGTCCGTGCCGACAGCCACCGCCGACATGGCCAGGCTCATCGCCGATGAATCGGGCGGCAGTCCGTTCTTCATCGATGAGCTGGTGCGCTCGCTGCGCCTCGCCGATGAAGCGGCCGTGCGCGAAGCGGCCCGGCGCGGTGCCGAGGACAGCGACGCGCGCGAGCTCAACATTCGCGATCTGCTGCAGCTCCGCCTGGCACGCCTCGATCCGGACAGTCACACGTTGCTGCGGCTCGTGGCCATCAATCGACAGCCGATCTCCGCGGCCGTGCTGCGACGCGCCATGGCGGCAGTGGACTACGACGCCACGGTGGCCAGGCTGCTTTCCGAGCATCTCGTGCGGACCCGCGAGACAGAGCTCGGCGAGGAATTGGAGATCTACCACGACCGTCTGGCCGATGCCGTCATCCCGCACATCTTCGAAGAGGACCAGCGCCGTCTGCATGAGGTGCTCGCCGAGGCGCTGGAAGGATTCGAAGAGAGCGACGACGAGCTCGTGGCCGATCACCTCATCGCCGCCGGTGCGGAGGATCGCGGGGTGACCTATCTCGTCCGCGCGGCGGATGCGGCGGCGAAGGCACTGGCCTTCGATCGCGCTGCACGTCTTTATCGCCGCGCGCTTTCGTTCGGCAAGGAAGGCGCAGATCTCGACGGACACCTCGACGGCATGCGCCGCAAACTCGGCGATGTCCTCGGCAATGCAGGGCGCGGCCGCGAGTCGGCCATGGAGTATCTGGCGGTCAAGCCGGAGAGCTTCGCGGACGAGCTGGAACTGAAGCGCAAAGCGGCGCAGCATCTTCTCTTCAGCGGCCATGTCGACGAAGGGCTTTCGGTGGTGCGGACGATCCTGGCGCTCACCGGCGTGCCGTATCCGGAGACGCGCCGCGACACGATCATCGCCCTGCTCAAGGCGCGTCTGAAACTCAAGTTTCGCGGTCTGCAGTTCCGCGAGAGAAGCCCGGACGAGATTCCGGTCGACGAGTTGTTGCGCATCGACACCTGCCGCGCCGTCGGCATCGGACTGAGCTCGGTCGACACCATTCGCGGCGCCGTCTTTCAGACGCGTTACCTGCTCCTGGCGCTGGCCGCGGGCGATCCTCAACGCATCGCACATGCGCTGGCCATGGAGTGCGGATACTCCTCCGTCGGCGGATCGCGTACGCGTCGCCGCACGCAGACGCTCACAACGGAGATGCGGCGCGTGGCCGCGAAGGTGGCCACGCCGCTGGCGCTGGCCAATGCGGATCTCGTCGAAGGTGTGGCCGCTTCACTGGAAGGTCGTTGGCGCGCGGGCGCGGAACTGCTCACGCATGCCGAACAGCAATTCCTCGAGCACTGCACCGGCGCGACATGGGAGCTCGGCACATC
This sequence comes from Acidobacteriota bacterium, assembly GCA_030775085.1. Classification (GTDB taxonomy): domain Bacteria; phylum Acidobacteriota; class Thermoanaerobaculia; order Gp7-AA8; family Gp7-AA8; genus QHVT01. Next base: position 112,127 of record JALYJW010000003.1, on the reverse strand, counting down.
GCGGTCATTCGGTCTGCGCTGCCAGCAATTCCGCGGCGACATCCGTGTGATGTCGGAGCGTTTTCCTCCGCTAGTGCGCGACGCGCAGGAACGCGGCGACCGCTACTTCGCCACGAACATCGTGCTCTTCTCGCACTACGTGAATCTCGCCGCCGACGATCCGCGCAAAATGTCCGAGGAGATCGAGGCCGCCATTCACGGCTGGTCGCATGCAGGTTTTCATGTGCAGCACATGTGGCACCTGCGCGCCGGCGTCGAAAACGCCATCTACGAAGATCGCGGCATGCTGGCCTGGACGAAAGTCGCGCAAAGCTGGCGCGCCGCGCGAGGCTCATTGGTGGCGCGCGTCCAATTCACCGGCATCGTGCTCGAAGAGCTACGCGGCCGCGCCGCCCTCGCCGCGGCGATGCAGGCCAACTCACCGCGCGAGCGAGCGCGCCTCATCGACATCGCCGGCCGCGCCGCGAAACGCATCGAGCGCGAGCGCACCGAATGGGGCCGCGTCTTCTCGCAACTCCTCCGCGCCGGCACCGCCTTCATGCGCGGCCGCGAGGATCACGCCGTGAAACTCCTCCGCGGCATCGAGACCATCGGCGAGGAACAGGAGATGTACCTCCACGTAGCCTGCGCCCGACGCCTCCTCGGCCAAATCCTCGCCGGCGACGAAGGCGCGGCATTGTTCGCGGCAGGAACGCAGTGGATGAAAGGCCAGGGGATCAAGAACCCGGACGCGATGACGAGGACCATCGTGCCTTGGAGATAGCGGAACGCTGAAACCACCCCCGTCATCCTGAGCCGGCGAAGCGCGGCGAAGGATCTCAAACTACGAAAATCTGGCATGTGGCGCCGTTCTCCTATTTTGAGATCCTTCGCCGTCTACGCGGCTCAGGATGACGAGGGTGGCATGCTAACTAACTAGGTTGCGCCCGCGAATCGCACAGCCTGCAGAGGCATAGTTTGCTGTTTGGAGTGCGGTGGCCGCAGCCGCCGCTTTGGTATGCCACGGAGCTAAGCCGCCGCCCTCCCAAAGCGGGGCTGCGGTCGCCGCACTCCAAAAGAGTTATCGGATCTTGAACAGTAAGTCGATTGAGGTCGCGGCATTTGTCTGCGCACCGTCGCTCACATCCTCATCGAAAAGGCGCCGCAGGTTGTTGCCGGCCAGGTCTTCGAGCTTCGTGTTCACCTGCACGACGTAATTGCCTGCGCGCCACGGTTGACTCGGTCGGAAGAGCCATTGTGTTTCTGCAGCGGTGATGTCGACCTGTCCGGGCACGCGTTGCGCGTGATCATCGAGAACAACGAGCATGTCTTCAAGCAACGCGCGGTCGAGCGGTTCGTTGAAGTCGATGCGCAGCGGTTCGGTTGTGCCGGCGGTGGGCGTGGTGATGCGCCAGGCGCGATGATTTGGTGCAGCGCGGTCGGCACCGATCACGCGGAATCGTTTCTCGAACGGTTCGCGCAGCGGATTGCCGTCGCCGTCGCGCCACCGCGGGTCGATGGTCAGGCGATAGTGTTGGCCGGTTTGAACGGGCGCGCCGTCTTCGAGGTTGGCGCGGAGGCCGCGTTTGATGCGGCCGGGGTCGAGGATGAGTGTGAATCGTTGTCGCCGCTCGTCCCACAGCTCGTGTGCGGTCTGCAGAAACGCGCGCGGCACTTCGCGTCCCGTTTCATCGAGGAGGCGGATGTGTTGGTAGGCGTCGCCTGTGCTCATCGGCGCGGAGAAGTCGAGGTAGAACTTGAGCTGATTGGCGGGCAATTCATCGGCGCTGGGGTAGACGTTCGCGACGACAGTCGCGGCGTTTGCCGGCGCTTTGGGAAACGTGACGATGGTCTCGATCGGCGGACCATTGCCTTCGATCCGTGAAGGATCGAAGCGCACGGTGTACGGCAGTCCCGGGACCAACGGGAATCGCGGCCGGAACACGATGGTGCCGGCGGTCACTTCGTAGGAGCCGAGCATGGCCGGCGTGTCCGCCGGGCCGGAGTGGATCGCCAGCAATGCGGCCCACTCCGGCTTCGACAATGGCGCGCGACGCAAGCGATCGAGATCGCGTGCGTGCAAGCCCGTGACTTCGATCGTGCCGGCTACAGCCACTTCTTCGAGAGCGAACGGAGATTCAGCGAGCCGTCATTGATATCCCGCTGTACCACCACCACGAATCCCTCATTGAGATTGTCGAGCTGCGTAATGCCGATCTCCGCGATCGACACATACGGCACACCGCCGCTGACGTAGGCCGCGTCGACGGGCTTGGTCATGGGTGTCGCTTTCTCGATGTCTTTGGCGCTCATGCTCATCAGCGTGCGGTTGCTGTTGGCGATGACCAGGCGGCGCTGGCCTTCCTTCGTGAAAGCGATCATGTCCAGCGGACGATTGCCGCCTCCGAGCTCCGCCATGGTCGTCCCGCGAAGGTGCTGTTTGGTCTTCAGGTCCGCCAGCGAGAACGACGCGATCGGCGCGCAACCGTATCCGGCCACGAGGCTCGGCTTTCCGCTGATGGTGAACGGGAGAAACGACTCGATGGGCGACTGCGTTTCGTACTTGTCGTGCGACGTGTGATAGATCTCGAGCGTATTCACGGCCATCGTTTGCTTGAACGGGAACGGTGCGCGGCGCAGTGTCGAGGCGAACTCGGTGTTCGACAGGCCGGCGATGAGCAGTTCTCCGTCCGCGAAAGCGAGGTCGGTGATCGTCATGCGGCGCTTGTCGGCGCCCCACGACGTTTTCGATCCAAGCTCGGGCGGATTGGCGATGCTGATCCTTGAGAAAGCGACGCCTTCGAGCGCGACCTCCTGCAGCTCGCCTTTTTTCGTGGCGCGCAACAGCACCGGACGGGCGTCGTTCCCTTTCCCGCGCGAGACGGCCAGGTAGATGTTCTGCGATTCGGGATGGACGGCCAGGTCGTTGATGGTGACGGCATCGGTAGTCGTGCCGAGGAGCGCGGCGATCTTCGCGTCGATGCCCGGGAGGCGGAACGGTTCGGCGCCGGCATCCTTCCCTTCGTCGCCAACTTCGAACGCGAAGACCGCGGAGCTCTGCGAGTCGCCGATGAACAACACGTTGTTCGGACCGAACGCCAGCGTGCCCGCGGATTTGAGGTCAGGCGCGGCGGCCCTCGTCGCAGGCACGGCGGTGGCGGCCGCGGCGGGTGTGCTCTCGCGCGCATCGACGACGAGAGTGGCGGCGACGGCCGTCGCCAGAATGGGAGCAAGGATCCACTGCTTTCTGCCGAGCTTCATGATCGTCCTCCAATGTTTGGAGTCCCAATATAAGAGCGCGGCGCACTGGTTGCCTGTCTGGACGACGTGACACATCCGTGTCGAGTTGTGGCAGGGCGGCGCTGTCTGGCCTGACGAATGCCACGCTGCGTGTCAGCGAAGGGGTTTTTCACCACAGAGCCACAGAGGGCACGGAGGAGGACGGAGTAAGGCAATAGTGGATCCCTCCGTCCTCCTCCGTGCCCCTCTGTGTCTCTGTGGTGAAAGCCCCTGGTGCGACCGAGCGAGCGCGAAGTGCGTCCGTGTTTCGCGCGGCTAGCGCAACAACGAACGCGCCGTCGGCGCGAGCCTCAGGCGTTGCGGCGGGCATTTCAGAAACGTCGACAGTGCCGCGTCATCGATCGCGCCATCATCCAACGTCAGCGTGACGATCACGTTTTCGCCGGCGCGCACTGGAAGCGCCGGGTAGGTGTTCTCGGAGGGTTCAGTCTGCAGGAGAGTCAGCGGTGTGACGACGCGCTGAATGGCTTCGATGTGCTCGCGATCGATCGGTTTGTCGAACGAATAGACGGTTACAGCGAAGCGCGAGGATGGCCGTTCGGTCGCACCGATGGGTGGCCGGGAAGACGACGGCACACGAAATCCAAACCTCGGATCAACGAGACGCAACAACAGCACGTCGTCGGAGTCGATCATCGTGGCGTTGGCTGCGTCACGATGGGTTCTCCACGTCGTATCGCTGTAGAACGCGGTGAGCGCTTCCTTGCGACTGACTATGTCCGGGAAGCCGCGGAACCAGACGAAGCGATTGGGATCGCCGAGATCGCGGAACTGGCCGATCACGCGCATGCCTGCCGCTTCCTGCGTCTCCACGAGCTCGCGGTCGAACAGCTCGATGAGCGTGTCGCGCTTGCCCGGATGCAGCGTGTACTGCCGGAGCTCGAAGACTTCGCTCACTCGACCCTCTCGAAATCCATGATCCAATTCACTTCCCACGTCTTGCCGCCGTCGTCGGAGAAGGACTGCTCCCAGCGCGCCGTGTCCGGCGTTTCGTTCGTCCAGACGAACCGCACGTAGATCATCCGATCGCCGAGCAGCTCCTGGTCGAAGAACTCGCCGCGGCCGTTCGACCATGCGCCGGTCATTGGTGGGTCGAGTCTTCCGACGTTGCGATTGCCCCAGTAGATCGACCATTGGCGCGCGCGCTCGTTGTAGAGGCGCAACGTCACGCCATGAATCTCGCCGAACGGCGTGTCCAGCGCCACATACTCATCGATGTTCGCCGCTCCTCCCCAGACAGGGCGCGCCTCACACGTCGATTCGAACTCCACCCATTCATTGGAGCCGGCCAGCCGTTCCTCGAGACGGCGGTTGCGGATCTTCCAGCGGCCGAAGAGAAAGTCGAAATCGTGATTGCTCATGCCACGGATCGTAGTTCGCCAGTGGTAGTCTCGCGATGACCATTACTGCAATTCCGATCATGACCACTTTTCAGTTCGATCCTCGCTCGGCCACGCCCTACTACCGGCAGATCTACGACGGCTATCGCACCGCCATCCTGACCGGCCTGCTGCGGCCGGGCGAGCGGCTCCCGTCGACGCGTGCATTAGCCGCGGAGCTGGGGATTTCGCGCCTGCCCGCCGTCAATGCGTTCGAGCAGTTGCTGCACGAGGGCTACATCGAAGGAAAGGCCGGCTCGGGCACGTTCGTGAAGGAATCGATCCCGGACGAGATGGCCAGTGCCGCAAAGGCATCGCAAGCTTCGGCATCGCGAGAGACGCCAGCCCTGCAGAGCCGCGAGCGATCGCGCCTCGGGCCGTTGCGCGTGAGTCTCCCTGCGCTGGATCGTTTCCCGGTGCGGCTCTGGTCGAAGCTGATGGCGAAACACGCCCGTCAATTCACGGTCGAGCAGATGGCCTACGGCGATCCGGCCGGCTATGTGCCGTTGCGAGAAGCGGTAGCCGATTATCTCCGCACGGCGCGGGCGGTCCGCTGCGAGGCGGATCAGGTGTTGATCGTGTCCGGTTCGCAGATGGCGTTGCAGGTCACGGCGCTGTCGCTGCTCGGACGCGGAAGCACGGTCTGCATCGAAGAGCCGGGATATCCGGGGGCGCATGCGGCGCTGTCACGCGGAGGCGCTCGAATCATGCCGGTGCCGGTCGGCGATGAAGGCATCGACGTCGATGCGCTGGCCGCGAAAGGCCGAAAGGTGCGCGCGGTCTACGTGACGCCGTCGCATCAGTATCCGCTCGGCGTTTCGATGACGGCATCGCGCCGTCTTGCGCTCCTCGACTGGGCGCGGCGCACCGATGCGTGGATCATCGAGGACGATTACGACAGTGAGTATCGCTACGCCAGTCGTCCCCTCGGCGCGCTGCAAGGGATCGACGCGTCGCGCGTGATCTACATCGGCACATTCAGCAAGGTGCTCTTTCCTTCGCTGCGCCTCGGCTACGTGGTCGTGCCGCGCAGTCTCGTCGACGACTTCACGCATCATCGCGAGTCGATCGATCTCTTTTCACCGGTGCTCGAGCAGGCGGTGCTCGCAGAGTTTCTGCGCGAGGGGCACTTCGGTCGCCATCTGCGGCGCATGCGCGCTCTCTACGAAAAGCGCCGCGACGCGCTCGTGCGCGGACTGCGCGAGCATGCCGAGGAAGTGGTGCCGCACAACAACGATGCGGGATTGCACGTTTCAGCCTTTCTTCCCAGCGGCATCGACGATCGCGTCGTCGTGCGCGAGCTTTCGCGCCGCGGCATCGAAGCCACCGCGCTTTCGACTTGCTACGTGGGGGCATCGCCGAGGAATGGCCTCGTGCTGGGATTCGGCGGAGCGAGCGAACGACGGATCATCATGGCGTGTAAGACATTGGGAGAGGTCGTCCGTCAGTGTCAGCGCGCCGATCAAGAGCGAGGCGAACGCGTATAGACGTGATGAGGGAGCTATCATCGCTCTTCCGCATGATCGACATTGGTACGCGACTCGGCCCGTATGAGATCGTCTCGTTCATCGGAGCGGGCGGGATGGGTCACGTGTTTCAGGCGCGTGACTCGCGGCTCGATCGCGATGTGGCCATCAAAGTTCTCTCCGATTCGTTTGCCGGAGACTGCGTCGCGCTGAGCCGTTTCGAGCGCGAGGCCAAAGCCATCGCGGCGTTGTCGCATCCCAACATCGTGGCCATCTTCGATTTCGGCACGAGCGATGGTGTGACGTACGCGGTCACGGAGCTGCTCGAAGGAGAGACGCTGCGCGCGCACCTCGACCGCGGACGCATTGCCTGGCGCCGTGCGTGTGAGATCGGCGCGGCCATCGCCGACGGTCTCGGAGCGGCGCACGCGCGCGGCATCGTGCATCGCGATCTGAAACCGGAGAATCTCTTTCTCGGACGCGACGGCCGCGTGAAGATTCTCGATTTCGGACTGGCGCGCACATTTGCTCCGCTGAGTTTCCACCAGGACGAAACGGAGACCGCGCACCAGGAGACGGCCCGCGGCGCGATCATCGGCACGATCGGCTACATGTCGCCGGAACAGGTGCGAGGCGAAGCGATCGAGCCGGCCAGCGATCTCTTCTCCTTCGGCTGCGTTTTGTACGAGATGCTGGCCGGAGAGCGTGCATTCGCGCGCGGCACGCAGATCGAAGTGCTGGCCGCAATTCTCGACGGACGGCCGAAGCCTCTCGGCGTTTCAGGCGTGCTCATTCCCGCGGAGCTGGAGCAACTCGTCCAGCACTGTCTAGCCAAATCGCCATCCGCGCGATTCCAGTCGGCGCGCGATGTCGCGCTCACGCTTCGTTCGTTGCTGGAGAGCGCGCCCACCGAGCTCGCGTCGCGTTCGTCCGTGCGCTTTGACTCGTCCGGCTTTTCTACGATCTCGGCCAGCGTGGCTCGGCCACAATCGACCTTCGAGGTGCCGGTCACGCAATACACACGCAGCGGCGGCGATGTGAACATCGCCTATCAGGTCATCGGCGACGGTCCTCTCGATCTGGTCTTCGTGATGGGCTGGATCACGCACATGGAGTTCTTCTGGCAGGAGCCGTCGTTCGCGCGATTCCTGCGGCGGCTGGCGTCGTTCTCGCGGTTGATCCTCATCGATAAGCGAGGCACCGGATTGTCCGATCGCGTTCCGCTCGATGAGCTGCCGACGCTGGAGCAGCGCATGGACGACGTGCGGGCGGTGATGGATGCGGTTGGCTCGTCGCGCGCCGCGCTTTGCGGAGTGTCCGAGGGAGGCCCGATGTGCAGCCTCTTCGCGGCCACCTATCCGGAGAAGACTGTGGCGCTGGTGATGATCGGCACGTACGCCAAGCGCATTCGCGACGAAGATTATCCGTGGGGACCGACGGCCGAGCAACGCCAGAGCTTCTTCGAGCTGATGCAGCGCGAATGGGGTGGGCCGGTGGGCATCGCCGAGCGTGCTCCTTCGCGCGCGCACGATCCGGCGTTTCGCGATTGGTGGGCGCGTTATCTGCGCATGGGCGCCAGTCCCGGCGCGGCGGTGGCGTTGACGAAGATGAATGCGGAGATCGATGTGCGGCACGTCCTGCCCACCATTCGCGTGCCGTCGCTCGTCGTGCATCGCAGCGGCGATCGTTGTCTGCATGTCGAGGAAGGCCGTTACGTCGCCTCGCGGATTCCGAATTCGCGTTTCGTCGAGCTGCCCGGCGATGATCACCTGCCCTTCGTCGGCGATCAGGATGCGATCCTCGAGGAGATGGAAGAGTTCCTCACCGGCGTGCGGCACGCCGCCGAGCCCGATCGCCTGCTGGCCACCATTCTTCATCTGCGTCGAACCGGCGGCGACGTTTCCATCGACGCGCATCGCGCCACCATCGAGCGTGAGCTGGAGTGGTTTCGCGGGAAGCTGATCCGCATCGCGGACGACGCACTCGAAGCTGCATTCGACGGACCGGCGCGCGCCGTTCGATGCGCCGAGGCCATTCGTAAAGCGTTGCAACGCGCCATGGTTCCGGTGGCGTCCGGACTCCACACCGGCGAATGCGATCTCATCGGCGAAACGATTCAGGGATTGCCGCTCGAGATCGGCGCCGCGCTTTCGCAACGCGCGCAATCCGGCGAAGTCCTCGTCTCCAGCACCGTGCGCGATCTCGTGGCCGGATCAGGCATCGGATTCACCGAAAGCGGCATGGCCGCCCTGGGCGATCTCGGCGAGTGGAAACTCTTCCGCGTCGCCACGTAGGAACGCCGGCGTCTCGCCGGCTGGCTCGGCGGCGTCCCGCCGCCGCCGCGTGCGCGTCGCGACAGGATTCGCTCTCGCGTAATCACCACCTCACGAAAACAATCACGTAATGCCTGCCCAATCCTCTCGACCTCCACAGGCGGCGGGACGCCGCCTGGCCAGCCGGCGAGACGCCGGCGTTCCGCTCGACATCTTCACGGGTAATCACGCGTATCTAGACATCAGTGTGACTACCGCACTCCAATTTGCGGCATTGCAGCCTGTCGGGATAGTCGCTGATGATGCCGTCGACCTGCAACGCTTTCATCGCCGCAATCTCCTCGGGTTCGTTGACGGTGTAGACGAAAACCTGCCGGCCAACGCGCTGAAACGCGGATACGAATTCCGCCGTAGCAAAGTCGATGTTGATTCCGGCATGCGTTGTCTGCGCATCGATCGCGAATCCTGCTTTGTCGACGGGCGCTCCGTGAATGAGTGCGAGTGTCTGCGCATCCGGCTGCAGGTGTCGAACAGCGAGCAGCTCGTCGTGATGAAACGATGCGTAGACAACAGGCCCGGTGAAACCGGCGGCGGTTACTGCCGCAATGGCGCGCGCCGCCAGACCGGTAATTTTCATCTCCAGCATCAGCCCGCAGCAGCCGTTCGCAACAGCGAGAAAGTCTTCAAGCGTTGCCAGCTCATCGCCGTAAGCCTTACGCAGATCCGCGAGCGTCGATCCGTGTACCGGACGCCGCGCGCCTTCGATCTCGAACCAGGCGTCGTGGAACAACACGATCGCTCCGTCGGAGGTGGAACGGAGGTCGGTCTCGATCATGTCGACGCCCATATCGATCGCGCGAAGGAAGGAACGGATGGTGTTCTCGCGCTCGTGGCCGGCTGCGCCGCGGTGACCGATGCGCAGCGGATTCGATCTCGTATTCATGGTTTGAGATTCGAACCAGTACCACAGGTGCCTCGCGCCTGACGAGAGTTGCGATTGCGATTACGTCGATGCAATGACGCGCAGTACGAGTTGCACGGCGAACCAGAGCATCAGCGCGGCGGTGAGAGCGTTCGTGGCGATCTCCCAACGCGGGGAGGCGAAGCGTGCGCCGAGGCGGACGGCGGTGCAGAGAAAGAGCCCCCACGTCGCGGCGCCGATCACGACGGCGGCCGCGAGCACGATCGAGGGACCGAGACCTTGCGATGCGCCGGCTTGCTGGCCGACGACGGCCAGCCAGAACGCGATGTTCCAGGGACTGGTGAACGCCATCCCGGCGCCGAGAAGAAATCCGCCGCGCCTGCCGTCGAACATCGTGGCCGGCCGCGTCAGCTCACCGCCTGACCGCAGGACGCGCCAGCCGTGAATCGCGTTGCGCGTGAACGTCGTCGCGAGCACGAGCAGCAACACGAAACTGATCGCAGCGAGGGCCAGCTCCACCGCGCGCACTCCCGCCAGCGCACCCGCGCCGAGCGTTACCGCGAGCGCCCAGAGAAAATCCGCGGAGCATGCACCGAGTCCGACCGAGTAAGCCGGCCAGAACCCGCGCGAGAGACCGCGACGGATCATCTCGCTGTTGATCGGACCGGGAGGCCACGCCACCGACCACCCGAGGAGAAGCCCCTTGCCGATCAGAGGGAGGATGCTCGCCGAAAGCATCGGCGCATCTTACGGCGTGGTGTTCGAATCGCGCGGCAACGTCTCGTCGTCAATTTCCGTGACGCTTTCCTCCACGAGAACACCATCGCGAACGATCACGATCGCAGTCCCGGTCTGGCGAGCGATCTCGCAATGAAAGAAAGGATCACAATGTCGTGATGCGACTTCTCGTCATTGCGCCTTCGCAATTCGACCCGCTGGAGCTGCTGCGGCGGGAAGCACCCGACGTGGAGCTGTCGATCGGGACGGACGTCGAGTCGTTGCGGCGTCAGGCCGCGGGTGCGGAGGCGGTGCTGATCGCGCCGCGGTACGCGTCGATCCTCACCGAGTTGTGGCGCGATCTTGGCGATGTCCGCTGGATTCACACGCTCGCCGCGGGGGTGGAATCGCTTCCGTTCGATCTGCTGCGGCGCAGCGATGTCATCGTCACGAACTCACGCGGTCTTTACGCCGATGCTCTCGGCGAGTTTGCGATCGCGGCGATGCTCTGGTTCGCGAAGGATCTGCGGCGGCTGATCCGCAATCAGGACGAGCGGCGCTGGGAGCCGTATGACGTCCAGCGGCTGGAGGGACAGACCGTGGGCATCATCGGTTACGGCGGCATCGGCCATGCGGTGGCGCGACGAGCCGAGGCCCTCGGCATGCACGTATTGACGACTCGCCGCCGGCGCGAGCTCGGCGACCCGGCCATCGAAGAGGTCATCGCCGAGTCGCATTACGTCGTCATGTGCACGCCGCTCACGCCGAGCACGCATCGGCTGATGTCGCGCGAGCGAATCGCGATGATGAAGTCCGAAGCGGTGTTCATCAATATCGGCCGAGGAGGGACCGTCGATGAAGATGCGCTGCTCGACGCGCTGCGCAACCATCGCATCCGCGGCGCGGCCCTCGACGTGTTCGATGTCGAGCCGCTTCCGCCCGAGCACCCGCTGTGGCAGCTCGACAACATCCTCATCTCACCCCACTCGGCCGACCACACGGACGACGCACACGCGCGGGCGATGAATTTCTACATCGAGAACCTTCGCCGCTTCCGCGCCGGTGAATCGCTCGAAAACGTCGTCGACAAGGTCGAGCAGTACTGATGCAGGCGCCTTACGATTTCTCTGTGATCGCTTGCATGCGACGGAGCACGCGACGGAGGGTAGAGTGGATTCGCAGGGCAGACCGTTGTCGCCAATTTGGAGTGCGGTAGCCGCAGCTACCGCTTTCGTATGCCACTGGCGGCGCGCGAACATACAAAAGCGGCAGCTGCGGCTGCCGCACTCCAAAACCATTCCACAATATTCGAGGAGATTGAGCAGTACTGGCGCTGGTGAGCCAACTGGTCATTGTGGGCATTGCCCACTTTACGACAGAGCCCACCAGGAGCTATCGTGGGGACATGAAGCCAGCACGCTCCTCCGAATACCGGCTCCTTGCGCGCGATGTCAGGCCGGACAGCCGCAGGCGCGTCGCGCTCGGCCGTGCTCTCGACGACCTCGGCGACGCCAGTTTCAACGTCTACAAGGACGCCGAGGGCCGGATCATCCTCGATCCGCATGTCTCCATTCCTGCCTCGGAGGCCTGGCTGTTTCGAAACGAGAAGGCCATCGACTCTGTTCGGCGCGGTCTGGAAGAAGTAGCGGCGGGGAAGGCCAAATCCCGCGGCTCTTTCGCGAAGTTCGCAGAAGATGATGAATGAACCGCGAGCTGCACTTTACGCCTGAGGCTCGTCGAAATCTCGCCGATCTGGAGAAGAGTGCCGCGAAGCGAGGCACACTCAAGCAGGTCCGCAAGACACTGGGCTTGCTCGAGACCAATCTGCGCCATCCGTCGCTGAACACCCATCTGTTTCGTTCGCTGCGCGGGCCTGCCGGCGAGGAAGTTTATGAGGCGTACGCACAGAACGAGACACCCGGAGCGCATCGCGTCTTCTTCATGTATGGACCCGATCGGAGAGAAGGAACGAAGCGAATCGCGGTACTAACGATCATCGCCATCACGCCGCATCCATAGTCCAGGCGAATGCGAGCGAGGGACGACGCGCTTCCGGCTTTCCCGCGACGAACAGCCGCTGGTGTTGCTGCGAACCGTCGTCGGACATCCCGTGCATGCGCCGCACGCCGAGGAGGGCCTCGTCGACCCGAATCGGCGCACGAGACGCAAGGCGGCCCAGAGCGCAGCTACCGCGACGATCGAGATGGTGACGAACGTGTCCATGGTCCTTCCTAGGCTAGAAAACGGCCGAGCTGATAGACGACGAATGAGGTGACGTAAGCGATGGCCGTGAGCCCGATCAGTTGCAGCATTGCCCAGCGCCAGCGGCCCGACTCGCGTCGCGTGACGGCAATCGTGGCCATGCACGGAGCGGAGATGAGAAGGAAAAGCATCAGGCTGAATCCGTTGAGCGGCGAGTAATCGCGGGCCAGCAGCGCTCGCAGTCCTCCCACGCCGGCTTCGACGTCGCCGATCGAGTAGACGATGCCCATCTGCGCGACGAAGACTTCTTTGGCCGCGAAGGCGCCGATCATCGCCGTCACGAGTTTCCAATCGAATCCCAACGGCGCGAACACCGGCTCGAGGAAGCGGCCCAGCCGTCCGGCGGCCGAGAACTGAAGCTCTTCCGTGGCGCGCCTTGCATCGATTTCATCGGCGGTAATCGTCGGTCGCGATTTTCCGCTCTTCGCCAGAGTTCCGACGACCTGGACTTCGCCCGCGGCGATGCTGGCGTCGATGCGATACGTCGAAGGTTTCGGGAACGACGTTGCAGCCCAAAGCAGAATCGAGATGCCGAGGATCGTGGTCCCGGCTTTACGAAGATAGAGGCCGGCGCGGTCGGTCATCTTGATGACGACGCTGCGCAGCGTCGGCAAGCGATACGGCGGCAGCTCCATCACGAACGGCGCGTCGTCGCCGCGAAGAATGGTGCGGCGCAACAGCAGCGCGAGAGCGAGCGCGAGACCGATGCCGATTGCGTAGATGAGCCAGAGCGCAGGCGCGCGCCAGACCGGTGCGAAGAACGCGGGGATGAGCAGCATCCAGATCGGCAGGCGCGCTCCACAGGACATCAGCGGCAAGACGAGCATCGTCACGAGCCGATCGCGCTCATTCTCCAGCGTGCGCGTGGCCATGATCCCCGGAACCGAGCAACCGAAGCCGGTCATCATCGGGATGAAGCTCTTGCCGTGCAGTCCGAACCGGTGCATGACGCGGTCGGTCAGGAACGCGGCGCGGGCCATGTAACCCGTGTCCTCGAGAAAGGCGAGGCCGAGAAAGAGGAGAAGGATGTTGGGAAGGAAGACGATGACGCCGCCCACGCCGCCGATGACACCGTCGATGAGCAGCGATCGGAGCGGCGACTCGGAACCTTCCGCCCACATCGAAGAGATCGTTCGAGCCAGCGCTCCCATCCCGTTCTCGATCCAGCCCATCGGGATCTCGCCGACCGTGAACGTGAGCCAGAAGACGGCGAACATCACCGCTCCGAAGATGGGGAGGCCAAGAACCGGATGAGCGACGACGTTGTCGATTCGGTCGGACAGCACGCGCGTGTCGATGCGCGGTGGCAGCGTTCGCGTTTCGCGCAGCAGGCCGTCGACGAAGCCGAATGTTCGTTCCGCGACGAAGACAGGGATGTCGCGGCGGGTCACTGCTTCCAGGCGATCCTGCTGTTGGCGTGCTTCGGCAACCGCCTTCTCGCCTCCGGGCAACGAAGCAACGCGCTTCTCTTGTGCGGAGTCGCCGAGGAGAAGGCGCAGCGCGGTCCACTCACTGCTGAGGCTCGATGCATCCTCGGGAAGAAGCGCACGAATACCGGCCAGCGCGCTTTCGAGCTCTTCGCCGAGAACGACCTTGTGCCGCGCAATCGGCGAGAGCGACGCGCGTCGGATGGCGGCCACGAGCTCTGCGATGCCGCGCCTCCGGTGAGCGACGGTCTCCACCACCGGAAATCCGAGGAGCTTCTCCATCTGAGCGAGGTCGATCTTTTGTCCCGCCTCGCGAGCCTCATCGGCCATGTTCAGACAGAGCACCGGATTCGCGCCGGCCAGGAGAACCTGCACCAAAATGACCAGACTGCGCTGCAATTGCGTCGAGTCTGCAACGACGACCACGACGTCCGGTCGCCTGGCCATTTCTTCCTCGGCCGCGCGCTCCTCGGGCGAGTACGCGCTCAGGCTGTAGGTGCCGGGGAGATCGATGATGTCCGCCCCAACGTTGCCGATCTCACATGTGCCCGTGCGTCTCTCGACCGTCGTTCCCGGATAGTTGGCGACGTGTTGCCGCGCGCCCGTGAGCGCGTTGAAGAGCGATGTCTTGCCGCAATTCGGATTGCCGGCCAGTGCAACGCGAATGCGGCGGGCCGGTTCCGAGATGGCGATGGTCGAGCGGATCGCTGTCGCAATCATGGTCTCTTTTCAGGAGTCGAGGCGGACGCGGATGCTGCTCGCTTCGCCGCGGCGAAGGGCCATGCGCGCTCCCTGGCAGCGGATCCAGAGCGGTCCGCCGCGGGAGGTTCGCTCGACGCCGATGGTGATGCCCGGCAGGATTCCGACATCGAGAAGACGCTGGCGAAGCGCTCCGCTGGCCGTGATGCGCGTGACGACTGCGCTCTGGCCTGGCTTCAGACTGGCGACGCTCATCCGATTTTCTCCTTCGCGCTGTGGTTGAGACCTGGTCTCAACTCAGCCATGCGCACACTATTGGCCGCGCATGTGTACCGAGGGTGTGTCGATCGTCACCGGTCAATGTTCACGGCGAACGGATGGCCCCGTCAGTGTCCGGTAGCGCGCAGCGCAGCCGACACGAGCTCTTCGGGCTGGATCGGCTTTTTGAGGTACTCCGTGAATCCCGCTGCCAGTGCGAACAGGCGGTCTTCCGGGCGTCCGAAGGCAGTGAGCGCGATGATGGGAGTGGCGCGGGAGGCGGATGGCAATGCGCGCACTTCGCGGAGGAATGCGAAGCCGTCTTCGCCGGGCATGGCCAGGTCGCAGAACACGACGTCCGGCGGGGCGGTCTCGAATGCTTCGAGTGCGCTCCGTACGGAGTCAACGGCGCGAACCTCGGCATTGGCGCGTCGGAAGATCGCGGTCAGCAGGTCGCGCGTGACGCTCTGATCGTCGATCACGAGGACGCGCGCTCCGTTCAGATCGGGCAGATCGCCTGATTTGGGGATCGAGGGCATCGCACCTGCCGCGCGTGGAGTGCTTTCGGTCGTTGGCCCGGTCGACTCGATGGCCGGGATCTCGACGATGAACGTCGCACCGCGGCCCGCGCCTTCGCTCGCGGCGCGGATCCGGCCTCCGTGCAATTCGACGAGCGAGCGGACGATCGAAAGACCGAGGCCGATTCCTTCGTGCGATCGCGTCATCGATGCGTCTTCCTGGCTGAACGGCTCGAAGACGTGCGGCAGGTAGTCCGATTCGATGCCTTTTCCCGTGTCGTGGACCGTCAGCCGGAGGAGGGAGCCGATGTGCGCGGCGCGCAGCGTGACCGTGCCGCCGCGTGATGTGAATTTCACTGCATTCGACAGCAGGTTCCAGACGATCTGCTGCAAGCGTCCTTCATCACCCAGCACGCGCGGGAGTGACGGCGGCACGCTGACGAGAATCTCGATTCCCTTGGCAGCGGCTGCGGGATGGACGGTCGTCGTCGCCGCGCGCATCACGACGCCGACGTCGACCGGCGTGGGATGAAACGTCATCTTGCCTGCAACGATTCGCGAGACATCGAGCACATCGTCGATGAGCTGCGCCTGCATGTTGGCGCTCCGCTCGATGGCATCGACCGCATCGCGCGCTTCCGTCTCCGAGAGCCCGAGCTTGAGCATCCGCGCCCAGCCCAGCACCGCCGTCATCGGCGTCCGCAACTCGTGCGACAACGTGGCCAGGAACTGGTCTTTGCGGCGGTTCGCGTCTTCCAGCGATTTCTGCGCGAGCAGCTCATCGGTGACGTCGCGGAACTCGAGCACGGCGCCCGATTGATGGCCGTCGCGCTGCAAAGGAGTCAGCGAACAGGAAACCGGAAAGGTCGAGCCGTCTTTCCGTACGAACTGATCGCGATGCTTTTTCAGCGGCACCAACTGCTCCCGCGCCCTCCTGATCGGGCATGCATCGAGCCGATGACCGCCACGTTCCACCGGCGGGTGGAGGACGTCGTGGAACGGCTTCGCCGCGAACTCCTCCGGCGTATAGCCGGTCTCCTCGACGGCGGCCGGATTGACATACCTGGCCACGCCGCGCTCGTCGAGCATGAGCAGACAGGAGGCGGCGTTCTCTGTGATCGTGCGGATGAGCGCGTTGGCGCGCTCCAGCTCCGCGGTACGCACCTCCAGCGCTTCCTTCGCCGCCAGGAGGTCCTCATCGGAGCGCTGCCGGGCCAGCAGAATGCTCTGCGCGTTCAATAACGCGACGGAGCGCAGACGTTCTTCGTCGTCCTGCGGAGTCAAAACCAAGTCAGCGGCCTCCGAGGCGTGCAGCAGCAAGCGCCGTTCCGTCCACGCGCGCGCGAATCTTCGCGAATGCTGTCTCGCGCGTGGTCGACGTGTCGTCGCTGAATGGCGAGAAGCCGCAGTCGTCGGTCGTCCCGAGCTGTGCGACGGGGATGTATTCGGCAGCTTCCAGCACGCGCTCGCAGACTTCTTCGGCTGTCTCGACGTGAGGGTCGATCGGCGCTACCACTCCGACGAAGACGCGGTGCTCGGGCTTGAGATGTTTGCGGATCATGCGCAGAACGTACTGCCGGTCCTTCTCGCCGGCCAGCGCGATGTAGAAGTTTCCCGCTTTCAGTTGAAACAGGCTGGGGAGCAGATCTGCGTAATCGACTTCGGCGCTGTGCGTCGAATCGCGGTCGCCGCCCGGACACGTGTGTACGCCGATGCGCTTGCGATCCTCGGCGGAAAATCGGGACAGCGCGAGATTGTTGAGATCGATGAAGCTGTGCAGCAGACCGCCGCTCGGGTCGATCTTGATGGCCAGCCTTCCCTCGGTGAAATCGACTTGTACTTTGTGCGCGCCCCTGGCCAGGCAGCGTCGAATCTCCGATTCGTGCTCGCGCAGCAGATCGTCGATGAACTGCTCGCGCGAGTAGCCCGGCAGCCCCTCGGCCGGATACATGAGACTGAGTGCCGACGGCGAGATGACCGCCTGCTTCACCGGTCGTTGTGCATAACGATTCGCCACGTCGAGATAACTGTCCGCGAAGCGCAGATAGCGGAACGGACCTGCCGTGAGCCGCGGCATGCGCCGCACGTGGCCGGCCGCAAACGGAATCAGGAACCCGTCGGGCGCCGTATTCGAGAGCCCGTCCACGGAGTACGTCCAGAAGTTGTGGTACTTGCGCTGTTCGCCGTCCGTGATGACCGGAGAGCCGGTGGCCTCGAATTGCGCGATCGAATCGCGGATGGCCGCGTCATAGAGCGGATCGAGCGAGGGATCGTCCGGGTTCCCTTTCTCCTCGATCGCACGGATCAGTTCCAGAGGCCGCGGGATACTGCCGATCGGTTCCGTCGGGATCGTGATCATGGAGTGCCTCCGCGCGAGTCGGAAAGACTACTCGCAAGAGCGCGAGGATGGAAATTACACGCCAATTGTGCGAATGTGCGCTCACACCGGATTCCCGTGAACGCCCCAACATCCGCGTTGCCCGTTCTCATCGTCGAAGACGATGCGCCGACCCGCAGACTCCTGCAGGCAGTGCTCGGTCACGCGGGCTTCACCAGCGCCTTCGCCACGAACGGCGCGGAAGCGATCGGTCTCGTGCGCACGAACGACTACGCTGCGATCGTGCTGGACATCATGATGCCGGAAGTAGGCGGCCGCGAAGTGATCGATCTCCTCGCCGCGGAATCGATCGACATCCCGGTCATCGTCTGCTCCGCCGCCGGTCCACGCGTCCTGACCGGATTCGATACCAACGTGGTCAAGGCCATCGTCCGGAAACCGTTCGACGTCGAAGAGCTCGTCGCCATCATCACCAGGGTGGCGCGAACGAATCCGTGAATTCGCCCCGTTACCAGGAGAGCTTCCGCACCAGACCATTCAAGTGCGTGCGCGGCAGAAGTCCCTCATGCTGCAGCCGCCCGACGATGATGCCAGCCGAGACCCGGTTTTGCCTGGCAAACCGTTGCACGGATGCGCCGCTGATCGGTCCTGCCCCGAACTCTTCCCGCAGCTTCGAGGAGGGCGCGAGAAAGTCGGACGCAAAACGATTCGCCTCCTGCTCCTTCTCGTCGCTCTGGTCGTCATCGGTTTCGAGAAAGAGCTCCTTCTTCCCATGGAAGAGGACGTGTGCGGCCTCGTGAACGAACGTGAACCAGAAGTGATCTTCGCGACGGTAGCGGAGGCTGAGCTGAATGATTGCCTTGTCCGCGACCCAGCGCGTCGCGCCCCACAGCCGGGTACCCGGCAGCTCGGGGACGTAGACGACCGCAACACCTGCACCGGCGCAGAGCTGCGTCAGGCGTGCGGCGAAATCGCCGGGCATCGTCGCGGCAAGCGACTTCGCTTCAACCAGTGCCTTGGCGAACCGGTCGCGATCCCACGGCTCGCAGTCGATCTTTTGCGCATCGAGATGGCCCTTGCGGAGCCAGGCGCCGATGGCAATCCGATTAGCCTGGAAGGCGCGTGAAGCACGGAAGCGTGCGTCCGCGCGCTGCTCGAGCGCGTCGACGCTGGCTACTCCAAAGAAAGAAAGGACATTCGAAAGTTTCTCGACCTTGCCTCTGCCGCGCGGGATCCAGCCGAGATTCTCCATCGCCGCAACCGGGATCTCCCGCAAGCGCTCGACATGCTGCTCCAGGTCGCGCCGGTCGCGCGCTCGGGCAAGGGACTCCCGATAATTGCGCTCGAGGCTCAGCCAGAGGCTGGCCGGTACGCCGATGACGCGCTCTAACTGAATGGCGGTATCGGCGGTGAGCTCGGTCTTTCCCTGCACGATCTCATTGATGGTCTTGACCGGACGATTGGCACGGCGAGCCAGCTCGGCCTGCGTCATCCCGATCGCTTCCAGGGTTTCCGTGAGCGTCGCGCCCGGTGGCAGAACCTCGGCCGGGTTGTATTCGTTGCGGGACATGCCCCATTCCTTTCGTTGTTCCATCAGTGATAGTCGGCGATCTCCTCGATGACGATCGTTTCAACGCGGCTCCAGTCGAGCCCTCCCGAGTCCTTTTCGATCCATTCGAGCGGAGTGAAGATCAGCCTCCAGGGTGAACGAGATCCACGGCGAGCTGTCCCCGCCGCTCGCCTTGCAACTCATGACATCGCGCCGCGGGAAGCAGCGCCATTTCTGATAACGCGCGAGCCGCCCGGAACTGATCGAGCCGGAGTTGGATCTTCACCGCCCGCTCCCTGCCGTATTCTTTCGCCAGGAGACGGGGATCGTTACAGACCTTCCTCAGCTTCTCGCGACGAAATACGATATCCACGGTCGTTAACCCAAAAGGTTAATGCTTCAATTCCGTGAACGCAAGCGTAACCAATCTCTGATCTCGCACTCATTCGTGAATGTCGATCAGCTGGCGCGCCTCACTTCTTCGTCCACTGATTCAACCAATCGAGGACCGTGTTGTGCCAGAGGATCGAGTTGTGCGGTTTGAGCACCCAGTGGTTCTCGTCCGGGAAGTAGAGGAAGCGGCTGGGGATTCCGCGGCGCTGCAAAGCCGTGAACGTGGCGAAGCCTCCCGTCTCCACGACGCGATAGTCGCGGCCGCCGTGCACGACCAGTGTGGGCGTCTTCCAGTTCTTCACGAAGTCGACCGGGTTGTGCTTTGCGTAGCCTTCCGGGTTTTCCCACGGCGTTCCACCGTGCTCCCATTCCGGGAACCACAGCTCCTCGGTTGCAAAGTATGCGAAGCGTTCGTCGAGGTTGCCGTCGTGCGTGACCAGAGCGCGGAAGCGATCCGGCCAGTTGCCGGCGATCCAGTTGATCATGTAGCCGCCGTACGACGCGCCCAGCGCGGCCACGCGATCGCCGTCGAGCCATGAGTACTTCGCGGTCGCCGCCGCCAGTCCCTTCTGCAGATCGACGAGCGGTTTTCCTCCCCAATCGTTGCGAATGGCGTCCGTGAAGGCCTGACCGTAGCCGGTTGAGCCGTGGAAGTCGACGAACACCGCCGCGAAGCCGGCGCCCGCGTAGGCCTGAGGGTTCCAGCGGTAATGAAAATGATTGCCCATCGATCCCTGCGGGCCGCCGTGGATGATGAAGGCGACGGGGTATTTCTTCGCCGGATCGAAATCGGCCGGCGTCACGACGTACGCGTACACCGTGTCACCGTTCGCGCCTTCGAACGTGAACTGTTCCGGCTTGCCCATGCGCGCTGCGGCGATCTTTTCGCCGTTGATGTTCGTCAGGCGTTTCACATCACTGCCGTCGGCTTTCACGGAGAAAAGCTCCACCGGAGCGAGCAGCGTATCGAGACCGTACACGATGCGATCGGCGCCCTTCGTCGCGCCGGTCGAGGGAACGACCGCAGGCGACGAGACCGTTCCGTCTTTCACGACGACGCGAGCGTTTCCGGTCGCTGCGTCGATGGCGAAAAGCGAGTGCTGTCCGAGATTGTCTGCGCTGCAATAGATCGTCTTTCCGTCCGAGGACCAGGCCAGATTGCCGGGCGATCGATCCCAGCTCTGCGTCAGCACGCGGGTCGGGCCATTGGGCCAGGAGCGCAGCACGATGCGGAAGCGGTCGGCCTCGAAGCCCGGACGCTCCATGGCCAGATACGCCATCGTCTTGCCGTCGGGCGAGAACGTGGGAATCGTGTCCCAGGCCTTGTTGCCGGCGGTGAGATTCGTCTGCGACGAGCCATCCACCGGCGCGAGGTAGAGGTCGAAGTTGGTCGACCACGCCTCTTCCTTCCCGACGTTCCGGGCGGAGAAAACAATCGACTTGCTGTCGGGCGTGAACGCGTACTCCTCCGGGCCACCGAACGGTTTCGACGGCGCATCGGCATCCATGGCCTGCATGACGTCGACCGCCGCGCCGCCCTTCACCGGAATCACGAAGATGTGGTTGCGGCGTCCGTCGAACCACGTATCCCAGTGCCGGAAGAGGAGCGAATCGTAAATCTTCCCGCTGGCCTTCTGCTTCGACAACACATCGAGCTGCTGCGCGGTCTCGTCGATGCTCTTGCCGGCAAAGACCTCCGCGCTGAAGGCGATGCGCGCACCGTCCGGCGAAACGCGGAACGAGCCAGCGTCGAGCGCAACGTTCGTGACCTGCGTTGCCTCGCCCCCGCCCGTCGCGATCTGCCAGATCTGCGAAGAGCCCGAGCGCGTAGAGAGAAAGTAAATCGACTTCCCGTCCGGCGCCCAGCGCGGATTCGATTCCGAAGCAGAATGCGACGTCATCCGACGCAGCCCTGTCCCGTCCGTGCCGACCATCCACAAATCCGTAGCCCCGCGGTTCGCCGCAAGATCGGTAGCGCGCAGCACAAAGACCACAGACCGGCCGTCGGGCGAAACCTGCGGATCGCTGATGCGATCCATGGCCAGCATGTCGTGAATGGAGAAAGGATGCGTTTCCGCGGCCACCATCGAAACGGCGCACAGCGAAACGAGGGCGGCAAAGAAGAGCTTCGAGATCAGACGCATTGCGATCGGCCTCCGGAAGTTCGATTCAGGCGGCGCGATTCTATAGGCAGGCTATTCAATGCGAGCGCGGCGGCGCGGTCGAGTTCTACTTCACCTGATCGGGCCTGTTATCCGCGAGGCTATCGGCGAGGTCGTCGTCGTGGCGCGGTAGCCGCTCGCCGGAGTGTTCGCCGTGCGCGGATCCTTCGTAGCCGAGGGCTTCGTCGCCGACGATGGCGTCGATCTTTTCGGTTTGCTCTTCGGTTGATTTTTCGGTTTCGTTGCTCATGAATCCGTGTTGAGCAAGGGGCGCTCCACTTCGTTGATCCGCGCAAGGTGCTGGTCGAAAAGGAATGGGCCGCCCGGGAACACTGCTGCCACGATCCCGATGGCGGCCAGCCTCGGCGGGAGCGGCACTTTGCGGATGGCCAGGAGGAACATCAGCACGAGCGCGATGAAAAGGATTCCGTGGATCATTCCGGCGCCGCGCACCGCGGCCGGCATGCCGGCGAAGTATTTGAGAGGCATGGCGATGCCGAAGAGGACCAGCGTGGAGATTCCTTCCACGATGGCCAGCCAGCGCAGTGCGCGAAGGAAAGTCATGCGGCGATCATACAAGTGCTGCCTCGGGAAGTTCTCGCCGAGGCCTTCCGGTCGAAGCGCCCCACGTTGCGCTCCGCCTGGCTGGCGACGCGGATTCCATCGAACAGTTTCTCGCGCACCTGCGACAGTCCGATGAAGGCATAGGCTCCAGCAAACGCGAGACCTCGCGCGAAGCCCGGAACCTCGGCCACGATGACCTTGCGGCCCGTGATCGGATCAATCGTGCAGAGACGGAGACCGTGGCGCGAGTACGCGAGCTCGTGGACGCGGATGTCTCCCGTTGCGTACGCGGCAGACGGAACGAACGCCGCGCCGGCTCGCCCTTCCTCGAGTGACTTCGCAAGGCCGGGGTGATTGCGGAAGTGCCAGACGAAGTTCTTCGTGCCGAGGGTGAGCGTCTGGGGAGTGAAGCGGTTCGCCGTCCGCAATTTCTCTCTGATGTCTGGGGTAGCATTCCGCCGGGTGAGGGGGCACTTGGCTTGAGAGATACGCGAGCAGGGGACCGGGGTTTGCGCCGGTTCTTCGCCGATTGGGGCGGCAACGGGTCTCTCTACCTTGTCCTCCTTCTTCTGGCGGTGGGGCTGACTGCGCCGATGCGCGGCATGTGGCAGGACGACACGCTCCTGCTGCGGCTGGCGCGCGAGTTTCAGGGACATGGCTTCCTGGCCGCGCTGAGCCCGGCGGGCGCTCCCCTGCGTCGCCTCTATACCCTGCCGTACCGGCTTGCTCTCGATACCCCGCAGCCCATCTGGACGCTGCACCTGCTCTACGCCGTCACCTGGCTCGGGCATGCACTGGCTGCCGGATGGATCGCCCGGTTGCTGCTGCCGGAGCAGCGGCTCACCCGATTCCTGACGATCTGTCTGACGCTCACCGCCACCAGCGACTACCTGACCGGCAACCTGACCGCGCTGGGCTACAACTGCAGTGCGCTGATGCTGCTGCTCGCCATCGGTTGCAGCCTGCGCTATGTGGCGGGCGGTGGCGCCGGTTGGGTTGCGGGTGCCTGTGCCGCTGCCGCGATCAGCATATGGACCATCGAGGTCGCGATCCCAGCCCTGCCCTTCATCCCGTTGCTCCTGTTCTGGCGTGGAGGTGCCGCGGCCTGGCGTCGGATGCTCGTGGTGCTGTCGGCAGTCGGTCTCGCACTGGCGCCCGCGGTCCCGATCGAGTGGCGGTTTCTGCAGGATCCCACCAGCTACGCGGCGGTGGCCATGCAACCGTTGTCTCTCGGGATGCGTCTGCATCGCACGATCCTACTGTTTGCCGAGAACTTCATCCCGTGGCGCTGGGCCTTTGCGCACCCGGTCTGGTATTCCAGGCCACCGCAGGTGATTCCCCTGTGGGCCATGGGACTCGCGTCCGGAGTGGCGGCGGCCTGGTTCGCCTTCCGGACGCGTCTGGTGCAGGATCGGGATGGGCCGCAACGGAAGACCCTCCTGCTGGTGGGGATCCTTGGCGCCATGGCTTTGGCAGCGAATGCCGCGTACGCCGCGCTGCAGATGGCCGAGATTCACTACCGCACGCACATCCTGTCGCGCATGTGGGCATCACTGGCGATCGCCGTGGCCGTTGGCTGGGCGGTGCAGCAATGGCCCCGCTTCCGGACTGGTTTCGTGTTCGTGCCGGTCCTCTTTGTGGGTTTCGGAGTCTGGGGAGGGTTGGAGCGACAGGACCTGTGGGTTTCGACCTGGCGGATGCACAAGAAGGAGCTCCTGTCGATCGTGACGACCGCGCCTGCGTTGACGCCTGGCACGGGGGTCATCCTCCGCAGCGGGCCGACACCGGGTCTGTATCTGGCGACCGAGGCAGACTATCTGGCTCAATGCTGGCTCACCCTGCTTTATGACGACAGGGCCATCCCTGCCCTGCGGATGGCGCCTGACCGAGGTTCGGGCTGCCGCGCAAACCCGATGGGGCTCGACTGCTGGCGCGAAAGTCAGGCAGAGTGCGTTGCGGTGGGCTCGTGTGCGGCCGATCGGTTTCCCTACGCGACGCTGGTGATGCTGGATTTCGATGACCGTGCAGGAATCTTTCGACTGGTCTCCGATCCGCGTGGTGACCCCCTGTTGGGCCATTCCGGCGCCGCGCTGGCAGGCTATCGGCCCGCGGCGCGTATCCTGACCCGTCCGCTGACGTCACGTCAGCGCGCGCTGCTGCTCGAGTAGAGATCGAGGTCACCCATTCGCCCAGAGCTCTCCGTGGTCGTTCTGTGTTACCGCGCCGGGGGCGAGGTGCGCTCGTTTGTGGCACGCATCCGTCAGGTGCTCCTCGACGCGGGCATCACCGATCATGAGCTGGTGCTTGTGGGGAACTATGTGGCTGGCGCGGCCGACACGACACCGGATGTCGTCCGGGAACTGGCCGCCGCCGACCCGCGCATCGTGTGCTCGGCAGTGGAAAAGCAGGGAATGATGGGGTGGGACTTGCGCACCGGATTGGCGCTCGCCACGGGTGAATCTGTGGCGTTCATCGACGGCGACGGCCAGGTCCTGGTCGAGGATCTGGTGCGGATCTACAGGCTGCTCCGGGAACAGGGGCTTGATCTGGCGAAGACGTATCGCAAGCAACGCGGCGACGGCATCAAGCGCAAGCTCCTTTCGCTGGTCCTCAACGGGCTCTTTCAGGCTCTCTTCCCCGGCCCCTCGGTGCGCGACATCAACGCCAAGCCAAAGGTGATGACCCGCTCGGCCTACGAGCGGCTGACCCTGCAATCCACCGACTGGTTCATCGACGCCGAGATCCTGATCCAGGCCCGCCGCCTGGGATTTCGCATTGGCGAAACGGAAACGGAGTTTCTCGGCCTGACCGGCCGGCGTTCCTTCGTCAGGATGGCGGCGGTCTTCGAGTTCCTGCTTAACCTGTTCCGTTACCGGATCCTGGAGCTCCGCCGGCGTCGGAGGTGACCGGCCCTGACAGTTCGCCGTCGTAACGCATTTCGCCACCGCGCTCCGAGCCGCTACGCCTGCCGGCGGCGGAAAAGATTCAACAAAGCGGCGAGGATCGCAGCGGTGACCACGAGCCCTGCCAGCGCGTACGTTCCATACGATCGGCCCTCGACCGCGAGCCAGAACATTTTCATCGCCCAGTAGGACGGCACGATGCCGGCGATCCACTGCTGCGGCTCCGCGACGAACCATGCGGCAATGGGCGCGAGGCCGATGAGGTTCAGCACTTTCACGATCGCGAAGCCCGCCACTTTGTTCTGGGCAAAGGTCGCCAGAAAGAGCGCCGTGAACGGGGCGGACAGCGCGGCCACGGCGGAGATCGCCAGCAGGTCGTGAAACGCCAGCGGGACGAGGCCGATGATCGGATACGCCGCGACGGTAGTCACGAAGCCCAGGAGCAGCGGCGCGGCGATGCGGTAGCTCACGTACGCCGCCGGTCCGACGGGGGTGACCGCGATGGCGGTGAGCACGCCGTCGTCGCGCTCGTCGAGCAGCAGGAAGCCGGCGATCATTCCGGCGATGCCTGGCGCGGCGCCGACGAACGAGCTGGCGATGAGCGTGTAGTAGGGCTGGAGATCGAACGCGAAACGCGCCAGCAGCGTGTCGCGCAGCAGCGGGACGAGGCGATAGGCCAGCGCCAGGACGAACGGGAGGATGCTGATCCACGCCAGCAGCGGATCGCGGCGGATGTTCTGCAGGTCGATCGGGGCGAGCGAGCGGTAGAGGTTCATGCGCGCACCACGAACCGCTGGAATTCGCGCCGCGCCAGGAGCAGCCCGGCAGCGCACCAGAACAGCGCACCGCCCAGCGCGAGCACTCCGCCGCCGCGCATCCATCGCATCGCCGGCTCCGCCGGATGGAGAGCCATCAGCCAATCCGCAACCCATTCCGCGACGAATCCGAAATGCGAGAGCAGCGGCAGCAGCAACAACGTCACCGCAACCGAGGACGGCATCAGGAACTGATTGATCGAATCGTAACGGACCACCATCACGAACCCTGCACACGCGTAGAGGAAGCCGAGCAGCAGCGAGCCTACGACGATCCGCGTCCACTGCACGTCCTGCCGGAACAGCACGGCCGCGATGAGCAGCGTCTCGGCGGTCGCGAGAACCGTCAGCGAGAGCGCTTTCGACACGAGGTATTCGCCGCTCCGCATCGGCGTGACCACGAGCGCCGCGAGGACTCCTTCCCCCTTCTCGAACAGTACCAGCGCCGCCATGAAGTAGAAGGTGGTGACGATGAGGCTCACCAGCACGAGCGCCGGCAGCAGCGCCGGCGTCGTGAGCACGCCGCGCAGCGGCAGGACCAGGCCGCCCCAGATGACGATCATCAGCGCGCTCACCGAGTACAGGCCGTAGCGAAGCTGCAGGCGGACGTCGTTCGAGAGTGCCGCGGTGAGCCGCATCAGTCGAGCTTCCCGCCGGTCACGTTGATGAAGATGTCGTCCAGCGTCGTTTCCTGCGTGTGGATCGTCCGGACGCTCCCATCGCGCAGGCGATTCAGGAATCCGGCATTGCCGGCCAGACCGTCGAGCGGAAACTCGCACGCGTCGCCCCGCTCGTCTTCGACGCGTACGACGCGCCGGCCGTGCTGCAGCTTCAGCGCGCGTGGCGCGTCGATGAGACGCACCGTGCCGCCGAAGAGAAACGCGACGCGATCGCACAGCTCCTCGGCTGTCTGCATGTCGTGCGTCGTGAGAAACACAGTCGCCCCTTCCTCCCGGCGCCGGCGAATGACGTCGCGGATGAGGCGGCTCGTGGACGGATCGAGGCCGGAGGTCGGCTCGTCGAGGAACAACAGCTCCGGCCGGTGCAGCAGTGCGCGTGCGAGGTTGAGACGGTTGCGCATCCCTTTCGAATACTCGCCCACGCGCTTGTCTGCATCGTCGCCGAGGCCGACCTCGTCGAGCACGGCGCGCGGATCGTGCGATACGCCGTAGAGAGCGCCGAAATAGCGGAGGTTCTCGAGCGCGGTGAGCTTCAGGTAGTGATTCGGCAGCTCGAAGGAAACGCCGATGCGGCGGTAGTCCTCGCGCGTCCACTCGCGGACCGCGCGTCCCAACACCTGCGCCTCGCCCTCGAAGCCGCGCAGCAGCCCGATGAGAATCTTCTGCGTCGTGCTCTTGCCGGAGCCGCTGGGACCGAGGAACCCGAAGATCTCGCCCGCTTTCACGCGGAAGCTCACTTCATGGATCGCAGCGCTCTGCGCGCCGCGATAGGTGTACGTGAGGCCAGCGACGTCGATCATCTCGGTCATGACGCGTCGCCCGATGGCGCGCTTTTGGAGACGAGCACTTTGTCGAGGATGACTTCGAGGGTGATGCGGGTAGCCATGGGACTCCTTTGCGCCAGCGTGCATTAGTATGTCGCGCGACATCGGGTGCGGGACGGTTTTCTCGCAGGACGCAGAGCGGTCGGGCCGCCGCTCGTGAGGAGGCATGCGGTGCAATCTGGCGTCCCGTTCAGCTTCATTTCTGTTTCCAACGCGGAGGTCTTCGATGGGGATCTCTGAGCTCCTGGTCGCGCTGCTGGCGATCTTCGCCGCCGCGAAGTTGTTCGGCGAACTGGCCGAGCGCATCGGGCAGCCCGCCGTCCTCGGCGAGATGGTCGGCGGCATCGTCATCGGCGTTTCGGGATTGCACCTGATCGACGCACACGATCCGATGCTGCACGTCCTCGCGGAGCTGGGCGTGATCCTTCTCCTTTTCCTGATCGGACTCGAAACGGATCTCAATCGACTGCTGTCCGTCGGCGGCGCATCGGGCGCAGTGGCTGCAGTGGGCGTGGTATTGCCGTTTGCCGCGGGCTACGGAGTCGGCGCGTGGCTGGACTATCCAACCACGGTCTCCGTCTTCCTCGGTGCCGCGCTGACCGCAACGTCGGTCGGCATCACGGCGCGCGTCCTTTCCGACCTCGGTCATCTGAAGAGCGACGAATCGCAAGTGATCCTCGGCGCGGCGGTCATCGACGACATCTTCGGCCTCGTGCTGCTGACGGTGATCAGCGCTGTGGCGGCGGGAGAGAAACTGACGGTGCTGGGCGTGACGAAGATCTTCGCCATCGCGTTCGGGTTCGTCGCGCTCGCCGTGATCGTCGGTTCCGTGCTCGCTCCGCGCCTGATCGCGCTCGTTGCGCGAGTGCGGGTCAGGAAGGCGCTTTTTTTTGCATCGATCATGTTCGCATTCGGCCTGGCCTGGCTCGCCGATCTGGCCGGCTCGGCGCTGATCATCGGCGCATTCGCGGCCGGGTTGATCCTCGCGAAAACGGACCGCGGACGCGAGATCGAGCACGAGGTCTACGACGTCGCGCAGTTCTTCATTCCGATCTTCTTCGTCTCCGTCGGCGCAGCCGTCGATCTGAAGGCGCTGAACCCGTTCAATGCAGACACGCGGCAGTTCTTCGTCATCGGAATGCTGCTGACGCTCGTAGCGATCATCGGGAAACTGCTGGCGGGCTTCGCCGCGTTCGGACGGCCTCTGCGCAAACTCGTGATCGGAGTCGGTATGGTTCCGCGCGGAGAAGTGGGCCTCATCTTCGCGCAGCTCGGCCTTTCTGCCGGACTTCTCTCGACGGGTCTCTACAGCTCCGTTGCGTTGATGGTGATGATCACGACGTTCGTCGCCCCGCCCGCGCTGCGCGTCCTGCTCGCGAAGCAGGAGCGCGAAGACGCGGATAGCGCGCTGAGCGATGTGGTGATGGAAGCGATGTCCGATAACGACGACGAGCGGCCCGAGGTGGAGGAGAACATCGGAGACCGGCGGTGATTGCGACGGTTGCGTTCATCGTTGTTGCTCTGACGGCGGCCTATTTCCTTTGTCTTGGTTTGCTGGCGCTCGTTCGTCCTGCAACGGCAAAGGCTTTCCTCGGCGGATTGGCCGGTTCTGCAGTCGCACATGTTTCGGAGCTCGCAGTCCGCATCGTCGTCGGAGCGTCGTTCGTCGTCTGTTCGTCGCGTCTGATGTTCCCGGCGTTCTTCGCTGCGTTCGGCTGGGTGCTGATCGTCACGTCCATCGGACTGATGATGATTCCCTGGCGGCTCCATCGTCGGTTTGCAGAATGGTCCGTGCCGCAGGCCACCAGAAACATGAAGCTCTTTGCCGTCGGTTCGCTGGTCTCGGGTTGTCTTCTCGTCTGGTCGTTGAGAATTTGAATGAGGAAACGCGGCGGAAATTAAAGAGGGATCACAGCTCGCAGGCATCACCCCGTATTCGCCGCTGCGTCACTGGGGCCACCAAAGGCAAGAAGGCGATTCGCTCGTGTTTCGGCAAGCGCTGCCGGCCGGGCCGGCCCGCCGGAGGCCTCCCGTCGTCTCTCCGTCTCCGATCACAACCATTTGTCATACTGTGCGCGATGGTGCGCAATCAGAAAGACAAGGCCGACGACTTTCGCTCACTGCACGTTGCCGGAGACCCGCTCGTGCTCTACAACATCTGGGACGCCGGATCAGCGAAAGCCGTCGCCGCGGGCGGTGCGAAGGCAATCGCCACGGGCAGTTGGTCGGTCGCGTCTGCGAACGGTTTCGCCGACGGCGAACGCATCCCGTTCGACCTAGTCATCGCCAACCTCCGGCGGATCGTGGAGGCGACGGAGCTTCCCGTCTCGGTAGACCTCGAGAGCGGTTACGGGAAGGACGTCGTCGCGGTCGGCCGAACGATCGCCGCGGCGATCGAGGCAGGGGCGATCGGCTGCAATCTGGAAGACAGCTTTCCGGACAGCGGCGCCATGCGCGAGACCGCCGAGCAGGTGGAAAGGATTGCGCGCGCGCGGCAGACGGCAGATGACGCCGGAATCGCGTTCTTCCTCAACGCGCGAACCGACGTTTTTCTGCGAAGCCCGCGCGCGAGCCACGACAAGGCGATGGTCGATACGGCGATCGAGCGCGGACGAGCGTACGCCGGAAGCGGCGCTGACGGCCTGTTCCTTCCGGGACTCGTCGATCCCGCATTGATCGAGTACGCCGTCCACGGCTCACCGCTGCCGGTCAACATCATGGTCGCCGACAGCACATCCACACCCGCGCTTGCGGCGATTGGTGTGGCGCGAATCAGCTACGGCCCGAGCCCCTGGATCGCGCTGATGAAAGTGCTCGAAGATGCCGCACGCGCGGCAAACCACTCCCGCTGACAGCGCAGTCTCCCGCGATAGCGTCCCGGACGCCCTTACTCCTCCCCCGTCATCCTGAGTGAGGTGGTTGGGCGGGTGTGAGCGAAGGATCTCAAATTACGAAAACCATGGCCTATGCCACGGTTTGCGCAGTTTGAGTTTTCTTTCGCTCACGCACACCTACTTGCGAACCGCGCCGCTGTTCGGGCGTATCTAACGTCGTGGCGTTTCATGACATCGAGTGCGAGCGGCACACTCCGGGCGGAGTCCGTCTGCGCGTCAGCAACTGCGCGCCACATGCGTCGACACCGCGGCACACTCATGAGCGTCCCTTCGTCTGCCTGATTCTCGCCGGCGTGAGCGTGCAGCGCGCCGGAGCGCGCGAGCTCACTCGCGAGCGAGGACGCGCGTACTTCTATCCTGCGAATGAAATTCAGAGCGAGCGTTTCGGAGCGGCAGGCGGACGGATCTTCGCGTTGGATCTCGCCGATGAGTATCGCCTGCCCGATGTTGCGTGCGAGCTCTCCGGACCGGCCGCGCTCTTCGCGCGCCGATGCTGGAGCAGTCGCGACGATCTCGATCTCGACGAGTCCGCGGCGGCGCTGGTTGGCGCGTTGAGCCGCGAGCGCGAAGACTGCCTGCGCTGGATGCATGTCGCCCGCGACTTCCTGCACGCGCATTTTGCGGAGAAGCTCACGCTCCGCCGCATTGCCGACGCCGCCGGCGTGCATCCGGTTCACCTCTGCCGCGCGTTCCCGCGTCGCTTCGGCACGACCGTCGGCGAGTACCTGCGCGCGCTACGCGTCGACGAAGCCGCACGCCGCCTCGCAGGAACGGAGCAATCGATCGCCGCGGTTGCACTCGACGCCGGCTTCGACTCGCAATCGCATCTCACGCGCAACTTCCGCGCACGCCTGGGCATCACCCCTGCCGCCTACCGCGCTGCGCTGCGGTGATTGATCTGCTGTGGTTAATCCAGTGACAGACCGCTCCGCGCTCGCGGACCTACCTTGTTCGTAATGAGACTTCTCCTCGCCACCATTCTCTGCGCTGCGTCCGCGAGCGCCGCTCCCATCGACTGGAAACCATTCGCCCTTCCCTCCGGCGCGCCGCCGCAATTGCAGGCTCAGCTCGGGAAGCTGACCGTCCCACTGCGACGCGATCGTCCGGACGCCGGATCGGTCGAGCTGGCGTTCGTGCGTCTGAGCGCGGGCGGCACGGGCGCGCCGATCGTCTACCTCGCCGGTGGTCCGGGCGGCTCCGGCATCGGCGCGGCGCGCAACCAATACGCGATCCCAACGCTGGCGCGCCTAGCGGAATTGGGCGACGTCATCCTGCTCGATCAGCGCGGCATCGGCGCGTCCACGCCGCGGCCGGTCTGTCCATCCACGCCGCTCGATCCGCAGCGGTATTTCGACAGCGCAGCGGTGGTGCTGCCGCGTGTCGTCGCCGCGGCGCGTGCGTGCGTCGAGCATTGGACCGCGCAAGGTCTCGACCTCGCCGGTTTCACGGTCCGCGAGAGTGCCGCCGACGTCGACGATCTCCGCAAAGCGCTCGGCGTGCCGAAGGTCAGTCTCCTCGGTCACAGCTACGGCACATACCTCGGCCTGGCCATCATCCGCGAATACGGCCGCAGCATCGAGCGTGCGGTCTTCATCTCCACCGCCGGGCCGAATCACATGCGCAAACTGCCGCTCGTGCTCGACGCCCAGTTGGCAAAACTCTCGATGCTGGCCGGCACCGACATGACCGCGTCGCTGCGTCGCGTGCTGGCCAAACTCGAGCGCGAGCCCATCGCCGTGAAAATCACAGACCGTCGCCGCAAAGAAGAGATCGAAGTGCGCATCGGCCCGGACGCACTACGCCGCATCCTCGTCCTCGACATCGGCGACGGCAACGACTTCCCCGTCTTCCCCGCGCTGCTGACGACCCTCGAGCGCGACGACCCGTCGATCCTCGCGCAGTTCGTCGAGAAGCGATACAACCAAGCCGCCGCCGGAGGTGTCGACCTGATGGTCTACGGCATGCGCTGCTCCGGCGGCGCGACGGAACTGCGCGACCGGCAGATCGCGCTCGAAGCCGCGCGCTCGATTTTCGGCAACGCCCAGAACGGCGCTTACCCCGAGGTCTGCAGTGTCCTGCCCCCGCACGACCCAGGCGACACATTCCGCTCGGCCATCCTCTCCGAGCTGCCGGTCTTGTTCCTCAGCGGCACGCTGGATAGCAACACCCCGCCGTATCAGGCGGAAGAACTGCGCTGGACCATGCCCAACGCCACCCATCTCATCGTCCCGAACGCCGGCCACGAAGACCTCGAGCCGAATCCCGAAGTGCAAGCCGCCATCGCAGACTTCTTCGCCGGCAAAGACGTATCCACGCGCCGCATCGCACTCCCGACGCCTGTGTTCCGAAGTGTCGAAGAGGCGAAAGCCGAACGGCGGTGATGCGAGGGCGAGTCCTGCGCCCCATTGCACGCAACGATCTTTAGCTTCCCTTAACGACTCCGCTCCCGGATTCGTGTTATCCGTATTCGCATGGCCTCGCGTGGAATCTTCAGAAAGGTCACACCGTGGCTGATCGCGCTGGGCGGTACGGCCGCCGTGACGCTGATTGGGTACGCGATGCGGCTCAATCCGAACACGGTGGGGTTCGCGTTTCTGATCGTCGTGCTGTTGGCGTCGCTGCGCGGCGGTCTGCTGGCCGGGACCGTGGCCTCGATCGTGGCGACGCTCTGCTACAACTTTTTCTTCTTCGATCCGCTCCATACGTTCACGATCGCGGCGCCTGCGAACTGGGTTGCCCTGTCGGCGTTCCTCGTCACTTCAGTCATCGTCAGCAGACTGGTGATCGCTGCACGCATTCAGGCTGAAGATGCGGAGAGGCGACGGAACGAGCTCGAAACGCTTTACCGTTTGAGCGTGGATCTTTTCACCGCAACGAATCGTGTGGGTGCACTCGGTGAGGCGGCCGGTCGCGCACTGACGCTGCTCGGCGCACGCGAAGGCGGGTTGGTGCTCTTCGATGGCAGCCCTTACCGGCAGAAGGTGATCTGGTGGATTGGAGAGAAGCCGGACGAGATCGAGGATTTGATCGCCGGTGTCGGACGCCACAAGGAACCGCTGGAATTTCCCTCGCCGCTCGGTCGCGATGTGTATCTGCCGCTCATCATCGGGGGCAAGACGACCGGAGCGCTTGTCGCCCGAGGAACGGAGGCATCGATGCACGCGCTCGTTTCGGCATCGGGCCTCGTGGGACTGGCGGTGGAGCGCGAGAAGTTCATCGAAGAGAACGCCCACATGCAGGCCATTCGCGAGAGCGACACGCTGAAGACATCGCTGCTGCGTGCGATCTCTCACGATCTGACGACGCCGCTCACGGCGATCACGATTCACACCCAGGCGCTCAAACGCAAAGCGGAGCACGACGATGAGCTCAGACCGTCGGTGGCCGGGATCACCGATGAAACGGGACGGCTGCGGCGGCGGATCGACAACCTGCTTTCCATGGCCCGGCTCGAAGCGGGAAAGGCGAAGCCGCATCGTGAGCCGACGCCTCCGGCCGACATCTTCCACGCCGTGCGCGAGAACCTGCCGCTGGTCTTCGAATCGCGGCCGGTCACCGTTCGAGTGCAGGACGACTGCCCCGACGCGAATGTCGATCCGTCACTGGCGCTGGAGATTCTCGTGAACCTCATCGAGAACGCGCATCGCGTCTCTCCGCCCGGCGCACCGCTGGAGCTGTTGGCGCGTCCGCATCCGCTCGATCCGGCGCAGGTTCGCATGGAGGTCCTCGATCGGGGTCCGGGCCTTCCTGCCGGAGTGACGGATGCGGACGGCAATCTGCTGGCCGGGGCGACGAGCGATGTCGCGCAACGCGGCCTCGGATTGGAGATCGCGCGCAGCCTGGCGGCGGCAAACGGCGGCTCGCTCGGTATCACACCGCGGCAAGGCGGCGGCACCGTAGCGCGAGTCGATGTGCCGGCCGCGCTCCTTCCGGCCGCGCTTCCTGAATCGGAGCAGCCATGACGCTGGCATCGATCATTCTGGTGGTGGACGACGATCCCGCGATCCGCGAGTCGATGGCCCGCGAGCTGCGCGTGAACGGCTACACGGTCGTCCCGGCCGCCGACGGATCGGAAGGAGCCGGCGCTTTTCAGACGCACGCGCCGGATCTCGTGCTGACCGACTTGTCGATGCCGCGCTCGGACGGCTTCGAGCTGATCTCCGCGATCCGGTCCACGTCGCAGACTCCGATCATCGTGTTGTCGGTCCGCGGGAACGATGCGGACAAGATTCGCGCGCTCGACCTCGGCGCGGACGACTTCGTGACGAAGCCGTTCTCGGTGGCCGAGCTTCTGGCGCGCATTCGTGCGCAGTTGCGGCGCACCGGCGGGGCGGCGGCGAAGACGCTCGCATTCGACGATCTAACGCTGGATCTCGAGCGCCGGCGCGTCGTGCAGGGAGGGCGCGAAGTCCACCTGACGCCGACCGAGTATTCGCTGCTGGAACTGCTGGCGGTGAACGCGGGCAAGCCGGTCTTCACCGATCACATCATCGCGCGTGTATGGCGCGAAGCACCGGGCACGACCGCCGATACGGTGCGCGTCCACATGAGCGCTCTGCGCAAGAAGATCGAGCCCGATCCATCCTCGCCGCGATACATCGTCACCGAGCCGTGGGTCGGGTACCGGTTCATCTCCGAGCCGGTGTAGCCGCGCTCGCGCTGCAGGACCGGCCGGACGTTCAGGACGGGGTGCTAGAATCTGGTTAACTAGATTGGAGATACCCATGAATGTCGGCGTGTTCGAGGCCAAGGCGAGGCTGTCGGAACTGCTCCAAGATGTCCGGGCAGGCAAGGAAGTCGTGATCACCTCCCACGGGAAACCGGTCGCCAGACTCGTCCCGGCGGAGGTTGACGAGAAGCCGAACCGCGCCAGGGCCGTGAGAACGATTCGAGCGCTGAGCAAGCAGTTGAACATTCGTACCCGCATCTCGCTGCACAGCCTCATCGACGAGGGAAGGGATTGATTGGCCTTCGTCGCCGGCAATTCCGTCATTCTCGCGTGGTTCGTCAAGAGCCAGGCCACTGCATATTCGGAAAAGATGCTGCGCCGAGCGGCGGAAGAAGTCGTGCACGTGCCGATCGTGTGGCAACTGGAGTTTGCGAACGCGCTCTACCAGCTCGAGCGCCGGGGCAAGCTGAAGGCCACTCATACCGAAGCGATTCTGGATGCCATACGAGCGCTCGCCCTGGAGATCGATTCTTCACCGCCTGAGCCTGACCGGCTGCTCGATCTTGCCCGGCAATATGAGATCTCTGCCTACGACGCTTCGTATCTCGAGCTCGCGATTCGGTTGTCGTTGAAACTCACGACGCGCGATGGCCCGCTGGTGGCGGCCGCAGGGAAGGCAGGACTTGCCATCTGAGGATCGCCGGGAATCGATGAAACTGAGACCCGAATAGCGCCACTTCGTTCGTCGAGCGCGCCTCAATGCCCACCCAACCGCCGGGCCCCGCCGGCCTTTACGGTTTCTTAAGAAACGATTTCGATTTCCTAACGCCAATCCTTAGAAGTCCTTTGCGAGCGCGGCTGGCCGGCGTGGTTGAAGACAGTCAGGAGGTCGGGATGACCACCATGACGCAGCCAGCCAACCGATTCGCTTCACGGCACCATCATCCGTTCACGACGGCGACGCTCGTCGTGCTGTTTTGGCTCGTCGCCGCGATTTTCGTGGTGGGCGTGCATGTGGCCATCGACCCGCGATCGCCGGGAGCGGGAGCGGTGGCCACGATTGGCGTCCTGATCGCGACAGCCTGGCTGTACACGAAGCTCTGCGCCTACGAGGCGGGCGCGACGCACGCGCTCGGCGTCGGCATCGCCTGGCTTTCACTTTCGATCGCCACTGAAGTTGCGCTGTCGACCTATGCCGGTCACGGCTGGTTCGCCCTCCTCGGATCGCCCGATCGCGCGCTCGAGCGCAACGTCTATCTCTTCGTCTGGATCTTCGCGCCTGCGATCTTCGCGCGCCGCGAATCGAAATAGGGAGCAGCGCCATCATGAATCGCAGGAAACACGACGACCCTCTGTTGTTCGTTTGCCTGGTCATCCTTCTGTTGCTCGCCGCGACGAGTAAGGCCCAGGACGCGCCACCACCGATTGCGTTCAGCGGGTTCGTTGACCTGAACTTTTCGTGGAACAGCAATCGGCCCGACAATCACCAGAACTTCTATCCGGGCGCGGGAACGAGCGCGAAACGCGCGAACGAATTCGCGATCAATCTCGCGCAGGTGCAGTGGACGCGTCCCGTGTCAGCGGAACAGCCGGTCGGATTCACGCTTGCTCTGGTCGCCGGTGAAGGGGCCGGCGTCGTACACGGCGGCGAGCCGGAAGGAGCCGGAACGTTCCGGCACATCTATCACGCGTCCGTCGCCTATCGCCTCGCCAACGGCGTCGTCCTCGAGGGAGGCATCTACCCCTCGCACATCGGACTGGAAGGCTTCTACGCGAAGGACAACTGGAACTACACGCGCTCCATCATGGGCGAATCGTCGCCCTACTATCAGACGGGCATCAAGGCGAGCTACGCGTTCAATGATCGCTGGTCCGGGCGAGTCGATCTGCTCAATGGCTGGCAGCTCATCAACGACAACAACAGCGGCAAATCGATCGGCGCGCAGATCGCCTACTCGCGCGA
Organism: Acidobacteriota bacterium; assembly: GCA_030775085.1. GTDB lineage: Bacteria > Acidobacteriota > Thermoanaerobaculia > Gp7-AA8 > Gp7-AA8 > QHVT01. Next base: position 75,173 of record JALYJW010000003.1, on the reverse strand, counting down.
CGCGTGGACCGCATCCCTCAATTCCTATCTTGGGCCGGAGCTGGCGAACGACGACGACTCTCTGCGCAAGTTCGTCGATCTCGTCGTGCTCTACAAAGCGACGCCATCGCTCCAGCTCGGCGGCACGGTGGACATCGGATCGCAGGACATCCCAAACACGGACGACGCGAACTGGAACGGCGTGGGCGTCTACGCGCGGTATGCGATCGACGAGCGCAATGCCATTGCCGTTCGTGCCGAGCGCTTCAGCGATCCCGACAACGGCATCACCGGCGCCGCGCAGACGGTTCGCGAAGCCACGCTCACGTATGAGTCGCGCCCTCACGAGAACGTGATTCTCAAGCTCGAGGGCCGCTACGACCAATCGAGCACCGGCGTGTTCTTCAAGAACGACACGACGACCGACCGCCAGTTCCTCGCGCTGGCCGGCGTCGTGGTGATGTTCTGAGGAGGAAGCAAGTGTTGATTCTCGGAATGATCCTGCTTGGACTGGCCATGTTCGTGGCCATGTTCGCCTTCATCCGTTTCTGTGAGCGGGTGTGACGATGTTGAACGCACTGCTTCTCGCACTCTGTCTGCTCATCGCCGCATATCTGTTCTACGCAATGATCCGCCCCGAGCGGTTCTGAGAGGAGATCGGAACGTGGGATTCGAAATCCTCGCTGTCGTTCTCACTATCGCCGTCACCATCGCCACGAGCATCCCGATCGGCCGCTCCATGGCCCGCGTCTTCAGCGGCCAGAAGACCTGGCTCGATCCGCTTCTCGTTCCGGTCGAACGGCTCGTGCTTCGACTCGCGACCATCGACCCTTTCGAAGAGCAGGACTGGAAGGCGTACGCGAAGTCGCTGCTCTTCTCCAACGTTTTCATGTGGCTGGCCACGTTCGCCGTGGTCATGCTCCAGGGAATGCTCTTTCTCAATCCGGATGGGACCGCGAATATGGAGCCGGCGCTGGCCTTCAACACGATCTCCAGCTTCGTGACGAACACGAACCTGCAGCATTACAGCGGCGAGACGGGGTTGTCGTACCTGTCGCAGTTGATCGTCGTCACGTTTCTGCAGTTCGTCACCGCGGCAACCGGCATGGCAGCTCTCGTTGCGATCATCCGCGCGCTCGGCGGCAACCGGCTCATCAAGCTCGGCAACTTCTATGTCGATGCCACGCGTGCCGCGGTCCGCGTCCTCCTGCCGCTGGCGATCGTCGTTGCCACGATCCTGATCTGGCAGGGCACGCCGATGACCTTCAAGGGTGCCGCGAAAGCGACCACTGTCGAAGGGCAGGAACAGACCATTGCCCGTGGTCCGGTTGCTGCGGAAGTGGCGATCAAGCAGCTCGGCACGAACGGCGGCGGATTCTTCGGCCCGAACTCCGCGCATCCGTACGAGAACCCGACGCCGATCTCGAATCTCGTCCAGATGTGGTCGATCGCGATCATTCCGATGGCGATGGTCTGGATGCTTGGCTACATGCTCAATCGCCGCCGCCTCGCCGTCGTGATCTTTCTGACGATGCTCGCGCTCTACCTGCCGTTGGTGGGATTCGCGGTGCAGCAGGAGCTCGGCGGAAACCCGGCCATTGCGCAGTTGGGCGCCGATCAGTCCACCGGTTCGATGGAGGGCAAGGAGGTGCGCTTCGGCGCCGGCCTTTCCGCGCTGTGGGCGGCCACGACGACGGTGACCTCGAACGGCTCCGTCAACGCCATGCACGACTCCATGACGCCCCTCGGCGGTCTGGTGCCGATGATCGGCATGTGGCTGAACAACATCTTCGGCGGCGTAGGCGTCGGATTCATCAACATGCTCATCTTCATCATCGTGACGGTGTTCGTCACCGGCATGATGATCGGCCGCACACCGGAGTTTCTCGGCAAGAAGGTCGAAGGGAAAGAGATGAAGCTGGCCAGCCTGGCTTTGCTGCTTCATCCATTCCTCATTCTGGGCGGGACGGCCATCGCCTGCTCTGTCTGGGCGACCACGAACGACCCCGGCACGACGTTGGGCTGGCTGAAGAACGCCGGAGCACACGGCTTCTCGGAGATGCTCTACGAATTCACCTCCGCCGCGGCCAACAACGGTTCGGGCTTCGAAGGTCTGGCCGACAACACGCCGTTCTGGAACATCGTCACCGGGCTGGTGATGCTCCTGGCGCGCTACATCCCAATCATCGCACCGCTGGCGTTGGCAGCTTCGCTCGCGGCGAAACCCGCGGCGCCCGAGGGTGCCGGCTCGCTCCGCGCCGATTCGCCCACGTTCGGACTGGCGCTGTGGTCGGTGGTCGTCGTCCTTGGATTGCTCATGTTCATGCCCGTGGCCGTGCTCGGCCCGATTGCCGAGTTTCTGGCCATGCATTGAGGTGACTCAAAATGTTCAAAGAAATCAGACGCGGTGTGCTCTTCACCATCGTGACGATGATGCTTTTCGGCGTTGGCTACCACCTCTTGATGTTGGGAATCGCGCAGATCTTTCCGCGGCAGGCCGAAGGAAGTCTCATTCGGCGCGACGACGGAACGATCGCGGGCTCCTCACTGATCGCGCAGAGCTTCACGAAGCCGCAGTATTTTCATCCTCGGCCGTCGGCAGTGGATTACAACTCGGCTTCGACCGGCGGCAGCAACTACGGCCCGTCGAATCCCGATCACCTGAAGCTCGTGCGCGAGCGACTCGACAACGTCACCTCCGGCGAAGGCGTAACGGCCGCGCAGGTGCCGTCGGAAATGATCACCGCCAGCGGCGCGGGGCTCGATCCGCACATTCCGCCGAATGCGGCGGAGCTGCAGGTCGCACGCGTCGCGCGTGCTCGTAACGTGGATCCCGGCCGCATTCGCGAGCTCGTTCGCGCACACACGGAAGGTCCGGCATTCGGCATCTTCGGACGCGCGCGCGTGAATGTGCTCGAGCTGAATCTCGCGCTCGATAGGGAGCTCCAATGAGTAAGGCACAGACGATTTCTCTCTGGAATCGCGCGATCCTTTCGCGCGCGTTCATCGACTCGTTCAGGAAGCTCGATCCGCGGATTCAATTCACGAATCCGGTGATGTTCATCGTCGAGATCGGAAGCGCGATCACGACGGGCATCTTCATTCAGGAACTGGTGAGTGGAACGGGAACGCCGCTCTTCACGGGGCAGGTCGCGTTCTGGCTGTGGTTCACCGTGCTCTTCGCGAACTTCGCCGAAGCAATGGCCGAGGGACGCGGAAAAGCGCAGGCGGACACGCTGCGCAAGTCGAAGACGGAGACGACTGCGCGGAGGCTTCTCGGGCCAGAGAGGCGCGAGGAGATCATCGCGGCGTCGATGCTCCGCAAGGGTGATCTCGTCGTCGTGGAAGCGAATCAGATCATCCCCGGCGACGGCACCGTCATCGAAGGCATCGCCTCCGTGAACGAAGCTGCCATCACCGGTGAATCGGCGCCTGTCATCCGCGAAGCGGGTGGCGATCGATCCGCCGTCACGGGCGGTACGACCGTACTTTCGGATCGCATCGTCATCGAGATCACGTCGGAGCCCGGCAACACCTTCATCGATCGGATGATCAAGCTCGTCGAAGGTGCCGAGCGCCAGAAAACGCCGAACGAGATGGCGCTCAACATCCTGCTGGCCGTGCTCACGCTCGTCTTTCTCCTGGTCGTCGTCTCGCTGCAGCCGTTTGCGCAGTACGCGGGCGCACCGATCCCCGTGCCGGTATTGATCGCGCTTCTGGTCTGCCTGATTCCGACCACGATTGGCGCGCTCATTTCGTCGATCGGCATCGCCGGCATGGACCGGCTCGTGCGGCACAACGTGCTGGCCATGTCGGGGCGCGCGGTCGAAGCGGCAGGCGACGTCGACACGCTGCTGCTCGATAAAACCGGCACCATCACGCTCGGCAATCGCCAGGCGGCCGATTTTCGTCCTGCTCCTGGCGTGGAGATGTACCGTTTGGCCGAAGTTGCGCAGCTCTCGTCGCTGGCCGACGAAACGCCGGAGGGGCGTTCGATCGTCGTGCTGGCGAAAGAAAAGTTTGGAATCCGCGGCCGCGAGCTGCGCGAGCTCGGTGGCCACTTCGTGCCCTTCACCGCGAAGACGCGAATGTCCGGCGTGGACATGACCGACGGCCGGAGCGTGCGTAAGGGTGCGGCCGATGCAATCGACGCGTTCGTCCGCGACAGCGGCGGCGAGTTTCCCGAGGAAGTGCGGCGTGACGTCGCCACGATCGCGGGGGCGGGCGGCACGCCGCTCGTCGTCGCGGAAGGCCCGCACGTGCTCGGCGTCATCTATCTGAAGGACGTCGTCAAAGGCGGAATGCGCGACCGCTTCGAGCGGCTGCGCATGATGGGCATTCGCACCGTGATGATCACCGGCGACAATCCGCTCACCGCCGACACGATCGCGCGCGAAGCGGGCGTCGATGACTTCCTCGCCGAGGCCACTCCGGAGGACAAGCTCAAACTCATTCGCCAGGAGCAGAGTGGCGGCCGTCTCGTGGCCATGACGGGCGACGGAACGAACGACGCGCCCGCGCTCGCTCAGGCGGACGTCGGCGTGGCGATGAACACCGGAACGCAGGCGGCGAAAGAAGCCGGCAACATGGTCGATCTCGACTCGAATCCGACGAAGCTGATCGAGATCGTCGAGATCGGGAAGCAACTCCTGATGACGCGCGGCGCGCTGACGACGTTCTCGATCGCCAACGACGTGGCGAAGTACTTCGCGATCATTCCGGCGATGTTCATCCTCGCCTTTCCGCAGCTGGCCGCGCTCAACATCATGCGGCTGGCCACACCCGAGTCCGCGATCCTCTCCGCGGTCATCTTCAACGCGATCATCATCATCGCCCTCATCCCGCTCGCGCTCCGCGGAATTGCCTACCGGCCTCTCGGCGCCGCGGCGATTCTGCGGCGGAACATGCTGGTCTACGGGCTCGGCGGAATCCTCCTGCCGTTCGCCGCCATCAAGATCATCGACGTCCTGCTCGTCGCCGTTGGACTCGCGTAGCGCAAGTAAGTCGATGCGAAGATGAAGCGCCATGACCCACGGCACTGAGCCGCACCGCCCCAATCCCGACGAGTTGCTCCGGCTCGCCGGAACGACGCGCGCCGGGCGCGGACGGCTGAAGGTGTACCTCGGCATGGCCGCCGGCGTGGGAAAGACGATGCGCATGCTCGACGATGCGCACGCCGCGCGTCGTGCTGGCGTCGACATCGCCATCGGTCTCGTCGAGACTCATGGGCGCGCAGAGACCGCGGCACGCATCGCCGACCTCGAAGTCATCGCGCGCAAGCGGATCACATACAAGGATGTCGTGATCGAGGAGATGGATCTCGACGCGATCGTGGCCCGTCATCCCGACGTCGTCGTCGTCGACGAGCTGCCGCACACGAACGCACCCGGCTCGAGCAATGAAAAGCGATGGCAGGATGTCGAGGAGATTCTCGCCACCGGCACGTCGGTCATGACCGCGCTCAACGTCCAGCATCTCGAGGGCGTGCAAGACATCGTGCAGTCCGCGACAGGCATCGAGATCCGCGAGCGTGTTCCCGACCGGATCATCCGCGAGGCCGATTCGGTCGTGCTCGTCGATATCCCCGTGCCGGAGCTGCAGGACCGGCTGCGCGAAGGAAAGATCTACCCTCCGGAACAGGCCAGGCGTGCGCTCGACAACTTCTTCCGCACGGAGATGCTCACGCGGCTGCGCGAGCTCGCGCTTCTCCAAACGGCAACCTTCACGGGTGCCACGGCTTCGTCGGATGCGTCAGCCGAAGTACGGCTCGCCGTGGCTGTCCCTTTCGATCCTGAGATCGCGCGGCCGCTCGTGCTGCGCGCCTCCCGCATCGCCGGCCGAATGAACACGCGCTGGTTCGCCGTCTACATCCGGCAGCAGCGCGAGCATCCAAAGAATATCTCCGCCGAGGAACATCGCAAGCTCAGTGAGAACGTCCAGCTCGCGATCGCGCTCGGCGCAACCGTCGTCACGCGCGAGTCCGAGGATGTGGCCGGAGCGATCTGCGAGTTCGCGAAAGAGGCGCGCATCAACCTCTTCGTGGTCGGCAAACCGACGCGCTCCGGTTGGGTGAGCCGCTTCGTGCCGAGCATCGTCCACAAGCTCCTGGATCGCGGCCGCGGCTTCGATCTGGTCATCATCGATACGGCCGCGGATGAGACGCATTGAGGACGGCTTCGAGATCAGATGTCAGAAGTAGGATTGGACGCCGAGTGCCTTCATTCGCCGGATCAACTTCTGATCGAACGTGGCCACGGAGTCGTAGTTGTTCGCGAGAGCGACGGCGACGATCGCGGCATCGGTGATCGAGGCGAGCGGCGCGGGCCAGTGTTCGAGAATGCGACGCCACGAACAGTCGTCGGTGGTGATGACGCCGGGGTACGTGAGCGTGGCGCGGATCGCGTCGGCGATCCTGGGCAGCGGAACCGTATAGAAGCTATCGAGAACGTAGGCGATCTCGAAGAGGGCGAATTGAGGGACGACGGCAACGATCTCCCCTTTTTCAGCGCTGAGGAGCAGCGCTTTGCCGGCGACGCGCTGTTTCTCGTTTCGCTCAACGAAGAACGAAACGAGCACGTTCGCGTCGACCACGACGTGACGGGTCAGACTCGGCCTCGGCGTTTGCGTGCTTCGGCGATCTCGGCGACGACGTCGCCGGAACTGTTCTTGATGAACCCCTCGAAGTCGAGCAACGACGGCCGCTCGGTGGTGACGGCGACTCGGCCGCCGCGGACCTCCCACGAGAGCTTGTCGCCGGGTTCCAACGCGAGCGCGTGGCGCACTTCCTTCGGAACGGTTGTCTGACCTTTGGTCGTGAGCGTCGAGATAGGCATGGCAATTGTCGTCCTTACGCAAGCGTAACACGGTAAGGCGCGGTGACATTTGCCAGAAACGAGAACGCGGGTTGGCGGCGAGGCCGAAGTCGTGCGTAGTTAGAGAGCGTTCGTGGCTTATCGATCCGGCGGAATGACTCGTCCTTACCAGAGTTATACTAGGTAAGGAGACACGACATGCCTACCTCGACCATCACCAGTAAAGGCCAAACGACCGTTCCGAAAGAAGTCCGCGACGTGCTTGATGTCGGGCCCGGGGACCGTCTGACGTGGGAAGTCCGCGGCGGCAAGGTGGCAATCACCACCGAGCGTCCAGGCCTGTTCCGTTGGGAAGGGATCTTCAAGGACGGTCCCGCCGATGCCGTCGAGGCCGTGAAGGAAGCCCGGAAGCGCAGAGGACGCCTCTGACTGTGAGCAGCGTCGTCATCGATGCAAACGTCCTCGTCTCGTTCTTCGTCGACCGCGATGAAACACAACGCGCGGCCGCGAAGCGCTTTTGCTGGAAGCCGTTGATGGCGAGATCACGGCGATCATTCCGCAGTTCGTCGTCTTCGAGATCAGCTACGTCTTCCAGACCATGTACGGAGCCACAGGCGAGCGCCTGGCCACGCTCATCCGCGATGTCATCACCCTGCCGGGCGCACGCGTGACCGACGATTGCCCGTGGAAACAGATCCTCGATGTCTGGCCGGATCCGCTCCCCTCACTCGCCGATGCGGCCATCCTCACCCTGGCCATCACCAAACGCTACGACGCCGTCGCCACCTTCGACAAAAAGCTCGCGAGGCGAGTCAAAGACGCCGGCATCCGCACGTACTGGTGAGGCGCCCTCACGCGTCCCGCGGACGGCGTTCCAGCTGAAAACGTTGTCAAAGCGTACCGGCCTTAAGAAACCATTAAGATTCGACAGGTCAATGACATCCGGCGCTAGACTGCGCGATCGATGTCCACCGAGAACACGCCGACGGAATCCGGCGACGCATCACTCCCACCGCAGTCCACAGCAACCCCAGAAGGACGCGAGCCGGGCCACAAGCGTCTGTTGTCGCTGTGCCTGCTCGCGCTCGGGATCGTTTACGGCGATATCGGAACGAGCCCGCTGTACGCATTGCGCGAATGCTTCCACGGCCCGCACGCGATGCCGCTCAATCAGGCCAATGTCTACGGCGTCCTGTCGCTGATTTTCTGGACGCTGATCATCGTCGTCACGCTCAAATATCAGATCTACGTGATCCGTTTCGACAACCGAGGAGAGGGCGGGATTCTCGCGCTCCTCGGGCTGATCGGCACGACCAAAAGACGGCGGCACCACCTGGTGAAGGGAGCGCTCGTGGCGCTCGGTGTTTTCGGCGCGGCGCTGCTCTACGGCGATGGCATGATCACGCCGGCCATCTCCGTACTGAGCGCCGTCGAAGGCCTCGAAGTGGCCACGCCGTTTTTCAAACCGTACATCGTTCCCATCACCATCGGCGTGCTCGTGCTGCTCTTCGCAATCCAGCGACGAGGAACTGCCGGCGTCGGGCTGATCTTCGGGCCGGTGGCCTTGCTCTGGTTCGCGACGCTCGCCGTCATGGGCATCCGCGGCATTCTGTGGCACCCGTCGATCGTCTTCGCTCTCAACCCCGTTCACGCCGTGACGTTCTTCATGGACAACGGGATTCCGGGGTTCTTCGTCCTGGGCGCGGTGTTCCTCGTGGCCACGGGCGGCGAAGCGATGTACGCCGATCTCGGTCACTTCGGCGCGCGCCCGATTAAGATCGATTGGTTTTTCATCGTCGCCCCCGCGCTGATGTTGCAGTACCTCGGGCAGGGCGCGCTGCTCATCGAACATCCTGAGGCCGCGACGAATCCGTTCTATCTGCTTGCGCCGAAATGGACGCTCTATCCGCTCGTCGTCCTGGCGACGTGCGCCACAATCATCGCCTCGCAAGCCATGATCTCCGGCGCCTTTTCGCTCACCCGTCAGGCCATCCAGCTCGGATACCTGCCGCGCATGGAGATCATCCACACTTCGCGCGCCGAGATCGGGCAGATCTACATGCCCACCGTCAACTGGGCACTGATGGTCTCGACCATTGCGCTGGTCATCGGATTCGGTTCCGTGAGCGCGCTCGCCGGCGCGTACGGTGTGGCCGTGAGCACGACCATGCTGATCACTACGATGCTGGCGTACGTCGTCGCGCGCGAGCTCCGCGGCTGGAGTCGTCTGTTGGCGGGGCTCGTCACCGTCGCGTTTCTCGTCGGCGACATCGCATTCCTCATCGCCAACTACGCCAAGATCGCCGCGGGCGGCTGGTTCCCGCTGCTGGTTGCCATCATCGTCTTCACGTTCATGACCACGTGGCGGCGCGGCCGCGAAATCCTCTCGGAAAAGCTGCGCGACGGGGCACTCTCGCCGGAACTGTTCATCCAATCGTTGCGCAGCCGGCCGCCCATCCGCGTTCCGGGAACTGCTGTGTTCATGCATCGCAATCCAGAGGCGGTTCCTGCGTCGCTGCTGCACAGTCTGAAGCACTACAAAGCGCTCCATCAGAGAGTGATCCTCTTGACGATCGCCAGCGAGGAAGTCTCCCACGTCAGCGACGAAGAGCGCTTCACGATCGAAGAGCTGGGCGAAGGCATTCACCGCCTCCAGGCCAGCTACGGCTACATGGAAGACATCGACGTGCCCGCGCTCATGGAACGTGCCGCCGAGCGCGGACTCCCCGCTCCTCCCATGGACACGACTTACTTCCTCGGACGGGAGACGCTGATCGTCACCAGGCGGCCCAGCGGAATGATGCAGTGGCGCGAGAAGCTGTTCGCATCGATGATGCGCAACGCCGAAAGCGCGGCCCGCTTCTTCCGCCTCCCTCCGAACCGGGTGGTGGAGCTTGGCGCACAAATCGAATTCTGATCCCCGCGAGCGCCTGATCCCGCTGGAGCGATGCGCGATCGTCTGAAGAAGCCGGACGATGAAGAAGACGACGTTTTCGATCCCGCACATGGACTGCACGGCGGAAGAGCAGCTCATCCGCACCGCACTGGCCGGCCGCGCTGACGTCGTGAACGTCGTTGCCGATCTGATGTCGCGTGAGCTCACCGTCGTGCATTCCGGAGACGCCGAGGCCATCGCGTCAGCGTTAAAGCCGCTCAACCTCGGCGCGCGCGCCATCACGACGGGCGCAGCATCGGCGCTCGACGAGTTGCAAGCTCCGACGGCCGCCGAAGAAGCGCGAACGCTGAAGTGGGTCCTGGCGATCAACGCCGGAATGTTCGTTGCGGAGCTCACCGGAGCGCTGGCGGCCCAGTCCTCGGCGCTGCTGGCGGATTCGCTGGACATGTTCACAGATGCCGCGGTGTACGGTCTCGCGCTGTTCGGCGTTCATCGAGCGCGCGCTTCGCAGGTGAAGGCAGCGCACATCAGCGGAGCGCTGCAGCTTCTCCTTGCCGTGATTGCGCTCGCGGAAGTCGTACGGCGCGTCCTCTTCGGGAGCGAGCCTGAAGCGGGGCTGATGATCGTCGTGGCCGCCGCCGCGCTGGGCGCGAACGCTACGTCGATGTGGCTGTTGTCGCGGCACCGTCAGGGCGGTGCGCATGAGGGCGAGCTGGATTTTCACGACCACCGATGTCATCGCGAATCTCGGCGTGATCGTCGCGGCAATTCTGGTCCGGCTCATCGGGTCGAACATCCCCGATCTCGTGGTCGCCGTGCTGATCGCGCTCGTCGTGCTCAACGGCGCGATTCGTATTCTGCGGCTACGGTGAAAGAGCTCGCCGCGCTGATGTCCCGCGGTCACACGGATGGAGTGATCGCTGTCACTTGCTCGAATGGGCGGACACCGATACGCTGTTTCGGGATTTCACGAAATGACGATCACGCCACTGGCCCGCCTCGTCCAGGTTCACAAAGCCATCGGACATCCGGTCCGGCTCCGCCTTCTGGCCGTCCTGCGCACGGGTCCGCTGTGCGTCTGCCAGATGACCGTGGTGGTCAAGCTCGCGGCGTCGACCGTCTCCGAGCATCTGTCGGAGTTGCGAAAGGCGGGACTGATCATCGAGCGAAAGGAAGGGCGCTGGGTCGAGTACCGGCTTTCTGATGGAGCGTTGCACGACGGGACGCTCGACGCGATCTGGCCCGCGCTCGAGGGTGATCGCGAGGCGAAGGCGGACGGCGTGCTGGTGAAGGAGCTTCGCCGCGTTCCGCTCGATGAGCTGTGCAGCGTCGATCTCGATCTCGCTCGTCTACGGCGGCCGAAGCTGGCCACCGCAGTCGCAAAAGCCGCGCAGATCCGCGCGCGTGATGAGGTGCCCCGATGAACTCGCTCACCGAAGCGCCGCGACTGTCCTTCCTCGACCGCTATCTGACGCTCTGGATCTTTCTGGCGATGGGGCTCGGCGTGCTCCTCGGCTACGCCGTGCCGCAATTCAACGCGGCGATCAACGCGTGGAACGTCGGGTCGATCAGCGTGCCGCTTGCGATCGGTCTGATCCTGATGATGTACCCGCCGCTGGCGAAGGTGCGTTACGAGGAGCTTCACCTCGTGTTCAGGAACAAGAAGGTTCTTGCGCTCTCGCTCGTGCAGAACTGGGTCATCGGACCGCTGCTGATGTTCGGGCTCGCGGTCCTGTTCCTGCGCGACTACCCCGAGTACATGATCGGCCTGATCCTCATCGGCCTCGCGCGCTGCATCGCGATGGTCATCGTCTGGAACGATCTGGCGAAGGGGAGCACGGAGTACTGCGCCGGACTGGTGGCGTTCAACTCGATCTTCCAGGTGCTCTTCTTCAGCGTCTACGCCTGGTTCTTCATCACCGTGCTGCCGCGGCTGTTCGGACTCGAGGGCGCCGTCGTGAACATCACGATCGGGCAGATCGCCGAGAGCGTTGCACTGTATCTGGGTGTCCCGTTCCTCGCGGGATTTCTGACGCGGTATGTCCTCGGGAAGATCAAGGGGCTCGACTGGTATCACCGTGTCTTCGTGCCGCGCATCAGCCCGATCACCCTCATCGCGCTGCTCTTCACGATCGTCGTCATGTTCAGCCTCAAGGGCGACGCCATCGTGAAGCTGCCACTGGACGTCGTGCGCATTGCCATTCCGCTGCTCATCTACTTCGTGGTGATGTTCCTCCTCAGTTTCTGGATGAGCAGGAAGGTGGGCGCGTCCTATCCGCAGACGGCGACGCTCTCCTTCACCGCGGCTTCCAACAACTTCGAGCTGGCCATCGCGGTCGCGGTCGCAACCTTCGGGATCGCCCACGGCGCGGCCTTCGCGGCCGTGATCGGGCCGCTCGTCGAAGTACCCGTTCTCATCGGCCTCGTGAGCGTCGCGCTGTGGCTCCGGCGCAAGTGGTTCCCGAATTCAGATGCAGCGATCGTAGACATTCGCTGCTGCGCACTCGCGACAGCGACGAACGGAGCACGACACGAAGGTCATTAGAAGAGGTAGCCCGAAGAAACGATCACCACTTGATCCTCCTCGGCGCGTCGCGTTTTCGCGTCAGGTCGAACGTCCGCCCGCAGGGCCAGTTCGCCGCTTCGATTGTGTCAGGGCTCGGGCGGTCCGGCCATCACTTCACGGGTATTGTGAGTTCGAGCAAGAGGTGGTCATCGAGATTTGTGCGGTGGGCGGCGGATCGATGGGGAACTGCTTCGCCAGTTCGTTTTTCGTCGGAACACCGTCCGCGTTCGCCAAAAAGTGCAGCACGAAGTCGAACTCCTTGTCGCTCTCATCGGCCGTTCCGTTGTGAACCACCATCGAGCCGGGAACGTCGTGTGCGAGGTGCGCCAACGGCGGTGTCGACGGGATCTCGATCGTCAGCGTTTCCGGGACCAGGCCATGCAGCAGCCGCGTGAATTGCAGCCTGGGATCGCCTTTGGTCTCGACGGACCATGTCGTGTAGATGGCTCCGGTGCGAAATTTACGGGCGGTGACGGTTCCGCTGTTGATGTCCACGAAACATGCGGCCCAATCGGGCACGTACGCACCGGCAATCCCTTCCTTCAAGACCATGCTGGGCAGAAACTCCTTGAGATGCGGAACCTCAACTCCGGGAGGAGCACCAGGTGACCGCGGAATGTCATCGGGCACGCCGCCGATGCGTACGTCGGCTCTGCTGCCAGCGGGATTGATCAGAGTCACGCTCCATCCGTGCAGCGAGATGTGTTTCTTCGAATGGTCGAGCTTCATGCGTCCCGCGAGCAGGGCCTTGCCGGCCTCCTCCGAAAACTCCAGAAAACAATGGTGCGGCGGCACGCAACCCCAGTCTTTGACGTCTCCCTTGAAGCCCGACGAAGCATTCACGGGTACGACGCGATGCTGCACGTTTGCCGGCAGCACCTTGGAAGCTTTGGTCACGTGCATGGTCAGTCCCCGAAAGGACATTACGAGCTGGCCCATGAAATCCTCCTCAGTCCGTTTTGCGGTGAATGGTGGTGGTGAGCAGTGCCAGCCGGCGCCACGCGCCGTCCGGTCGCCCGATTTGCGCGAGTTGTACGCGTCGCAGCGCTTCCGGCGCCGCCACTCCGCGTGCGAGATGCTCGTGCAACGCGAAAAAGAGACCGCGCGCGTCGCGGTCGCCGATCGGTGCAAGCGTGCCGAATACGTCCTGGGCGCCGGCGGCCACGAACGCCCCGCCGAGGCTCAGTGCGCGGCGGGTGGGATCGTCCGGACGCCGTAGCGTGTTGCACGCGGACAGCACCACCACGGGCGCCATGCCGCGCATCGCGGCAATCGTGCGCCAGGAGATGGCTGAGCTTCCCGCCGCCAGCGCTTCGCCTCCCGTCGCGGCATTCCCCTCGGTGTGACCGGCGATATGCACCACATCGGCAGTGACCCCATTTTCCTCCACCGCCTGCGCCGTCACACCGTCCGGGCTCACCTGCCGCACCGTGCCATACAGGTCGCCGATTTCGGCCAACTCGAGCTCCGCTTCCGGGAGGGCCGCCGAGCGCACCGTCGTGCCGGAGGGGAGTTCGATCGCCGCCAACTTCACGCGACGCGCCGGCGACGGCGACGTGCGCAGCGACGTGGCGCTGCCCGCAATAGCCAAGGACATTCGCTCGAGGAGCCTGTGGTTCGTCGCCGGATCGCGCAACGCGGCATAAGCCACACGTTCCAGCAGCTTGTCCGGGACGATGATCACGGAATGCGCGCTCGCCAACGCCGCTGCCGCTGGACGGATCAGCAGGTCGTGAAGAGCAGAGTCGTCGCTGTGCGCTGCCATCGTGACCACGTCCTCCCGGGTGATCGTGCGACGCGATGCTGAAGCGCCGCCTTCCGTCACCGCCAGCACGACGAGCTCGCGCGGCAGAACGATGGAGACGACGACAGCCGTGCCGCTTCCCGCCAGCCGGCCACGCAGCTCGTCGAGAGCGCCCGCGCCGGCTGCTACGCCGCGACTCCGTTCCGCATGTGCGAATGCAGACCTGACATCATTGCGATCTAGGTCGAGGCCGATTGCTTCCTCGAAGAGTGCGCTGCCGGCGTCGAGAACACCCGTCCCGATCACGGTGCCGCCGGCGCTGGCCGGATACTGCTCGACCGCGTCGATGCCTGCGCCGAGATCGCGCGCCGCCGCTGCGCGATCGCCCAGACGCAACGAGGCGCGTGCGCGAACGAGGTACGGCTCCGCGACGAGCCCGGTCAGTCCGTTTGCCGTATAGGTCTCGAGAGCGCGCGAGGCCAGATCGCTGGAGCGTTGCGCGTCCGAATCGACGAGCGCCGCGGCCATCGCCAGATCGGCGTCTGCAAGATGGCGGGCGCGGAGTGCGGGATCGGGAATGCGCAGCGCGGCCGCCGAGGCACCAGCCGCCGCGCGCTCCGCGGCCTTCGGATCGCTCGCCGCGTCGAGCAGCGACTTGCGCGTGAGCATGTCTGCCAGCAGCAGGTCGTTCGCCGCGTCGCGCGCCAGCGATTCGCCGACGCCGATCAGCGCTCGCGCCGTTTCCGGGTTGCCTGCGCGCAGTGCGTCCGCTGCTGCGCCGTCTACCGCGATCTGGAGTTGCCCGATCGTCCCGGCGCCGGCGAACGTTTCGAATGCGCGCGTACGCGCGCTCCACGCATCATCAGGACGGCCCGCGGCGGTCCACGCGTCAGCGAGCATCATGGCGATCGTGGCCTCGTTGATCGGCTCATCCGCGCGGCGAAACAGCGTTTCCGCCTCGGCGAGGACGCGTGCGGCTGTATTCCAGTCGCCGTCGAAGATCAGGCAGCGCGCCAGCTCCCAGCGCACCTGTCCCGCCAACGACAGGTATCCGCGCGCCGCATCGACCTCGGTGGCCAGCGCCGTCAGCTCGCGGCGCGCCGCGACGACGTCGTTCTGCGCCAGCCGCGCGCCGGCGGCGTACGAGCGGGCCGCGAACGACATCGGATCTCCTGCCGCCGCGAACTGCGCTGCAGCCAAACGCAGGTCGCGCTCTCCACCACTCACGTCGCGGCGGCTGAACGCGATCCGGCCGCGTCGATAAACGACGTGCGCCTCGGCGATCCGCTGTTGCCGCCTCGCGTCCGCCGCATCGATCGTCCGCACCGCATCGCGTAGCAGCGACTCGCCTGAAATGCCCGCGAGCGCGGCGCCGATGTTGCGCGAGATCGTCAGCCACCTCGTCGTCTCCGCGATCTCCTTCTTCTGCAGCGCTTCCGCCCACCGCCCGAGATACTCCACCTCGGCGTAGGCCCGCGCTCGCTCGCCGTGCCGGCCGACCAGCGTCTTCAGCAATGGCTCATCGCCTGCCGCCGCTGCGGTCTCGAGACGCTGGCGATCGGTGTCAAACGGGACCGCGTCCCCCGTGGGGGCGAGGCGTCCGAGATGCTCGCGCGCCTCGCCGGCCCACGGCGAGGATGAGTCGTGGTCGAGATAGCTTTGCCAGGCCGCGCGGGCCTGGTTGCGCAAACCCAGCCGCTCCAGTACGAGCGCGCGATTGAACAGCGCCTCGCGAAGGCTCGGGTCGATGCGCAGCGCGCGGTCCGCCGAGGCCAGCGCCTCGGGGTAGAGCGACGTGCGGCCGGAGAGAGCGGATGCGTATTGCGCGGCGGCCAGATCGCTCCACGCGCCGGCGTCCCGCGGCGAGCGCTTCGTCTCCGCCGCCAAGC
The DNA here is from genome assembly GCA_030775085.1 of Acidobacteriota bacterium. GTDB lineage: Bacteria > Acidobacteriota > Thermoanaerobaculia > Gp7-AA8 > Gp7-AA8 > QHVT01. The sequence goes on along the minus strand of JALYJW010000003.1, from coordinate 59,287 downwards.
GGACCATTCCTTCCTCCGCCTGGTCGATCAACACCATGGCTACGCCGGCCGCGCGCTGTGCGCCGGCCGAGGGATCGTGCTCCGCGCGATCGAGCGCCTCCGCCGCCGCGCCGACCAGCTTCATCTGCTCTCGATCGACCGCCGCTCCACCGGCACGCATCGACCCGCGATAAGGCGCCCACGCGAATCCGCCCGAAAACCGGGCCTCGCTCGCGCGCACCGACCGCGGCGCGAGATCGACGAGCTCCTGCACCGGATCGTTCCCGTTCGAGCGGACGAGGAGGTAGGACGCCGGAAGCGCAATCATCAGAACCGCGGCCGCCGCGAGGAGCCAGCGCCGCGGGCCAGTCCACATCCGGACCGGCGCCGCTATGGCCTCGGCATGGAACGTTTCATTCGCGGCATCGATCATCGAAAGACATTCCTCGCAGGTGCTGGCGTGCTCGATCAAAACGGCGGTCTCCGCTTTCGAGAGGCGTCCGTCGACCCAGGCGGCAAGCCTTTCGTCATCGGGACATTGCGGCACGGGCGGCTGCATCATCACGGTTGCTCCTCTGGGCTTCCGCCGCCTCTCGTTGCGTTAGTCCGGTGCGGCCCGCCGCTTTTCCAGGCCAGGCCGAAATCCATCTCGATTCTCTGCGCCGCGCCGATCAGATCGGCGGCGGTGGCCGGATCGATCCCGGCCTCGAGCAGAACGGCGCGAAGCCGGCCCAGGAGCGCCTCGAGCCGGCGATAGAGCGGCCGCTGCGGCACATTCATCAGGCGCGAGATGTCGGCGATCGACAGCGACGATTCGAACCTCAGCCTCACCAGCAGACGATCGCCGGCCGGCCACGTCTTCATGGTCTCGCGCAACATTGTGCCGGCGCGGCGCGACAGATCGCGCAACTCACCATCGAAGGTCGTTGTATCGGCGCGATCGGCCGCCTCGAGCGGCACGACGTCTTCCGGCGGTAACTCCACCTCGCGCGGCCGTTCCGGCCGCTGCGGCAGACGGTCGGCGATCGCGACGACTTCCTGTCGCGTGATCGACGGATCGACCGATCGCACGAATGGCATCGCCTCCTCGACCGAGCGTCGCTGCCTGCCGACGAGCTCCTCGATCAATACGGCCCGATCGCCGAGCCGTTCCGCCTCGGGCGAAGGACGCCACCGCCCATGCGTCCGCTCCCGCTGATCGGCCAGCAGCCGCTGGATGACGATCGTGAGGTAGGTCGCCAGCGACGAGCGGCCTTCATAGCGCCGGAGAATGGCGTAGTCATTCTCCACGAGCGCCAGCTTGACCATCGAGGCCATGTCACCAACGTCACCCGCGGCTACGCCCACCCGACGGCAGGCGCGGCCGACCAGACGGTCGATCAACTCGAGGTTGTCCTCGATGAGTTGACGAGGGTTCATTTGGGGAAGTGCCTACGGAAAAAAGGATAGTAACGCCAGACGACGAAAAATATCTTCGGGACCGCGGAAAATCTCGATCGGCCTCCGGACTCACAGGACGAGAGGTAGCCCATGCCATTCGGTCTGAGAGAAACGGCGAATCGCCACGACGCCGTCGTTCGCCGCGTGTTGTCGTATCTCGACGAGAACTTCACCGGTCCCGTCCATCTGAACGATTGCGCCAGGCAGGTCGCGCTCAATCCGGTGTACCTGTCCACGCTCTTCTCACGCACGGTCGGCGTCGGTTTCAAACAATACGTGATTGCGCTGCGTATCGAGAAAGCGCGCGAGCTGCTGACCGACTGCACGCGCCGGGTATCCGAGGTTGCGTACGCCGTTGGGTACAACTGCCCGAATCGTTTCTTTCAGGCATTTCGCAAGGCTACCGGCGTGTCGCCGAGCGAATGGCGTGTCAGCTCCGAGGCATCTGAAGAAACGACGAGAAAGCTGAAGTTTCGCGAGGGCGAAACGGATCGGCGGCACCGACATTGACGATGCGCGCAGAAAAACTCGCGACAAAAATTCATTGAGGAGAACGAAAATGCCAGCAGTCAATCCCGCAGACGATCTACAGGCCAAGTGGTACAACACGCTCACCGCCGCCATCGGCGTCAGCCCCAACCAGTTTCAACTGCTCCAGCCGCCGGCCCCGCTCGGCGATACGTCCAAGGACCTCTGGTCGTACTTCAACGACCTGCCGCCGGAGACCTTGGTGCGCGATCTCGAAGACTCAGGCGGCGACCAGTTCTATTCGAACTACAGCGCGGTCGTGAATCAGCTGATCCCCCAGAGCGGCAACGCGCTGGCGCGCGATCTCGGCGACCACTACAGCGCCTGGATGGCGTTCCGCGCCAAGAACCCGGGCGACATCGTCCCTGTGTTCAGACAGTGGGCGCTCGACAACGCTCCAGGACTGGTGGCGAAGGGCACATCCGATCTGCTCGCGCAGCTCCACGATCCCATCGTTCAGGCGCAGGAAGCGGTCGTCGATCAATCCAAATTCGCCGACGGCACGCCGGACTTTTCGAAGACGATGGACGATCTCCAGAACGCCCTGCAGGGTGCGGCCGGAACGACGTTCTCGTTCGATTCCGCCACTGCCTCCAGCGACATCACCAACACCTGGTCGTCCGGCAGCACCGGCATCTTCTTTTTCGACTCGTCCGCGTCGTCGCAGTCGACGCTCGTGGCGAAGATGACTTCGGCGCGGTACACCGTCAATGGCAGCTTCAAGAGCATTCTCACGCTCCAGGCCGATCCCGGATCCTGGTACAGCTCGTCCACGCTCGGCGCCGCCTTCAGCACCCAGGACAACACGCTCTGGAACCATGGCACGCCCAGCTGGAACACGACGTTCGGCCCGAACGGCAACATGCTCAATTTCGCGGCCAGCATCGTCGTGGTCGACGGCGTGGACATCACCATCACCTCCGAGGCGTCCTATTCGAGCGACGACCAGACTCACATCCGCACCGTGAGCAGCGGTGGCTTCTGGCCCTTCTATTCGACGTCCCACACCAGCACCTTCGACGCCGAAACGACGTTCGACTCCAACGGCCTGATGACCGTGCATGTCACGAACCCGGCCGGCAACCCGCTGGTCCTCGGCGTCAACGTCGTTCCCGCCCGCCAGTACATCCTCGGCCAGGCCGTTACCTCGCGCCGTCGCGCGGCCTGACACCGCGAATCACGATGTGTGTGGCGACCAGAGTCGCCACACACACTCGTGGCGTTGCGGCGCTCAGGAAGGTCGGCGCGTCGTATCCGCAGACGGCGACGCTCTTCTTCACCGCGGCTTCCAACAACTTCGAGCTGGCCATCGCGGTCGCGGTCGCAACCTTCGGCATCGCTCACGGCGCGGCCTTCGCCGCCGTGATCGGGCCGCTCGTCGAAGTACCCGTTCTCATCGGCCTCGTGAGCGTCGCGCTGTGGCTGCGGCGCAAGTGGTTCCCGAATTCGGATGCAGTGATCGTGGACATCCGCTGCTGCGCACTGGCAACCGCGACGAACCGAGCACGACATGAAGGACATGAATGACGACACTCTTTTCGCATCGGCGTGGGCGCGAGCGAGTATAGTTTTGCATCCGCGTAGGCGAATGTAAGTCGAGGTGATCACCCCATGAAAGAGCGCGCTCTCTTCCTCTGCACGCATAACTCCGCCCGCAGTCAGATGGCCGAAGGGCTGCTGCGCAAGATGGCCGGCGACGCGTTCGAAGTCTTCAGCGCCGGGACCGAACAGACACGCGTGCAGCCGCTGGCGATCGAGGCCATGCGCGAGATCGGGATCGACATCAGCGGGCATACGTCGAAGACGCTCGATGTCTTTGACGGCCAGACCCTCGACTACGTGATCACGGTCTGCGATCGCGCGAACGAGAGTTGTCCGATCTTCCCCGGCGCGACGGAGCGCATTCACTGGAGCTTCGATGATCCAACCGCAGTGACGGGCACCGGCGAGGAGAAGCTGCGAGCGTTTCGCAGCGTCCGCGATGCGATCCAACAGCGGCTGCGGATCTTCCTCACCATCGCCAACAAGAAGTGAGCATCGATGCGTTGGCGATTGCTTTCGGGCGAAATCATATTCGCCTTGACAAATATGGCGACAGGAATCATATTCACATCAGCGAATATGAGGAGTTGAGCCATGGAATCGACGATCAAGGATGTTGTTCGGGACAAATACGCCGAGGTGGCGCGTTCCGTATCGAAAGGAAAGGCGTCATGCTGCGGGCCTGCCACGTCGTGCTGCGCGACGGATGTCAGCGCGAAGGATCCAATCACTTCCAATCTGTACGGCAACGAGACGGCTGGCCTTCCCGAAGAAGCGATGCTCGCCTCGCTTGGATGCGGCAACCCGACGCTGCTGGCCCAGCTTCACGAAGGCGAAACCGTGCTCGACCTCGGCAGCGGTGGTGGTATCGACGTGCTGCTCTCGGCACGCCGCGTCGGGTCCACAGGCAAAGCGTACGGCCTCGACATGACCGACGAGATGCTCGCGCTGGCGAATGAAAACAAGAAGAAGGCCGGCGCCGAGAACGTCGAATTCCTGAAGGGCGAGATCGAGAGCATTCCTCTCCCCGACGGCTCGGTCGATGTGATCATCTCGAACTGCGTCATCAACCTTTCGGCCGATAAGCCGCGCGTTCTGCGCGAGGCGTTCCGCGTCCTCAAGCCGGGCGGCCGCTTTGTCGTCTCGGATGTCATCCGGCGTGGCGAGGTGCCGGAACAGATCGCGAAAAACGTTCAGGCATGGATCGGATGCGTCGCAGGCGCGCTGGAGATCAACGAGTACAAAGGCCTGCTCGCGGAAGCGGGATTTACGTCGATCGACATCGAGCCGACACGCGTCTACCGGCTCGAGGATGCCCGCGCGTTTCTGAGCGACTCCGGCATCGACGTCGATTCACAGCCGCCGGAAATCGACGGCGCGTTCATCAGCGGATTCGTACGAGCCGTGAAGCCTTTGACTACCTGAACAGATCAGCAGCGGGATGATGAGGACTTCGGATCGGTGCCGCAGGCGGGAGGACACGCCGCGCCCCGCTCGAAGGCAATCGGAGCACCGTTGTGCCCCAGGTCGATCGCGCAGCAGGCGTCGAACGCAGAGCGCAGTTTCGTGCGCGCCCGCTGCACGCGCGACTTGAGCGTGGAAGGCGGGATGCCGAGAGCGGCGGCGAGGTCGGTCTGTGCCTCGCCCCGAAGATCGATGCGACGGAGCAGATCGGCGTCGGCGTCGGGGAGCATGCGAAGCATCGGGTCGAGGCAGTCGCTGAGGTTGCCGATGGTGCGGTCGGCGGGATCGACGCGGTCGGTCTCGGGAACATCGCCGAAGCTGTCGAGATCGATCGACGGCCGATGCTGCCGGTAGTACTCGGCGACGGCGTTCCGCGTGACGGTGAAGAGCCACGCCCGCACGGAATCGGCGTCGATCTCGCCGCGGCGCTCCAGCAGCTTGACCATCACGGACTGCACTACATCGTCGGCATCGCCGGGATTCACGCGTCGCGCGACGTAAACGCGCAGTCGATCCCCGAGCTCGTGCCACGCGGCGGCTACGTCGACAGTCTGATTGGCTTCCATTCGTCCCCCAAAAGATAGACGGAAACAGGAGGCAAAAGACGCATCGCGCCCCGAAATGCGTCTTTTCGCCCGGATCTGCATCTCTGTGAATGAGCGAGACAGGAGAACGACGATGCAGACGAACGAGCTTCCCGTTGCAATCATCGGCGGTGGTCCGGTGGGCCTCGCCGCCGCGGCACATCTATTGGAGCGCGGCCTGCGCCCCGTCGTATTCGAGGCGGGCCCGCAAGTCGGTCACGCGATGCGCGACTGGGGACACGTGCGGATGTTCTCGCCGTGGCGGTATGTCGTCGATCACGCGTCGAAGCGGATGCTCTCTGGGAACGGTTGGGTCATGCCGGACGAAGAGACGTTGCCGACCGGACTCGATCTCGTCGAGCAGTATCTGGAGCCGTTGGCGGCGCTGCCCGCAATCCGCTCGGCGGTGCGCCTCGGCACGCGCGTGGCGGCCGTGTCGCGGCAGTTCGTGGACAAGGTGAAGACGCCGCAACGCGATGCGATGCCGTTCGTCGTGCGCACGATTGATGCGGAAGGCGTGGAGCACGACGTGCTCGCAAGCGCGGTCATCGATGCATCAGGAACATGGTTCAAGGCGAATCCGATGGGTGCGAACGGCCTTCCGGCGCGTGGCGAAACGGCTCATGCAGCGCGCATGCGCTACGGCATTCCCGACATTCTCGGCAAGGAGCGAGCGCGATACGCGGGGAAGCGCACGCTCGTCGTCGGAACGGGCCACTCCGCGATCAACAGCCTGCTCGCGCTGGTCGAGTTGATGGACCAGGACGAGCGAACGCGCGTCTTCTGGGGGATGCGTCGTCGCTCGCCGGGGAATGCATTCGGCGGTGGTGGCGCGGACGCACTCCCCGCGCGCGGCGCGCTCGGCGCACGGCTGCGTGCGCAGGTCGATGAGGGCAACGTGCGCATCCTGACCGGCCTGCAGATCGGCGCCGTTCAGGAGAACGGCGGAACACTCGTCGTGAGCGACGTGAACGGAAACGAAGTCGCGCTCGTCGATGAAGTGATCGTCGCGACCGGTGCCCGCCCCGATCTCGAGCTGCTGCGCGAGATGCGTCTCGACCTCGACGCAGCGCTGGAGAGTCCGCGCGTGCTCGGACCGTTGATCGATCCGAACGAGCACAGTTGCGGATCGGTGCGACCGCACGGCGCATTCGAGCTCGAGCAACCGGAGCGCGGCCTGTTCATCGTCGGGATGAAGAGCTACGGACGCGCGCCGACCTTCTTACTGGCCACGGGATACGAACAAGTGCGATCGGTGGCGGCGTACATCGCCGGCGACTACGCCGCCGCGCGCGAGGTCCTGATCGATTTGCCGGAGACCGGCGTGTGCAACGTGACATTCGGAGTCAATGAAGCGTCCGCGGGATGCTGCGGCGCGGAATCAACGAAGGAGGCAGACATGACCGAGGTGAATGCAGTTGCCGATCAACAGGCGGCCTGTTGTGGCGGGCCGGCGCCGAAGGAAGCCGATGCGTGCTGCGTGAAGGACGCAGACGCGAAGGCCGCCGGCGAAAGCGGGTGTGGTTGCAACACGCCGAAGCCGGCGACGAAGAGCGCGCCCGAGGCCGCGGCGTCGTCCTGCTGCGGGTGACGACGTGACGAGTCGCCCGACGGTGCTGGCGTCCATCGTTCTCGCGCTGGCGCTGTTGGGCGACTCGCTTCTGTACGCGGTCCTTCCGCTGCACGCGCACACTTTCGGTGTTTCGCTCGCGTGGGTTGGCGTACTGCTCTCCGCGAATCGGATCGTTCGTTTGTTCGCGTATCCGTTCCTTCCGCGCATTGCGGCTACAGGACTGCGACGCTTCACCATCATCGCCGCGGGGTTGGGCGCGCTCTCGACACTCGTATTTGCGCTCGGACGCGGCGCTTGGGTGCTGCTCGCGTCGCGCCTCGCATGGGGCATGGTGTTCGGAGCGCTTTCGCTCTCGACGTTGGCGTATGCCACCGAGCGTAGCGAGGTCGCCGGAAAGCGAGTCGGTCTCTCGCTTTCGCTGCGTGAGCTGGGGCCGCTCCTTGCGCTGACGGCCGGCTCTGCTGCCGCTGCGACGTTCGGCGTACGCACGGCGCTCACGGCGCTCGGCGTGATGTCGCTCGCTGGCGTCTTCCTGGCCATGCTTCTGCCCGAGCAGAAATCCATGACGTACCAGACCGCGTCGACCGCGAGACGGCGAGCGCGAACAGCAGAGTTGCTGAGCTTCGTTGCGGGCTTCATCGCGGACGGAATCTTTCCGGCCACCATCGGACTGGTTCTGGCGCGGTCGGCCGGGACGGGTGCGGCGGTCGCCGGTACCGGAATGCTGCTCGGATTCAAGCGGCTGGCCGTCGTCGTTCTGTCGCCGATCGGCGGACATGCAGCCGATCGATTCGGCGCCAGCGTAGTGACGACAGCCGGGCTCGCGATCGCGGCGATTGGCGCGGCTGCGATCGGATTCGATCGCGTGATCGTCGGCGCGGTGGTGCTGAGTTGCGGAGCTGCGTTGACGGCGACGACCATTCCCGCTGCTGCTGCGGTCGGGCATCCGGAGGAAAGAGTCGGCGCACTGGCACGGGTCGGTATGACACGCGATGCAGGTGCGGCGATCGGCCCGCTGCTTGCGCTGGCAGTGTTCGATGAGGCTGGAGCCGCGGCGACTTACTGGATGGCGGCGCTGCTGCTAGGCGCGGCTGGTTTGCTCCCGCTGCGCGAGGCGGTGCGATGCCGCACCGCCTCGGCCGAGGTGCCAGCCTCGGTTGACGTATGACTACATCGCGAGCAGAGCCCAGATCACGAAGAGAGGGAAGCCGATCATGAGCAGCAGCCGGCTACGAAGGCCGGGATGGGCCATGTTCAACGTGTATCCAACGCCGACGAGTTTCTCCACGACGAGCGCGGGATCGTCGGGATTCGAGTACGTCATTCCGCCATGGAGCCAGTGGCTCTCGTCGGCCGGCCGCTGCGCGTAGTCATTGCCGGTCTGTTGCTGCAGTCGCGCATTGATCCTGATCATGCGCACGATGAGAACCGTGATTCCGCCGAGGAGCACGGCCAAGCCGAGGAACACACCAGCGCGCGCGATCGGCTCCATCGCTTTCAAACGCTCGACGGCGGTGAACGTCTGCAGGAGTGAGATGCTGCAGAACGACACGGCGATCATCAGCCGCGTCCAATCGAGAGTGTCGATGTTCGTTTGAAGGTACTTCTCTTTGGCGACCAGATACTCTTCCGTCGAATCGGCCGGAAGGGTCATCTTCGCCCCTGCGAAATCGCGCCGCAGAACGTAGAGAAAGAACTGCATGTAGGCAGCGAGGGCCGGGATGAAGAGGATCGCAAAGACGTTCCGATCCGCCCAGCCGTCCACCCTGCCCGCCACGTCCCAGTGGATGGGGATGCGGAGCGGCATCTCGCGGTAGAAAAGCATCGGCACGACGAAAGCCAGGGTCACGAACGCCACGACGATCGCATCCAGCCATCCGCGATTTCTCGCGTTGCGCACGCGCATCGACGAGGCGAAGCGCGTCTCACCGCTGGCACTGGCGTGCGGCCGTACGGCCGACGCGAAGCGCAGATAGACGACGAACGCCGCAATCGGAAGCAGCAGCTCCGCACCGATGACGACGATGGGCTCACCGACGAGCGTCCGGAGTCCCACCGCGATCGCAACGACGAGGAGAAACAGCGCCGCCAGCACGAGACGATAGCGAAACAGGACGCGCTTCCCATCTCCCTCGAAATAGCTCGTCTCCACGCGCACGCCGAAGAACGCGCGCGCTCCTCGGCTGACGGGCATCCATGCGAAGACGCCCAATAGTACGAAGAGGCTCGAAAAGAAGACCGCCTGTACGATTCCGGATTCCGTCATGACTGTTTTCTCCCTTCCACGTTCATCTGGAGCTCTTCGACAGAGCGCGGAGCTCGCGCCGTACAAGACTCACGATCTCGCCGCGAGGAACGCCGGCCAGTACGAGCGCCGTCAGTGCAGATTGCAGCGGCTTGCGCAGCTCGCCGGCGTCTTTCGTGCTTGGCTTGCGTGACGCCACGACGGCGCCCGAGCCGTGACGGATCGTCACCAGCCCATCCGCCTGCAGCTCGCGATAGGCACCGGCCACCGTGTTCAGGTTGACCCCAAGGTCCATCGCGACCTGGCGCACCGAAGGCAACGCTTCTCCCTCCGCCAACGCTCCCCCGGCAATCAGACGCCGGATCTCATCGGCTACCTGCCGGTAGATCGGCCGCGGGTCGGATTCGTCGATGAGGATGTGCATGCGCTTCACGAACTGTATGGTGTAAACATACACCATACAGTTGTGAAGGTCAACCCAATTCTCTGTCTACCTCCTCCCTTCCACGAATGTCGTGTCGCCGGTTCGGTTGTCGACGACACTCGCGTAGAGGAAGGCCGTTCCGTGCAGGACCGTGACCTCTGCGCCCACGGCGTCCAGCGGAAGGGCGATTCCCATGTCGGCGAAGACTCGGCCGATCTGTACGTTCTGACCGGCTCCTAAGCCGTATTGCTTGACGGCGAGCGTCGTCCCCGCGGCATCGAAGGCTCGCACGCTGACCGTGACCGGCACGTCGTAGCTCGTGATGCCGAGGTTGCAGCGGTAGTCGTCGTTCTCCTGGAGTTGCACGAGCCACGCGCTCACGCCGGCGTGGGTAAGCTCCGCCGCCGGTCGTGAGGGCACGTAGAGTCCGTACGTCCCGACGGAGGTGACGTTGAACGTGCGCGACGTTGCGATGATCGGGCCCGCTGAGGTGACGAGGAGTGAGCCGCCGACACTTCCGGCGAGCTGCGGAAACGCGTTCGTGATCACATCGTCGTAGGCCAGCGTCTCTCCGGGCGCAAGCGTGCGATTGGCCGAGAATGCTCCGCCGGGAGTGCGCAGCGCGAGCGTCACGGTCTGCGCTGCCGTGTCCGCGTTCATCACGCGCACATCGCTTCTCCATAGACTGTTGTTGACACCCGTCAGCCGGCCGACGATCGGGATGAGAAGAGAGCGCGGCCCCGCGGCGGGAATGCGTTCGGCCGACTGATAGATCGGATCGCCGGTCTTTCCGTCGATCGTCGATGCGTACGCGAGCACCGCGCCTCCGCGCACCGCCACCTCGATGCGCCCGCGACCCTGAAACAGTGCGTGCCCGTTGATCTGCGTGTGTCCATAGGGACCGACACCAAACGTCGTCTGCCCCTGGAGGACTCCCGCCTCATTGAATGCAGTGGCCGTGATCTCCGACGAGCGGCCGTCGATCTCGGTGAAGCCGATGTTCGTGCGATAGCCCGGCAGCCAGTGTTGAAGGATGATCCCTTTCTCGCCATCGAGCAGCGCCGAAGCGGCGGGAAGGGCTTCGTTCGAGAAACCGGCCGTGCCCGCCGGCTGGTCGTTGTAAGTTCGCGCCACCGCGACGACATGCGCGCTCGAGAGATCGAGCCGCAGCGACCCGGTGCCGTTCGTCGCTCCGAAGAGCTGCGCCACGAGGTCGCGGGTCTGCAGCAGCGCTCCCGGCGCCAGCTCCATCCGCTTGCGATAAGCATCCGTCCGCCCGTCGGGCAGATACACAGCGTCGATCGTGAGTGGCGCGCCGACATCGGTATTCACGAGGGCAAGATCGCTGACGAAGAACGTATTGTTCACTCCCTGCGCCCGCCCGACGACCGAGAGGTAGAGACGATGCACGGCCGAGGGCGCGCGCCAGTCCTGCGGCAGACCGGTATCGATCGTGATCGTGCGCGTCGAGGTAGCACCCATCGCGTCGGTCACGGTCAGCAGAACGAGATGCGTCCCTGCCGTTGCGAACGTGTGCGAGATCTTCGTGCCCGATGCCGATTCGCCATCGCCGAACGACCATGAGTAGCGCGCGATCGCTCCTTCGAAATCGGCGCTGCACCCCGCGTCGAACGTCACTGTCAGTGGATCCGGACCGCTGCCGGCGCTGGCCTGGAAACAGGCCAGCGGGTCGCGGTTCCCGAACGAGAAGCTGGCGCGATTGTTCGCTGGAACTGCGTCGCTCGTGAGCCCCGCGGGATCGACGATCACCACGAGCTCCTTGCTCGAGGCGTCGAATGTGATCGGGATCTCGATTCGCTTCGTCTCTCCAGGCATCCAATCGCCCGCTACCGTAGTCGTGCCGGCCACGTTCTCTCCGCGGCGCACATCCACGACCACGTCGCGTACCGGCAGCTCGCCTCCGTTGTGAAGATCGATCGACACCAGAACGCGCTCGCCGATGATCGGCTGACGCGGATCGGCCGCGAACGTTTCCCCTGCTGCAGAGAGATCGACGCGCAGCGGAGTCTGGAAGGCCACGAGATCCGAGCGGCCCGGGAAAGCCACGCCTTCGATGAGCACGGGTTGCCCGTCGATCTCCCGCGTGACATCGCGCAGCTCCAGTGTCGTGCCCAGCGTGGAGAGATGCAGTTCGCCGCCGGACGTGAAGAACGCGGACAGGCCCACGTGACTGCGGGTCTTGTCCGTGAGCATGAAGTCGCTCGTCCAGCGGTTGGTCTTCGGATCCCGCAGCACGGCGCGCACATCGCTGCCGGTGCTCCAGGCGATGAGCGGCGTCTCATCCGCGCGGATGGCGAGCGATGGATTGAGAACGGTCGCCGCATCCGTGGTCTCACGCACGCGCTCGAGCTCTCCTCCGGCCAGTGCACGACTCACGATGGCACCGTCGCGCACCCACCAGGCCCGCGGACCCAAGGCTTCGAACGCGACCATCGGCGCGCGATCGTCTTCCGCATCATTCGTCAGCACTTCACGCGCAGACCAACCCGATGCACCGAATGTGAAGAAGGAAAGATCGTTTCCTCCCGCCTCGCGGCGATGCGAGACGATCACGCGCGCGTCGTTGTCCATGACCGCAATCGCGATTTCGCCGATGCCGCGCAGGCCACTCGCGATCACCTGCTCCGCTGACCACGTCGAGCCCGAGAGGATTCGCGCAACGAGTTGCTGGTCGCCGGACGCCGCCGGCTCGCGAATCCAGACCAGGATCGTGCGTCCGTCCGCGAGCGCGGCCAGCACGGGCTGCCGATCCTGCAGGTCGTTCGACGTCAACATCTCCGGAGCGAGCCACGTGGCGGATGTGGCGTCGCTCATCGAGACCGCGATCTCGACGTCGCCGAGAAGCTTCGGCATGTCGTCGAGCGTCGGCAGATCCGCGTAGGAGAGCGCCGGGTTCCGGAGTCGCTCCCATGCCACGACCGTGCGATTGTTCGCGTCGATCGCCGCGACCGGATTGAAGTCTCCGTTCGCATCCACGCTGATCGTTTGTGCCGCCCCCCACGCGCCAGTCGCGCTGTCACGGCGCAACGCCTTGACATCGAGCCGCTGCAGCGACGCGCCCGCGGCTTCCTGTTCGCTGAGATAGACGATCACCGAGCGATCGCCGCGTGATGATGACGAAGGATCGGCGAGCGATGAGACGTTCTGCAGCACGACCGGCGCCTGGGTCGCCACCAACTCGACCGGCACTTTGCGATCGAGCGGCGCCACTGCCTGGAGAGGAATCGCTCGTTCCGATTGCGTCTGGAGTCGGAGGTCCGATACGTTTTCTCCGCACACCGGATCCTTGTTGTACTGGAACGTGCAGCCGTAGCCCGTCTTGTACTCGTGAAGCGTTCCGTGCCAGATGAGCCGCCCACCGAGCTCGCCCAGGAAGTCGGCCTTCTTCACGAGATGCTCGTCGGAAAAGTCTCCCAGCTTGAAGGCGGCCTTGCCACCGCCGAAGGCCTCGAACTTCGCGCTGCCTCTCGAGAGCGTTCCGGTCACGAAGACCTGCAGCTTGAAGGTCTTGTCCGTGTTTTTGTAGGTGAGCCCTCCGTCGTCACCGACCTTGAACGTGACCGCACCGCCGAGGCTGGCCTGCCCTTCGATCTTTACCTCGGCGACGCTGCAGATGTAGTAGTCGACGATGCTGTTCGAGCAGGGAACTTTCATGGCCGGAATGGCGTCGTCGAGCCTGAGCTTCGCGGACATGCCGCCGAAACCCTCCAGCGAGATCGTCATCTCATCCGACAAGGTCTTGTCCAGCGCGCTGAGGGTCTTGTCGCCCTTGACCTTGCCCTTGATGCCGGCGAAGCCTTTCCCGAGCTTCAGCCCTCCGGCGATCTCGGCATACGTGGAGATGGAGCAGTCGGTCCGCAGGATCTTCTCGAACTTGAACTGCGTCTTGGTGAGCTGGAACTCGCCGCCGCCGAAGATCTGCGGGAGCTTGAGAGACTTGCTCTCATAGGGTTTCGGCGGCAGGTAGAGTCCCTGCGTAAACGACTTCCGCTTCTCCTCGGAAATGGTCCGCTCGACGTTTTCGATCAGATAGTGCGGAACCGTGATGCCGAGGAACTTCAGCACGTACGGCTCCGAAGGAAAGCCGCCGTCGCCGATGGCCGAGAAGCTCAAGTCATTGACGGTCGAGTCGAACTCAAGGCGTCGTGACTCGAGGTTGAGCGCCGCTTTGGTCCCGACTGCCTGCACCGGCGGGTCGGCCACGGCGTTGAGCTCGAGTGTGACTCGCCCCACCTGATGCTTGCGCCAGTCCACTTCCACTTCGATGGGAGTGCTCATCGGATAGCCCGAGTAGAAACAGGGACCGAACTGCGGTTGCACCGACTTGATGCGCGGGCCGTCGACGCCGTTCGCACTGATGGCGAAGAATCGCGTCACGCCATCTTTTCCAGCCTCGTTCTCGACTTCGAGCCGGACGCTTCCATCGCCGAGGTGATTGAACGCGCGAACGAGTTGCGGCTGACTGCCGGCGAAGTTGCCATCGACAAACCAGCGCCGGATCGTCGGATTGCCGGACGAGGTATCGACGAATGTGATCGCGCTGGCGTAGATGAACGAGCCCTGGGCTCGGAATGACGCCACGGGCGGCGCCAGAACCGGGATGCCCTTCTGCCGGAAGCTTTCGTTGCCCGCTTTTCCTTTGATCTCCAATCCCACGACATGCTCGCCGCCGTTGAAGAACGTCCAGGTGAGATTGCGCGTCGTGGCCACCGTCTGGCCATCGACGAGCCACTTCCAGGAAACGGCCTCGCCCGTGGACTGGTCGGTGAACGTCATCGCCTTTCCCGCGGCTGGCTGCGCGGGCGCGAATGAAAACTCGGCCTGCAGCGGTGGAGCGCCGACGATGATGGTTCGCGTCAGCTCCGACTGTCCGGCTTCGTTCGACACGCGCAACGTGACCGGATAGTTCCCCGGCGTGGCATACGTATGCTGCGCCGACGAGCCTGAATCCGTGCCGCCGTCGCCGAACGTCCACGACCAGCCTTTTGGCGAGTTGGTGGACTTGTCGGTGAACGTCACGGGAACCGCTGCCAGGGCGGGGTCGGGAGTCCAGGTGAAGTCGGGCTCCGGCTTCAGTAGTTGATTCTTCACGACGACCGGCAGCGTGATCGGTGTGCTCGTGCCCGCGGAGTTGCTCACAGTCAGGCGCACGAGGAACGTGCCCTCGAACGGGAACGCGTGCGTGGGATGCTGTTCGCTGCTCTTCTGATTGCTGTATCCGAAATCCCAATCCCACGCGGCAGGGTTGCCGGTCGACGTGTCGGTGAACTTGACCGTCGTATTCACGGACGCGGGATTCGGTCTGGCCGAGAAATTCGCGATCGGCACGATCGGCACGGTGGAGACGGTGATCTCCTTGGTGATCGACGACTCCTGCCCGGACGAGTTCCTTGCCGTCAGCGTGACGCGATAAGTTTTCTCCGTAGCGAACTTGTGCTCCGGGTCGACCGCATTCGACGACGAGCCGTCTCCGAAAGTCCACGAGTACGACGTGGCGTCGCTCGAGAGATTCGTGAACTTGACGGTCTGGCCCGGCTTGGGCGTGCCGGGCGTCCACGTGAAATCGGGAATCGGTCCGGTCGTCTCGCCGACGCGCACGATCTGCAGCAGTATGTGCGTCTGCGCGCCCTTGTCCACGCGCAGACTGACGCCGTACTCGCCGGGCGTCGCGAATGTGTGCGTGAGGTTTCGCTGGTTGCTTTGCGTGCCGTCGCTGATCACCCACGACCAGCGATCGGGAGTGCCGGTCGATAGATCGATGAACTGGACCGGCTCGCCCGCTTCAGGCGACGGCGGAGTCCAACTGAACCGGGACTCGAGGTCATTCTCCTCCGCATGGCAGGCGAAGAACTTCGTGACCGAATCGGTGCCGAATGCATTCGTGACTTTGAGAGTGACTGCCTTCTGTCCCGCGGTCTGGTAGACGTGCGTCGGGTTCTGCAAAACGCTGGTCGCATTGCCTTCGCCGAAATCCCAGAGCCACGACGAAGCACCGGCCGAGGTGTCGGTGAACGTCACCGTCTGGCCCACGCGCACGGCGAACGGCGTGAAGTCGAAGTCTGCGAGCGGCGGGCCGGTGTTGCTCAGCACCTGAATGAACAGGAGAATGCCCTTGCGCCCGTATTGATTCGAGACCCACAGCTCGACGTTCTTCTGGCCCCAGTTGTGGAAGACGTGCGTCGGATTCGGATCGTAGCTGGGCTCGGAGCCGTCGGCGAAGTTCCATCGCCAGCGCGTGATCGTCCCCGTCGACTTGTCCGTGAAGCTGACCAGTTGGCCGATCACCGGCTTCTCCGGCGTCCACGAGAAGTTCGACGCGATGGGTGGCGTGCCGCCGCTCTTCGCCAGCACGGTCACGGTCGTTTCATAGGTGCTCGATCCGATCTCGTTCGTGGCCGTCAATCGAACGATGTACTCGTCCGTGGCCGGGAATGTGTGGGACGGATTCTCTTCAGTGCTGGTCGTGCCGTCTCCGAAGTCCCAGAAGAGCGAGCGGAATCCGAACATCGTCTGGTTCGTGAAGGGAACGGGACTTCCTGCAATCGGCGTAGGAGCGAGGATCTGAAACGCAGCCTCGGGTGCGCGCGTGGCGCCGACGTTCACGGTGATCGACTTCTGGCTCGACCCTGCGAGATTCGTGTACTTGCCCCGCAGCGTAAACGTGCCCAGACGTTCGTAATAGGAAAAGGCCGGCGAGCAGAAAGTTCCCGCGGCACAACGACCGTCGCCGGGATCCCAGGTCAGATCTCCGCGGCAGGGGTCCGACGAATTCGGATCGGAAGGCTTTGCAGGACACGGAATGTGTTTCGGACTGATGAAGAACGCCTGATTGATCTTCACATCGGGAGGATCGAGGAGGATGTCGTCCAGATGGGGCTCGGCGAATGCGTAGAAATTTGCTCTCACGCTTCCGCCTCCGTTGCAGGTCGGCGAGCCGGTGGCGTATCGAGACCACTGCACCGTGATCATCCCCGGCTGCGCGCTCACCGTGAGTGAGTTGCCCAAAGCCTCATGAAGGATGCCGTCCTTCTCTTGCGCGTAGGAGAAGCGGGAGTGCGTGCATGGAGGTGCTTCCGGATCGACGAACCCTGCGCCGAAGACGGTGAAGGTCACGGACTGCCCGGCGCTGCCTTCTTCGTACAACGTCTCTTTCCCATTGATCTTCATCTCGTAAGCACTCGCAGGAAGAGTCACGAGCAGGACCAGCAGAACGATGGGAGCGAGGACTGGCAGCATTCGCGGGGCGGCCTGACAAGTGCGACAGGGGTCGGCGATCGACCGTCCGTTGCGCACCGAAACATGCAGAGGTGCCGCGCAGACAGAGCAGTAGAGCTCGCTGGTCTGAGCAAGAGTCATCGATCGTGTGATGCGGAGAATGGTCCGTCGCAATGCGCGCCTCCAGATGGGATTTCGCCGATAATGGCTTTCAGCAGGCAGAGTGGGTCCGTCCTTCGGATGGCGGACGACAAAGAAACGAAAGTTCTCCGAAATCACCTCATGCGCACGCTCGAGGCGCCGTACGTCCGCCGTTTCGCCGATGTCGAGATCGATGTCCGGGAGGGGCGTGTCTTTCGCGAAGGCAGCGACCAGCGCCTGAGACAAAAAGTCTTTCAGGTGCTCCTCTACCTCATCGACCATCGTGACCGCCCCGTCTCGAAGGAAGAGCTGATGGCCAGCGTCTGGTCCGGAACCGCCGTCACCGATGACGCGATCGTCCAGTGCATCGTGGACCTCCGTCGCGCCCTCGGCGACGACGCCCGGAATCCTTTCTTCATTCGCACGATCCCCAAGCTCGGGTATCGCTTCATTGCTCCGGAGGGCGGAGCGCCATCACCTGCCATCGAGGTTCTGCAGGCTTCGGAGTCGATCGAATACGAGATCGTCGAAGACGCCCCGGCCGCGGAGCCGCGCAACGGGAAAGCGCTCGTCGTCCCCGCACTCGCGGTATCCGTGGCGCTGCTTTCGGGAGTGACCTGGCTCACCGTTCGCGCCGCCCAGAACCGGCCGCAAACGACAGGCCGTGCAGCGATCAACGTCCCGGTCGACTCGCGGACATCGAGCACGGAGGCCATCCGGCTCTACTCGATGGCCATGCGAAACGCGAATGCCCATCGGCCAGCGGAGGCAGTGGTGCTTTTGGAGCGGGCGTTGAAACTCGACCCCGGGTATGCCATGGCCCGGGCGCGCATCGGATACGTCCATGGAGTACTGAGCGGCGAGGTTGCCCGGGGGCGGCCGTACATCGAAGCCGCGCTCGCGCAGAAGGAACGGCTGAACGGGAAGGATCGCGAGCTCGTGCTGGCCTGGCAGAGCATCGTCGGCTCGAACTACACAGAGGCCATCGACCGGTACCGGTTGATCGTGGAGCGTTATCCGACCGACGTCGAGGCACATCACCGCCTGGCCACGCTGCTCGTGGGAGAGGAACAGGTCGAGGAAGCGGTGGCGATTCTCGAGCGGGCCCGGACGATCGAGCCTCGCTCCGCGGAGATTCTCAACGGCCTCGGCAACCTGAATGCGCTGCTCAGCCGCCACGCCGAGGCCATCGAAGCGCATCGCAAATACGTCGAGCTCGATCCGAACGAGGCGAACGCGTGGGACAGCCTCGGGCTGAGCCTGCAGTGGGCGGGACGCTACGACGAGGCGGCGGACGCCTACGCCCGAGCGCTCGAACTGCATCCGGGCTTCCTGCTCCCGCGCTATCACCGCGCCAGCCTGTACGTTCAACTGGGAAGATTTCGCGACGCAGCGCGCGAAGTGCAGGAGTGCGCAAATCGCGCAACGACGGACCTCGAGCGTGGCCGCGCCTACCACACGCTCTCGCACCTCCATTGGATGAACGGTGACGATGCCGCCATGCGCGCCGCCGATGCGCAGATTCCCCGAGGCGTGGGATGGGATCCCCTGCGAGCTCAGCTCGAGACAAACCCGTCGCTGTTGAATGAAGACTCGGACGAATGGGAAGCCACACGAATCTTCAGCGGCCGCGGCTCGCGCCCCGATCGCCGCTCGGTGATGTACTGGCGCGGCTACGCCGCGATGCGGCAAGGAAAGTCCGAAGAGGCGCTGACGAACTTCCGGCACGCCCTCCGGTTCCGACCCCTCATCTGGTACGTCGACTCTTTCGAAACCTGCCTCGCCGACGCCTATCTCGAGCTCGACCGCAATCCGGAAGCAGCCGCCGAATACCGCCGTGTCCTCGCCATCAACCCCAACCACGCCCACGCCATCTACGGCCTGGCCAGAGCCAACGAGGCCTTAGGCCGTCGCGACGACGCGCGGCGGAGCTACGCGCGTTTTCTCACCCTCTGGAAAACCGCCGACCCCGACGCGCGCGACCTCATCGAGGCGCGCAAGCGAGGGCAATGAAGTCGGAAAACAGAGGGAAGATCTTCGCTTCAGGCCGGCGGCTGAAGAGCGAGTATTCGGATCTGGAGATCGGCGATCCGGATGCTCTTCGGGCCGACTTCGGAGAGGTTCACGTGACGGACGTAACTCTCGTTCACGAGGGCGGCAATAGCGCTGATCGTCTCTTCGATCGCACGGATGGATCGAGGTGCGCGGAGGCCGGCTCCGGTGGCCAGCTCAGCGTAAATCTCACGCCAGCAACGTATCGATGATGGCATCGACGTGCAGTCGCGTTGTGTCGAGCATCGCTACGCCGTCGATTGCGGAGTGCCGAAGCAGCAGTGGAAGCTCGGTTCCGGCGAGGATGACACCATCGATGCCTTCGTCGTCGCGCAGCCGGGCAATGATTCGCTCGAATTGTTGGCGAGTGCCGTCGGCGAAGTTGCCTTTCAGCAACTCCGTCATGTACTTGTCGTGAATGTAATCCTGCTCTTCGGGCTGTGGCGTAACCAACGCAGCACCGCCGCCGCGAAAGACGGCGGGATAGAAAGGTCCGGCCATCGTGACGCGCGTTCCGAAGAGAGCGAGACGTTTCAGACCGCTCCGCGTCGCTGAGTCGTGCGCCGCGTGAACGATGCTCACCAGCGGTATCGCGGACGCGGTCTGAACGGCATCGAACACGATGTGCGGAGTGTTTGCGGCGAGCGCGCCGAAAGCAGCTCCCGCTCTTGCCAGCCGATCGACTTCGGTCGCCAGATACGAAGTCAGCGAAGGGAGATCGTTGGCGGCCAGACGGAGCAACTTTGAAACGTCGATGCTGTTGATGACGATCGACGGATAGCTGCCGTCGGGGACTCGCGATCGGTAGGTGTCGATCAGCAGCCGGTAGTAGTCGATGGTGGACTCCGGACCGATGCCGCCGATGATTCCGATCGTACGCACCGCGACATCGTATGCGCTACCGCGCTGGCTCGCATGGAAGGCGAAACTCGCTGTACTGGTATTCGCTCACCGATTGGGTGTGGATTTTATGCGGCGGCGCCGTCGAGATGCTCACTCCACGTCGTGATCGCCGCATTCCTCAAGGTAGCGAGGAGATGCCTGCTCTGCTCGAGCCGCTCGCGCAATCTCGCCCGTTCGACGCGATCTGCACGAGCGATGATCTCGCTGCCGGCGGATGGTGTGGCGGGACGAAGTCCGCCGCCGACATAGGTCACAGCGATTGCCTGTTGCCGATGCGCGGCCAGCGTGCGTACGCATCGGCAAGCGCGGTGAGGTGCTCGGCGCGACTGAGATCGAGCGGCTCGTCCGTCACGGACCACGCCACCGCGCCGCTCGGGAGCGAGATTGCGTTCGGAGGAAGCGTCCCGAGACGCTCGATCGCCTCGCGCGGCCAGTAGTTCCACCAGCCGAGGAGCGACGGCACGGCGGGATCGACTTGCGGTGACCACGACTGAAGCGCCGGAAGGCCGGGAGGTGGCGAGTCGCGCGCGGGGTCGTGAATGACCTGTGCCGCGATCGTCGAGGCCGCGGCACGTGGCGTCGCGACGCCCCAGTATGCGTGGAGCGCATCGCCGAGACGGCCGAGAAGGTCACCGGCGAGAGTACTGCCGGTAATGCGCGAGGTCTGCAGGATGAGCTGCAGCAGCAGCTTTCCTCCGGGAGCCACGATTGCCGGCCAGTAGGCGCCGCTGAACAGGACGGGATGGTCGCGATCACGGTCCGTGAGGATCGGCACCTCCTGGCGCTGCGCGGTGTCGCGCATCATCTGCTCGCGATCGCCGACAGGAGTCAGTGCGTCAGCCGCGCTGAGTGTGAGATCGAGAGAGGTTGCGGGCAGAAGCTCTTCAACGGCTCGCGCTGCAAGAGAGATACGCGCGCCCTCGGGGTCCGCGGGTGCGAAAAGCAGGAAGTTCATGTTCATGATCAACAGCTCACGCGCCGCACCGCTACGAATGGAACCAGCGCCTGAAGGTCGGCGCGGTGCTGCTCGTCGGTAACGCCGAAGATAAACCCATATCCGCAGGAGAGAGCGATCGCCAGGTCGTGCGTGGCTTCCGGTACCTGCCGAGTAAGCGTCTTGTTCTTGAGCCACGGACTATAGGCGCTGTAGTTGTGAGTCTTGATCTCCCACAGAATGCGTCCCGGTCCCAGCGCATCGAATCGCTTTCCTCGGACCTTGACGTCGCGGCCGGGATGGAGGTTCGGCGGGGCGCTGTCGGCGCAAGCATTGTGGCGGGCGTGGCCGCCGGCGTGCCGCACCGGAGTGAGAGTACAGGGATCGTCCGGTTCGTCTTTCTTCTTCGTTCCCGTTTCTGCGGCGTCGTCCGTTTTTTTTACGGCCGCTTCATCGGCCTGCTTCGCTGCTCCTTCCGCCCCTTCTTCCGCGACTTCCTTCACCTCGCGCTCCACGACTTCCTTCTCGACTTGTTGGGCGGTCTCCTTGACGCCATGTTTGACGACGGACTCTGTTCCGACCTCAGCGATCTCCTTGCCGGCTTTCACGGTCCATTTGCCGATCTTCCCGAGATCGCCGACGATCGGAACCATCGCTGCGGCGGAGATCGCCGCTTCTGCATAACGTCCCTCGGCGACGTAGATCACGGCGTTGATTCCGTCGGCGATCTCGCCGAACCCCGGGACGACACCTGCGACGTCGAGCGCGCCATGCACCCACTCTCCGATGCTGGCCCAGATGCCCTCATCGGGTACCTCGGCCGGGGGTCGCTCCGGCTGCGGCTCTGGCGGCGCCTGCGTGCGAACAGGCAAGGAAAGCTCCGGGTCAGTCTTGAAAATGACGATTTGTTCTGGCTGGGGCAACTGCTCGGGCGTGCCTGCCGCGGTGAAATCGAGGTTCGAAAACTTCTTCGAGAGCTGTTCGAGCCCTTCCTGGATGATCTCGAAACTCGCTCCCGGCGTGACCGATGCGGCGATGAACAGTTTGCCGGATGCGTCGACGCGCGTGTCGATTTTCAGCGCCGCTGCCGAGCCTGAAAACTGTGCCTTCATGACCAGAACACCGTCAACGTACACGCGCGCCGCGCCGGTTTTCCGATCGACGTCGATGTGAGTCGCCGGCGGATCGCCCGCACCTTGTCCGAGGATGGACAACTTGCGCCGCAGCGCGATTCCACCGCGGCGCTGCTGCAGGACGTGCGTCAGTTCGTGGCCGAGGAGACGCAGTCCGTCGGGATGATGCGGCGCGTACTCACCGCCGGCGAA
This sequence comes from Acidobacteriota bacterium, assembly GCA_030775085.1. GTDB lineage: Bacteria > Acidobacteriota > Thermoanaerobaculia > Gp7-AA8 > Gp7-AA8 > QHVT01. The sequence continues at coordinate 36,917 of JALYJW010000003.1, read as the reverse complement.
ACCGATGTCGTTGCCAAGCGTGAATGCACGTGCGCCGAGACGCTGCGCGATGCCGGCGGCGGGCGGGTCGTGATGCACGCGCACCGCGCCGAAGTCGTGATGCAGACGGTTCTCGAAGAACCGGCGCTGGATGATAGGCAATGGCTCGCCACCGCGCAGGCTGGAGAGGATCGGCTCGAATGACGAATCCAAAGCGGAAGGCGTAGTGTTTGGCACCGCGCTGAGATGCAGCGGCTTTTCCGTCTCTTCTTTTTTCTTCTGGCAGTCGCCGCCGCTGCTACAGCTCGAACAGCAGGCGCGCTGCACGCCTTCACCGATCGCGTGAGGCTGCAGATCGGAGCGTGATGTCGAGACCAGGAGATCGGCGATGCGGTCCGCTTCGCGCTCGTCGGCGTCGCCGGGAGTGCTGACGCGTAACTTAGCCTGCACGCGTGGCGCAGCGGCGGAGGCCACTTCGGCCCTTACTGCACGCATCTGGCGCGCCGCGGTTTTCATCACGAACTGACATTTCCGTTGAGCACGAACTGCGCGGGGACAAGCCACGGAGCAGATCCGCCGAAGGTCCTGACGTTGTTGTCGGTCAGCCGCCAGAGCGGCGGCGGGGTGAGTGGGGAAGCGATGACTCGGATACCCATGCTCCAGGCCACGACCTCGTTTTCGCTCACGATCGCGAAGGGACCGAGAGTCCCATTCACGATGATGCCGTTGGTCTTGTCGCGCCGCGGCTCGGGGAACAGGACTCGGTTGCGCTCGATGACGGCGTTCGCGCAGGAGCCGACGCAAATCCCGGCCACGATCTCATTCGCCGCCCTGCCGATGATGTGATTCGTCTCGATCACCGCGCGCTGTATAAAGCCTCCTTCGTCCGGCAGGCTTTTCGGCAGCATCCCTACGTTGATGGCGGTGTTGACGTTACGGATCTCATTGTCGCGGATCGTCACGCGGACCTCGGCGCCCCTTGTGGCGAAGATTGCGATGGCCGCTCCGAGATCGACCGGACGCTCGGAACCAGGCTGGAGACTCCCGATGATGTTGCCGGCAACGAGGTCCGCCAGCCACGGAGAAACGGCACGCAGTTGCGGATCGTCGATCACTTCCTCCACGACGCGATTCACGAACGCTGTCACCTGTGTCAGCTCGAGGACGGTCTCCCTCGCCTCCGGTTCCCGCTCGAGGAAGATTGCGCGCAACTCCTGGCCGATCTCCGGCGTAGTCGTCACCCCGACCTGGAACGTTCCGATGTCGATGTGGATATTGCCCGGGGCGCTGGGATCGCGGCTGGGGGCGATGTTGAAGTCGCTGAAAAGTCTTGGAATGTCGACGCGACGCGGCGGCGTCACGGGCCTGCGGCGCGTCGCTTTTGTGACGGCCGCAGTCTGAACTGCGACGACGCTATGCGGGTCATGGTGATCGATGTGAATGATCGGCGGATTGAGTCCGGTGACCCTGTTTTCATCGATGTACGCGACCTCAGGATCGATCAGAAGCACGCCGTACTGATACGCGGCTACGCTCAACGTGCAGCGGCGGATGCTGACATTCGCGGTGGCGATTGACGACAGGCAGGCGCGGGTCCCGGGCTGATCGCTCACGCCGCTCTTTGTCGCGACATTCTCGATCTTGATGTCCTCACACACCTCAAACAGCAGGGCCGCTTCCCGATCCGATTGCGCGCCGTCTCCCGCGATCACGACCATGTCGCGGATGAGCACCGAGGTGCAGCTCCGGAAGTGGAGCACCATCGCGCGCTTACCGGTCAGCACCGTGCCGGCTCCGGTCCCGGTGATCTTCACACTCGTGTATTCCTCGAGCAACAGCGCTTCGGAAACGTCGAACCTGCCGGTGCCGAAGCAGATCTCGACCGCCGGACGCCGCAGCTCGGAGAAGCGCGCCGCAACGTCGTCACCTTCTTTGATGGTAATGGTGCAGACGCCGCTGGACGGCCGCGCACAGAGCGCGTCGAGCGCGTCCTGTACGTTGTCGATCTCGGGGTTCATGCCCTTGCACTTCGACGAGTCGTAGTAGACGCTCTTCGCGGTGCGCAGGCGCGCGTGATAGACGATCGGCTGCACGCTCGGAACGAAGCCGGGCGATTCGAGCGCGATGATCTCCGCGCGCACGAGCTGCACTTCGTCCTCACGGTTGATCTTCCACTGACAGCTCGCGATGCCGGTGGAGTCGGTGGTGCAGACCACAGAAGCCGATTCGGGCTCGCCGGGGACGATCAGACCGCCGCCACCGGGTGAGTCGATCGAGAAAAGGACCTGTGCGCCCGCGACCGGCATGCCGTTCGAGACGCCCGCGAGGAGCGGCAGTGCGAGCGGGATGAGCCCCGTTCCCTTATCGAGAGGTGCTTCCTGCGCGTCCCCGCCGAGGTAGAAGAGATCGGGTGCAGTGGCGGGCGCAAAAATCGCGCGGCAGTCCTCGACGTGATCGTGATACACCTCGGCCAGCGGCGCGTAGTGATGCGTAATGCCGCGCGGACGCAGGAACGAAGGAACGGGAGGCGTGCCGGTGGCCGGCCACTCGATGTTGCCGGTCTCGGTGCTGATCGCGGTGCGCGCCGGAATCAGCCAGTAATCGCCGGTGCGGAAGTCGTTCCCCGAAAACTTCACCTCGATCCCGTCTTCGAGATCGACGTAGCCGGTCGTCGAAACCTGCTGCATGCCGGCGGTGGCATCGGGCCGGCCCCAGACGCGCAGCCGTGGATTGCGGGCCGCGTCGATCGTGTTCGCGGGAAGACTGTCGGTCAGCTCGACGACGCGCGTGGCCGCCTCCGGCGGCGTCTTGACGCGCATGATCACGCCGGGCCGGCCTTCCAGCTCGTGCAGGTCGTCGAACACTTCCACCCAATCGTCATCGTGCAGTTGGGTGCGGTCGTCGAGGCCGATGCTCTTCAGCTTCAGTTTCGTGGTGGCGAGATTCGGATCGACTTCGATCGCAAAAACGATCGCGCCGTTGTCGCGCGACCACTTGAACGTCGCGGTGTTCGCGTCGCCGGGCGTGTGGACCTCGACGCGATAGAGCTGATTCTCGAGTCGCCGATAGCCGGCCGCCTCGGGGATCTCGCACGGAGTCGCTGTCGTGAGCACGAGCTTCGTGCGTGCGGCCATCCGTGCGTCGCCGCTTGCCGGCGCGAACGTGTTGCACGGCTCGTGATCTTTGACGCGCACCTGCCAGACGGTCTTCACGCGCGTGGTCGTGTCGGGGCCACCGAGGGCCGATTCGCGGATGAGCGGGTCCTCGAGGGCGGTGATGTGGCGCTGCCAGACGTCGAGATAGACGAGGTACGGATAAGGCGGGAGCGGCGATGGAACCGGGATGTCGGGCTGCTTCGACCAGAGGATCGCCGCCTGGGCGTAATGGACCGTGCCGATGCCGGTGAGGGGTGGGTTGAACGTGAGCGTTTTCGTGACCGCGTCGGCGGTCGCGATCTGACGGAAGCTCCGGCTGACATCAGGCTGGAAAAATCCGGAGGTCGTGAGCTCGACCCAGCCTTCATCGGCGAACTGGGACGACCACTCATCGACCGTGATCGCGGCGATGGGCGGATCGTGGATGATCACGACCGACCTGGCGGCTTCATTCGATTCGGCCGGCGAGGTTTCCGTCGTGTGTGACACGCGGCGCACCGACATGACCCGCGTGAGCGCCCCCTCGCACTCGCACAGGATCCCGTCGACGTACATCCTGCCGGCGGAGATGAAGAGATCCTGACCGTTGAGATGTTTGGAGATGCGGAAACCGTCATGGTCGCGCGGCGCACCGGTGCGGCCGATGGCGTCGAGCGTGACGATCTCACGCAGCTTGCCTTCGAGATCGACATGCGTGTTGAAGTCGGCATCGAGCAGCAGACGGCCCTGCTGCATCAGCACTCCCGAATAATGCTTCTGCCGTTCGTCGTGGACCCGACTGAAATCGCCTTTCATGATCGCTCCTCAGGTGACGTGGAAAATGCCGGCCTCCAGGCCGAAGCGGAGATACTCGTCGAGCGCGGCGCGCAGGTTGGCTTCGCGGCGCGCTCCCTCGAGCGCGCACCAGACGCCCATTTCGCATTCGTTGTCGGCGCCGGTGGTAATGGTCACATCAGTGGAAAACGCGAGCTGTGTGTACGCCGGTGTGCCGTAGCGTGTGGAGACGAACGCCAGCCGCACGTTCGGGCGCAGCTCGGGCTGGCATTTGTAGCGCTGCGGCGTCGATGAGCCGCGCGTCACGTACGAAAAACGAACGCAGCCAATCTGCCTGCGATCGACGGAGACACGGTCGCGGAAGATCGTGTTCGAAGCGAGCGTGAGCTCGCGCACTTTCACCCGTCCGAAGATCGTGCACCGCTCGATGGTCGTTTTCGGCGCGGAGGTGTTCGGACCGACCGAATGGCGATCGGCGATGGCGTACGCGGTTTCCCGGAACGCGTCCACGATCGAGTCGGTGATCTTCATCTCGCCGGCCTCGCCGTGGACGTCGAGCGCACCGGTGATGCTCGACGCGATCTCGATCGCCAGGCTGTCCGAGTCGGCATCGACGATCACGCTGGCCTCGCCGGGATGCACGGGATCGCCGTCGTAGGTCAGACTGAGTCCGGGCACGAGCGTGCAGTGGCGGATGCTCAGGACGGCCAGGTCGCCGCCGACGGTCAGGTTGTCGCTGGCGATCAGCAGCCCGTTCAGCATCAGTTCCGAATCGGAGCCGCCGCTGATGGTGGCACTGTCGCTGAGTACGATCGTCGCGCGCGCATTGTTCGCCGAGCGGATCTCGACGCGCTGATTCGCGGCCAGCGCGATGGCCAGCGTCTCCGGATAACGGCCGCTGTTGCGGATCTCGATGATACCGTTGTTCGTGCCGAGTGCGATCAGCGCCTTCGCAATGGTCGGGTGTTGATCGGGAACGAGAATCGGCTTCGCGTCGATGTCCGAGAACGAAGCCTGGCGCTCGTACTCGCCGCCGCCGATGTCGCCCGGCATGCCGTAGTGGAACGTCACCAGCGGCGGCGACGGAATGGCCGGGAAGAGCAACGCACCGGTGTTCATGTCGACGAGCAGTTTGTCGTCGACCGGCTTCGTTGGATTGGCGGCCGGCACCAGGCGATCGTCAGTCGGATGCTCGTCGTCGATGCGCACCACGTCCACGCCGCCAACCCGGATCGCGAATTTCGCCGGAAGCGCGCCGCCGAAGGTGTAGCGCCGCGAATCATTCGGATCGGGCGCGAGAGTAGTTTTGTTCGCACCGACCCACAATGAAACGATTGTGGCGTCGTCAGGCAGCGCCAAGCGCCCGAGCACCGGATCGATGGACAGCATGTTCGGAGGCACGGGAACGTGCTCCCAGCTCCCCAACGGGCCTGAGAGATTGCACGATTCGACGTTCTCCAGCGCGACCGGAATGCCGCCCAGGCGCACCAGGATGCTCTTCGATTCGCCGTACCACGCCGCCGTGTCGGACGCGAGCTCGCGGCGCGTGATCGGCACCGGCACGTTCTCGCGCGTCGCGAGATGCGTGATCTCGTCCTCCGTCACCGGCAGCGAGAAGAGCGGCGCGTCGTGGCCGAGAGGGCTGAACAACCAGCACCCCGCACCGGCCCAGTACGCCGGCGACGCGGTCAGCGAGTACGCGCCGATCCGCCACAGAAAGATGCCGATGTTCGGGATGTTGTGCAATCCGCGGCCGCTGCTGATGCGCCGCACATCGGCGGTCCGCAGCGAACGCTCGAACGGAGTACCGATGCGCGCGACCGCGGCCGAATCTCGGACGTCGAACCACGCGATCGCGTCCTTGCGGATGTGATTCATCCACTGCGACCACGCCAGGCGAAGGAAGAACTCCACCGCGGAGGCAGGCCAGCCGGTGAGATCGGCCGCGATCTGTTCGACGACCGAGATGGTTCCCTTGCGGCGCCGGAGCGCGAGTGTGTTCGCGACGTACGCGCGCGCGCTGAAGCCGGTGGCATTGACGTCGCGAATGCCGCGCGCGCCGACCAGGTCGCCGATGTAGGGCACGACCCACTCCGCGCAGGTCTCGATGAACTGATCGTCGTAGAGCTGATCGACGTTGTCCTGCAGCACTTCGATCTGCTCGGCGATGACGGCCATCAGCCGCTCCAGCGGTTCGCCCGCGTCGCGATCGCGGATGCGATAGATCGCCGGCAGGAGCTCGATCAGCTTCTTGCGATCGAGGTTCATCGCGACACCACCAGATCGAGCGGACGGCGGTCGAGGAGCAGCAACTCCGCGCCTTTCTCGACAGTCGTGATCTCGCCGAACGGCACGTTCGCGCGGAGCGGCAACGTGGCCGCGCCGTCGCTGCGTTCGAGCTTCGTGACAGTCACCGACGCCACGCCGGCAACGTTCTGGATGAACGCCACCACTTCACTGAGATGCACGGTCTGTCCGAAGTCGCGTTCATCGAACGAGAACGCGGTGCGCAACACGGTCTCGACATCCCCCTGAACGAGAGCGGCATCGCGGTCGGCGTTAACTGTGACGGTCCCGTAGATGCGGAAGTAGACGAGCGTGAAGGAGCGGACGCGCACCGGCACGTGCGGATCGCCGAACGTGTGCAGCGCGGTCTCAATCGCGGCGGTGTCGGTGATGGCGCGTCCGTCCGGTCCGGCCACAGTCACAAACACGCCGCGGCGTTCGCGGCCGCGCATCCAGGTGCCGAGGGCCTTCGCCACTCCGGCATAGCCGCGCGCGTAGTCGCCGTAGTCGCTCAGCGATACGACGCGGTCGAGCGTGAGCACAGTCAGCGGCGCGTTCGTTCGAGCCGCATCCAGCACCTCGGGATCATCGGCGCCGGACGACGGCAGCGGATTCGACGCGCCCATCAATCCGAGCGGCCGCGAGACCAGCAGCGTGATGGCCTGGGCGTCGACGATGCCGCCGAGGCCGATGCCTTTGCGGTACTTCGCGCGCACGTTCGCCTGGCCGGTCGGCAAGCGCGCGCCGGTGATGCCGTCGCCGAATTGCACGCGCGTCACGCCATCATCGGTGCGGCGCGTGACGTAGACCCGCGCGCGCGGGCCTTGTCCGTAGAGCGACGCCACTTCCGTCCAGCGCACCTCGTCGACCCATATCTCGAGCGTCGAGCGCGCGCCGCCGGAGACGGCCGGATCGGAAACGTACGTCAGCGGCGGCTGGCGGAGCGTGAACTGCTGATAGGAGACGCTCGCATCGCCGTCGCCGAGAAGCTCTTCGACCGACTCGCCGTGCGTCGCGTCAGCGACGTTCGCGGAGAACGTGACCGTATCGCGGACGTAGGCATACGTCAGTGCCTCGCCGAACGTGACGTACGTGTATTGGCCGTCGATCTCGACGGCGGCGAGCGCCGGCACTTCGCTGACGGTGAGCTCCGGTGCGTCCGCGCGCGATCCGCTGATCGCGATCTTCGCGCCGGCGGCGAGTCGCGTGAAGACGCCATCGAGCGGAATCGGCCCGAGGCCGGAGATCACTGTCGTCACCGGGCGGTCGCCGGCGTCGAAGCTCGTGCTCTGCGCGAAGACCGTGGTGTCGCGAACGTGGAACTCGTCGAGATCGGTCGAGCGGTCGAGGTGAAGGCGCGTCACGCGCGCGCTCTGCGCGATCGACACGCGCGAAAGCGCGTCGATCTGTTTGATGGTGTAGACCTTGCGGAGTGGTTGCGTTTCTTCGGCCAGCTTCGTTCGCATGAGCACGATCGGCGTGTCCGCGGCGATGCCCTGGTAGACGTTGTCGAGATCGATCGCGGCCGTCGTGCCTGAGTCGGCGTCGAGCTCGTTGTTCGGAACGTCGGTCGCGACGTAATCATTGCCGACCTTTACACTCACCTGCGACGGCGCGTTGTGTCCGAAGATTCCCGCACGAACCGCGAACGTCTGGACGGCAACGGTCACCCGCCGCTTTTCCTCGGCGCGCTCGCGGATGGTCCGTTCCAGATCGTCGATCGACCATCCCTGCAGGCTGGCGATCAGCAGGAGATCGGTGGCGTCCCACTTTCCGGTGATCAGGCAGTTCTGCACGGCCGGGTTGTCCAGTTCGTACGTGCCGGTCAGGAGCGCCTGACGTGTGATCGCGAGCTGGATCTGTATCGCCTGCGCCGCGTTTTTTGTGATCACGTCGTCGATCGGCTCCGCCGTTTCGACCTGGAGCACCACTCGCGTGCGTTCGATGTCGTCGAGCACTTTCGCGCTCTTCACCGCGTACGGCTTGCCCTCGACGACGATCGTGTCGCCCGCTTTGACGTCGATGTTCCCACTGACGAAGAGCGTCGTGGCGGTCTTCGAAGCCGCCTGGAACATGCGGGGGCGGATATCGTTCCACTCCGGTCGCGCGATGATGTCCTCGATGGTCTCGAAGGTCTGCGGCGTCTCGCCCGGCTTCGGAACGCTCTGCACTTTCGTCCCTGTCGGGATCGGCGCCTCGCGCAACGGCGGCGGCATCGGAGGAGTCGTCGACGCCGCGGGACTGGACGGCAGTTGCAGCGGCTCCTCGAGCACCATCTTCAGCGGGACGGAGGCTGCGACGCCGGGCTTGAGCTCGTAGCCGATCATGCGCGCGAGCTCGAGCACGGAACGCCGCTCGGTCGCCGTGCGCAGGTAGGACTCGTTGGCGATGCGCTCCTGATAGAACGTCAGCACGTCGGCTGTGACCGCGAATGCGTCGATGAGCGCGGCGGAAAACTCATCGCCGGCATATACGTCCGGCGGTGGCGCAGGATTCTCGACGGGACCGAAGAACGGATCGGGTGCCAGCTCGGCGGTGACGAGCCGTGCCAGCATGCTCGACTTGAACGTCGCGTACGTGCCGGTGCGATAGCGTACCGCGGGCAGCGCGGGCAGGTTGTCGATCGTGACCGGCGTGTCGGCGGACAGTCCGTCGCAGCAGGCGCACGGGTCGAGCTCGGGCGCGTCGTCGCGTTCGTCGCTCATCGTCCGCCTCCCATCGTCAACTTCACGACGCCGCGCTCGGGGAAGCTCGGATCGCTCTTCAGTTGCGCGATCTCGAGACGGTCGATCTCGATCGATCCGGTCGTTACGCCGCTCACCGAGCTGTCTTTGCGCTTGAACTTCTGCACCGTTACCGACTGCACGCCCGCGACGCCGTGAACGGCCGCGTAGATCGTGCTCAGATACACCGGTTGTCCGAACGTGAAGCCGTCGGGATGGAAGAGTCCCTGCGTGCCGTCCGATTGCGTGCCGCTGCCGAGGACCTTGAGCACTTCGCGCTCAACGTCGCTGCGGAAGTAGTCGGGCTTCGCGCAGACGAGCAGCTCCAGTTCGAGCCCTACGAAACGTGGAGCATCGACCTCAACGTCGACGCCGGCCATGCGATAGCGGTCGATGTGCCTCAGGATCTCGTCGCGGAACTCTTCATCGACTCTGCGCCCGCCGGTGCGGTCGACGGTGAGATAGACGGTGTACCAACTGCCGGTCCAGCGGATCGTCGCTGCGGCTCGCTGGACTTCGGGATGGCGCTCCGTCATTTCCTCGTAGTCGGCCGCGGTGACGGCGCGCTCATTGGTGCGGAATGCGACCGGCGCCTTCTGGCGGACGTCTTCGATCGGCTCGGCGTCGACGCCGCCGCGCGCGGCGAGAGGGTTCGTGATCGGCGGCGCGTCCGTCACGGCCATGATGGCCGTCGCGGCCGCACCCGAGGTCAGCACGATGTGCGCGATCGATTCCGCGCCGATGTTCCCCGCGCGGCCGTTGCCGATGCGGTAGTCCGCGACGAACGTCATCCCGGAATCGGGACGGCGCCCGCGCCGGTCGTCACCGAAGCGGATCGTGGCCACGTCGTCTTCTGACTCGACGACGATCTCTCGCGCCAGACTGGCGCTGCTGAGCAGATCGCGGCTGGGATGCCACTCCAGCTTTTCGTCATCGACCAGGACGATCTCGGGTTGGATGTCGCGGAGCGACCAGTCGAATGCGGCGGCCGCGGAATCCTCCGCGTCGAACGTCGCCGCCTGCGTCAACGGCGCTCTGCTCAACGAGGGCCGATACCGCGGTGGCGCCGGCGTGCGCTCGGTTGGCTGGCAACCGCCATCTTCCGCCACGATGGCGAGCGCCACATTCGGCTGCGGCACCACCGGCAGCAGTTCGGAGTAGGAGCGCCCGTGATCGGCGAGCACGATGTTGCCGAGCGCAACGCTCACGATCACGTCGCCCTCATCGAAGTGCGCGGACACGCAGAGCGGAAACGGCAACGCGTCGGTGGCGTCCCACTCGATCTCCGTGATGTCCTGCAACGTGACCGGATCCTTGCCCACCGAGGCGTACGAGAGGCGGACCGCGTGGCGATGCGATGGATCGGCGTCCGCGGTCTTTCCGCTCTCCGCGCCGGCGATCTCCTGGAGGATCAGCACATCGCCCGCGGCGAGATCGGGATAGTCGCCGTCGAGCGTCGCGCGCGTCGCACCCTTCGGCAGGCAGCACTCCGTCGCGCTCCACGTGTAGAAATCGAGCTCGTTATGCGCCTTGTAGAGGCTCGCGACGTCGTGCATCGTCTCGAACAACGCGCCGTTGATCTCGTCCGGAACCTTCTTCGGATCGATGACCGCGGGCAGGCCGGCGGTGCGCGTGAAGAGAGGCGTCGACTTCGGCAGCGCGGGCTTGCCCAGCGGTTCGATGACGTCGGCATCGACGCGTACCTGCACCCACACGCGCGCGTTGCAGCCGTCATGCATCAGGTAATCGACGAGCCGTGCGTGCCGCCGCACCGAAACGCGTTTGCGCGCTGTGCCGAGGTACGCCTCCGTCGCGATGGCGTCCTGCTGATAGGCGAGATGATCGGCGGCGTACGCGAGCACTTCCACCAGCGCGACGCCGGCGTCGGCCGCGTTGCGCTCCTGCCACTGCGGCAGCGTGAGCGCGAGACGGTCCAGCATCAGACGGCGGAACGTCGTGTAGTCGCGCGCGAGATAGTTGATGTCGGGCACGCCGGCCGGCGCGGGATGACACGCGCAGCCTGGCTTGCAGTCGAAATCGCTCGGGCAGTCGATCTTGAACGAGAGCTCGACCGCCGACAGTTGCGGGTCCATGTCCGGATGGCGTTCGAGCTCGCCCGCGGCCTTGACGACGCGCAGCGTGTAGATCGAGAAATCGCCGGGTTGACTGACCGTGACCTCGAGAATGGTGTTGTCCGTACCGTCGACGACCACGTTCGTGATGCTGATGCCGGTCACGCGCGTGCCGCCTTCGATCACGAAGTTCCCGGCCACCAGCGCCGGCGCGGTCTTGAGGAAATGGACGAACAGCGTCGTCTGCGATAGCGAGACCTCGAGGAAGTCGATGCCGTTCAGGGCGCTATTCCGCACGGCTTCGCGCCGCGCTTCGGAACGGCCGCAGCGATACTGGGCGATCGTCATCCAACGCTCCTCGAGAACGTATCGACGCGGCTCTCCTGCGTCGCGCGGATCAGGTATTCGATGGTGATGCGCAGCGTCGAGCTCTCGCTGGTCACGGCCACTTCGCGCACGTCGATCACGTCGCCGAGCCACTGGCTCAGCGCGCCCGCGATCAGAAACTGCGTGGCCGACGCGAGCTCGGGGCTGTTCGGCGCAAAGACGAGCTGCATCACGCCGCTGCCGAACGACGGACGCATGACGCGCTCGCCGGGCGAGGTGAAGAGCAACTGCTCGATGAGATCGCGCACATGGCGCTCGTAGCTCACCGTGGCGGTGCGGCGGTCGTCATCGACGAGCAGCGGAAAACCGATCTGCATCATGTCGCCACCACCCGCGTCTGCGTCGTGAGGATGGCCGGCGGTCCCTGCGGGATCTGCTCGACGCTCTGGCAAAGTCCGGCGCTGGTCTGCAGCAGCACCGGCTGTCCGTTGACCTTCACACGCACCGCCGGAACGAGCCACTTCACCAGCACGCACGGCTGGGGCTTGGTGCCCGCCGTGAACACGCAACCGGCCACCATGCTGGTGTCGCTCACCGTGGCCGCCTGCATGCCGCTGATCAGCACGCGCGTGTTCGACGAGATCGTCGTCACCTGTCCGCCATGAGGACAGATCGCAGACGCGGCGACGTGATAGATCGGTCCCGGCATCAAGTCACCACGAGTGCAACCTGGTTGATGGCCACGGTCGGACCGGTCATGGTGATGGTCGCGCCTTTGCCGTTGGAGATGGTGATGCCGATGTCGTTGATCGCGATCATTGCGCCCGTCGCCGTCTTCAGCAGGATTCCGCCCGTCGGCCCCGGCGTATCGCTGAGCATCAGCGTGGTCTGTCCGGTGGTTTGCAGCACCATGTTCGGCGAGCCCGGAATGCTCGCCAGCGCGAGCGCCGGCACTTCCGCCGCGGTGCCCCAGAAGCCGCCCACCCAGATCGGATAGTCGGGATCGCCATGCTCGAACTCGACCCACACTTTCGCGCCGATCTGCGGCACGAAGAACGTTCCCATCTGCTTGCCGGCCAGCGGCACGCACGGCAACGCCCACGTGCTCATGATCGGACCGGTGACGTCGGGGATCTGCACCAGGATCCGTCCGGTCTGCATCGGGTCGATGTTGTTGAGCACTGTCGCGCGGTACTTCCCGTAGAAGTGCCGCGCCATCAGATCGGTCAACGAGAGCAGCTTGTTCATGCCGGCACCTTCTGCACCGTAGAGACGAGTCCATTGCGCACCAGTGTGAAGTTCTGCTTGTACTCACCGCGCTTGATCGAGTGCGTGACGCTACTGACGTAATACAGGCCGTCGTACGCCGTGCCGGCGCCGCGCACGCCGACGAGCTGCCGCGCTTTGAGCAACCGTCCGTAGCGCTGCACGTTGAGCGACCCCGTCCCTGTGACGGAGTCGGACGACTTGGCCGTCTCGGCCATCGCAATCGCCGCCGATCGAATCGGTCCGAGCGCGGACGCGCCGTCGAGCCGATAGATGTTGCGCGGAATCGGAGGGATCAATCCCAGCGGAGGACTGAGCGGCGTGACCGCCGGAATGGGAATCGGGATCGACACTCCCAGCGCCTTGATCTGCAGGAAGAGGATCAGCAGCGACGCGTTTTCGGCATCGAACCGGAAGCTGAGCGACTCGACGTTCGTGTGCGCATCCATGTCGATGTTCAACGCCGGCTGCGGAGGACCGACGCGGATCTGCGGTCCCCAATACGCCACGCTCGTTCCCGGCGCCGGACCCGGCTCGAGATAGAACGAGTAGCCAACTTCGTTAGCGAGCTGCTCGATGTACGCGTAGTCGGTCCCCTGCTGCACGGGGATGCGATCGGTCGGCACGGGGATGTCGATCAGCACGCTCGGGATGACCATCGGGATGATGCCGAGGAATGCGTACTTCGCGACCATCAACGCCACGCGCGCCTCGGCGGGGAGACAGGGGAACGGGAAGCCGGTGAAGTCGATCTGATTCATGACCGTAGTCAGATCGTCGCCGGAAACGGTGAGCGTCGACTGTCCCGGCGTCGCGCCCGGCGCGGTCTCCTGATGCGTGATCACGCCGTCGATCAGCACGTTCGGCATGCCGTTGACCGTGACCACGACGATCACGCGCATGATCGGAATCGTGCTGCCGCCGGTGAGCAGAAAGAGCGTATGCAGCGACGATCGCGTGCTGATGTTGAACGTCAGCGTGAACTTGCTGCGCTCTCCGACCGTGGTCACGACCGAGACTTCGGTGAGCGCGTCGAGCACTTTGCGGTCGACCGGGCGCGCCATGACCGGCCCGATCATCAGCGTCATGTGTACGCCTTTATTCACGCTTCACCCCCGGCACCCCCTCGGGTAGCGTGATGCGCACGCCGCGACCCGGCACCTCGGTGAGCGTGTCAGGGCGGATGACGACGTTCGCGTCGCAGACGCGCCAGTACTGCTGCGGATCGCCGAGGTAGCGGGCGGCGATGGTGTCGATGCGGTCCCCCTGCGTGACGGTGTGCTCGGTGAGCGTCTCGAACTGCGACGGCTGGGAGATGAAGCGGCGGCGGACGTAGCGCATCGTGCGCCCGTCCGCCACTGTGATTTCCGCGATCTCGATCGCGTAGTAGCGGCTCGACGGATCGAACGGCGGTGTCTTCGGCGCGCCGTTCAAAGAATGACTCCGAAGTCCGCCGCACTGGCGGTGAACCGCGCTGCGAGCGTTTCTTTCTGCTGGTGATAGACCATAAACAACGCGCCGCCGCGATGACCGGTGCCGAGATCGCTTTCGGAGAGCACGCGCATGCTGAGGCTCACCTTCGCGCGGATCGGATTGAGCATCGGGTCGAACGCTTCCTCGGTGATGGAGAAGTCGGTGATGCGCACCGGCACGACGCGATTGCGGCTCCAGATGAAGATCGTGAGCGGCGCCTCCATCGGCAGGATCTCCAGCGTGCCGGAGCGCGCCAGCGCGTCGTTCGCGCGAACCTGGGCCACGGTCGGATAGACGATCGTCTCCAGCGCCGCGAGATGCGGATGGATCCCCAACTCGACCGCGTTCGGATTCTTGTCCGGATGCTCGAGCTGATCGGAGGCGTCGATCTCGGCGTCGAGCTTGATCGTCTCGACGGGCGCTCCTTTCAGCCGCAAGGCCTCGGAGCGATCGCCTTCGCCGGCCCCTGCGCCCTGCACCTGCAGCGTGCGGGTGAGCGTGTCGGGGTTGTACTGCAGGACGATCGTGCGCAGGACAGTCCCGCGCTCGGCGTCCAATAGGGCGATGCCTCCCTTGAGGATCCGCGGCGAGCCGGGAAACGTCGTCATTCTTCCTCGCTGTTCGTGTGAACCTATTTGAAGGAGTGCCGGAGAGGGAGATTTCCCTACCTTCGGGATGTATGTTTGATGGATGCAGGAGCGCGTCCGGACTTTCGAAGGGGAGGCAGATCGTGCCGCGACCGCGCGGACACGCTCCGCGGTCCGGCCACTCGGTGACGCCCGCCATGCCGCTGTCCTCCCCGCCGTCATCCAGGACGGCGTGGTCTCGCGCGGCGAGAAACTCGATGCATCCGTGCGCGACGAGCTGGAACCACGGCTCGGACACGACTTCGGGCGCGTTCGAGTGCACAGCGATCCGTCCGCCCAACGCTCCGCGCGTGCGCTCAACGCACACGCGTACACCGCCGGCACCGACATCGTGTTCGGCAGCGGCGAATACGCGCCGCAAACACCGAAGGGCCGCGAGCTGATCGCGCACGAGCTGACTCACGTCAAGCAGCAGGCGAGCGGCGCGATGGCGCCGACGGTGCAGGCGAAGCTGAAGTCGTCGATCTATCCGCTCGACACGTACCTGCTGTCTCGCGGTGCGGGCGACTATTCGCTGGCCGGCACTGATTACAGCCATCCGGGGCTGAGCACCCCCGACCTCAGCATGCAGATCCTTGTCGATCTCCTCCACTCGCCGCGGGTGTTCTTTCCCAAAGGCGCCACGCAGCAGGAGACCGAGTCGAACCTCGACGCACAGGTCGCGGCGAGGCAGGGCGTGGTCGAGTTCGCGGCGAAAAAACAGTACAAGTTCGCGGCGGGCGCGAAGGTGAAGATGAATCCGAAGTACTGGAACGTGGGCTCCACCGGCAAGGAGAGCGTCAAACCGGGCATGAACGTCATGGAAGCGCTGAAGGACGTGAACGTGAATCCGCAGGAGTACGCGATCGCCTGTCAGCTCGCGACGAACATCACGCTCTCCGCCGGCAGCGGCGGTTCGGCTTCGACGAAAGACTTCAGCGTCGCACCGGACGACTGGATCCCGGGCGAAGCTGGCTACATCCTGAATACGATGTTCACCGGCAGTGCGGCAGACGTCGGCTACGAAGGGGAGAACCTCATCTACACCTCGGCGGGCATGTTCTGGGGCCACTTCGCCACCGTCCAAGCTTACAAGACACTGGACGAGTGGTTCAAGACCGTCGAAGGGTGGAACGGCGGCGCGATGACGATGGACCACCGCCTCCGCCCGGCGCGAGGACTGCTGTGACGACGCTCGAGTGGACGGACGACGGCTGCTACGTCGTCGACGGCGAGGAGGAGATCGGCCGCGGCGACGCCGGTCTCCAGCGCCTGCTCGCACTGCTCGGTGCACTCCCTCGCGGAACGCGCGTGACCGTGCACTACCCCGCGGGCGGCGCCGGCGGTGAATCGATCGTCGACTCCATGCCGTTCGCGAGCCGCATCGCGGACTTCGACGCGATTGTCGCGCGCAACGGATTGCGCGTCGAGTACATGCCGAGGTTCTGATGGTGCGACCTTCATTCACTCTCTAGTAGATCTTGCGACGTCGCTGGTTTCAACTGGTATTTGGGAATCCAGTGGGGCTTGTTGTCACCGAAGAACTTGATCGCAGCCGGATTCGCGGGCTCGACCCAGTAGTCACGGTGGTGGCCACGCCCGGAGATCTTCTCTCCACTCACCTTCCCCGTGTGGATCACCAGAATATTCTCGGTGATCTCCTTTCCTGGCACAGAGAACAAGAAGAAATCGAGCTCGCCGGTTTCACCATGGACTCTGTACATCTTGCCGGCAAGAGAGGGAACATCATGTGGTGTGATATCCAGCAACTGTCCGATGCTCAGTTGCGAGCCAAGCGCAGCGCCGCCTGCGCCGAGCAGTCCACACACGATCAGTCCGACGCCGCCCGTCGCCATGCCGGAGGCAAGGCAGAGAATCGAACCGATCGCCCCGCCAATCAATCCTCCCACTTCCTCATCAATCGTCTGGAAGCGCTCTTCCTCAGGTGCCTCCAGAATTACGTAGAACGAAAGCGCTCCTGATACGAACCACAGCCCGCGGCCGGTCCATTTGAGCGTCTTCGGTAGACGGTTAATGAACTTGTTCGATTGAGTAGCGGATTTGATGATCTGCGCGTCGGTCTTGGTCTTGCGCAACTGCGTATAACCCGGACGTTCCTTGTTGCCGCGAGCCGCGTCGAAAAACTCCGCGCTCACTTTCATCAGCTTCGATCCGGCGGCTCGCACTTCGTGCGCGAGTTGTGTCCGCATCGTTGCCAGTTTCTCGGCGATCTCCGCTTCTGATTTTCCGAGCTTCAGCATCTCCGCATGTTGGGCGTGGATTTTCTCCATGCCCTTTTTGTAGATGCCACGCAAATGGCCGCTCTCGGGCGCGGCGACGTCCTTCAATACGTTTCCGAGCGCGATCAGCCCTTCCTGAGAAAGATCGTCTTCCGTATCGAGCGTGACCTCTGCGCTCGCTGCTCCAGTTCCGGTCGCGTCGGCCACCGCTTCCGTCCGGGTGATCAACTCACCCGAAACGTACCCGGTGAGGCTCTTTCCGTTGACTGATGCTTTGACCAGCAGCCACCCGCCGCTTTTCGCGATCACGGTAACCGCTGTCGACGCACCGCGACCCGGCAAGTCAGCGACGGTCGTTCCTCCCGGCGAGCTTCGCAATGCGGCACTCCAGACACTCTCGCTGATGTGTCCCGACCACGGCTTCATCGGTGGGTCATCCGGCGTGCGAGCGACGAGGGCGGAGCCGTTCTGCACCACATGCGTCAACTCGTGCGCGAGCAATCGCCGTCCGCCCGCGGTACGCGGCGCGAACGCGCCGGTGTTGAACACCACATGCGTGCCCACGGTGTATGCACGTGCGTTAACCGCACGCGCCGATTCGGCGGCAAGATCATCGGTGTGGATGCGAATCGCGCCGAAGTCCAAATGCGCGCCACCGATGCGTGGATGTGCCGGCAGCGTGTCCGCAACGCGATCGGCTTCGCGCTCGTACGCCGACTGCGGATCGGAAAGCGCCAGCGGACCCGCTGCAACCGTGAGTGACGAGATCGAGGAACGTGTTTGCCCGAAGAGCGGCTCGAGGCTTGCGCGCGTGTCGGGATCGAGCGGTGTCCCCGAAGTCCGCAGGACTTCGTGCACGATCGGCGGAACCTCGGAAGTCCGCGCCGCGCCGTTCGCGCTGCGCTGGAGCTTCCTCTTTTTACAGTCGTCGCACGCGGTGCACGCGCCACCGCCGCAGGAGCGCTGCAACACCTTACCGGCGCGGGCGAACATCTTCTCCTCCGATGGTCGAGTGCAGCGCCGCGCCGATCGCACGGCCGTCGCGTGCGATGGTTCCGGCGTCGAGGCGATCGACGTGGATCTCCTGCGCGTTCGGGAGGCCGCGTTCCGCGAGCTGCGCGGTGAGCTCGGCGCGCACGGCGTCGGCGATCGACCAGCGCTCGGTGCCTGCGAAGCCGTGCAGGACGAGCTCTTCGATGTGCAGCTCGATGTTCGGTCTTACAGCCATCCGGCGATCTCCGAGTCGGTGAGAGGGCGCTCCAGTTTTGCGTATTCGCTGCGCGTCGCCGCGAGGACGTGCGACATGCGTACGGACTCTCCCGCCTCGGCGGCGAGGAACGCGGCGTTGAGCGCGATGTTGCGGATGTTGCCGCCGGCCACGTTGAGACGCGCGAGCTTCGCCGGATCGAGCCCGGATCGAGGAACGGCGGACGGGAAGGCCTGGTGCCAGATCGCCGCGCGATGGGCGGGATCGGGGAAGGGAAATTCGACGACGAAGCGGATGCGACGCAGGAACGCCGTGTCGAGCGCGCTCTTGGTGTTGGTGGTCAGGATGGCCACGCCGCGATAGGTCTCCATCCGTTGCAGGAGGTAGCTCACTTCGATGTTCGCGTAGCGATCGTGACTATCTTTCACCTCGGTTCGTTTGCCGAACAGTGCATCTGCTTCATCGAAGAGCAGGATCGCGCCGCCCTCTTCCGCGGCGTCGAACACGCGCCTCAGGTTCTGCTCCGTTTCGCCGATGTATTTGCTGACCACGGAGGAGAGGTCGATGACGTACAGGTCGAGCCGCAGCTCATTGGCGAGCACCTCGGCGGCCATGGTCTTTCCGGTGCCCGAGGGTCCGGCAAAGAGCGCGCTGATGCCGAGGCCGCGGGCGCCACGTGCGGCGAAGCCCCACTCTTCGTACACCTTCGCGCGCTGCCGCACGTGCGCGATGATCTGCCGCAGCACCGCGTGCTGCCCCGGCGGCAGGATCAGCTCCTCGGCGCGCGCGACGCTGTCGACGCGATGCGCGAGATCCTGCAGCCTCGAGCGCGCGGCCACACGGCAGTGGTTCCACAACACGCCGCCTTCGGCTTCCGTCGCCGCGGCGGCCACGGAGATGCTCCGTGCGCTGAGATCGAAATGCGCGGCCAGACGATCGACTTCGCCGTCGACCTCCGCGGCACGCGCGCCGAGTGCCTGGATCCAGAGCGCACGTTGTTCGTCGAACGGCGGCTTGTTGACTTCGTAGCGCAGCATGCGCGCGTGCGGCAGCGCCAACGGTTCACGCGCCGCCACGAACGTGAGCATGCGCGCGCGGTCGAGGAACGCGGCGGTGGCGCGCCGGGCGTCCGGCTGGAGCTCGCCGGCGTCGATCAGCAGCGCGGCGTTGCCGAGGATCGCCTCGCGTTCCCAGAGACGCGAGAGCGTGTCGCGATCGTGCGCGGACTGCGGTAGTTCCGCCGCGGCAACCGCGTAGAGACGCGCACCCGTCGCGGCGGCGACCATCGCGGCCACGTCGCGCTTCCCTGCCGGATCGTTGCCGGTCAGTTCGATCAGCGGTGAGTGCTCGAGTGCGAGCGTGATCTCCTGCGTGAGCGCGCCATGCGACGGCGGAAGCGGCGCCGCGGGGCGTTCGACCGGCGTCACCAGCGCGCTCCAGCGCTCGTCCATGTGCGACACGCCCGTGAGGTAGTGCAACACGCGCTCGGAGATGCGCAACGGGGCGGCGGTGATCGACGTGCTCGCGTCCACTTCGATGAGCTGCCAGCGCCGCAGCGCGGCCGACGGCATGAGCGCGCTCCAGTGCGCATCCTCGAACGTCGCCAACGCAAGGCCGAACGTCGGACGGGTCTGCCGCGAATCGCCGGCAGCGGTCGCGATCGCGGCGCCGAACGTGCCGTCGAGCTCCACCGCGGCGCACAACATCAGCACATTGCGCTCGAACGAGGAGAGGCCGAACGCCTCGGTGACGCGATCGAGCGCCGGCCCTCCGGCATCATCGTCATCATCGAGCTCGCGCTTTTCGAGCTGCGCGCGCACGCGCGCCACCGCGGCCATCAACGCGCGCTGATTCTCGCGGAGCCACTCGGAGTGATCGGCGCTCATGGAATCGTCAGCTTCTGCGTGTCGTCGAAGGCCGGTGGCGGCGGATCGCGGCGAATGAGCAGGCTCTCCACTCCGTCGACGCGCAGCCGCACGTAATGGATGCCAGTAGGCGGTTTGGCCGCCTCGGCGTACGTGAACTTCAGCGCCGGCTGCGGAACGATGCCTTCGACGGTCATCGTCGTCTCATGGTGGCCGATCACCAGCGTCGCACGCTGGCCCGGCTGCACGACCGGCGTGACGTCGGCGATCGTGACGATCAGGCTGTTTTGCGGGCCGTCCGCGAACGTCGCGTCGATCGAGCCGTCCAGCACTCTCATCTTCGGTGCAAGCGCAAACGGCAAAGCATTGGTCGTGTGCAGCACGCCGCTCTTCGTGACCTCGATGGCCGCGTTGTAAATCCCGGCCGGGAGAGCGGGCATCGTGATCACGACCTCGGCCGCTGTTGCCGTGTCCGGCGGGACGATCTGGATGTCCCCGCCACGCACCGGTTGAAGGACGACGCTCACGGTCGTACCGGAAAGATCGTGTCCTTCCAGCTTCAGCTTCTCGCCGGCGCGCACGGACGGTTGGTCGTTGGGCGGCACCACCGCGTCGAGGCCGGGGAACGGCGGTACGAGTGACGGGACGGCGGTAAAGACGCGCTGCAGCACCGGCATCGGCGTACGCGCCGGACGGTCGCTTTCGATCAGCACGACCGACACGTGATACCCGAGGGATGGCCGGTAGTGCGACTGCAGCGCGGACCATAGCTTCGACATTTCGTCGAGGCTCATCGGCTGCGGCGTGATCTTGATCATTTCGATTTGATCTTTCAGACGCGACTTTTGGAACTGCTCCACGAGCGGACCATCCGGCAGCGCCTCCAGCACCGCTTCGATGGTGGGGCGCGTCAGCACCGGCACCTCGTGCAACATCAGCGCGGCGTGGCCGAGGACGAGCTCCGGATGGAACGCGCTGCCGGCGCCGATTCCGTACGCGGTGAGCAGGTAGTGAAGATCGAGCGCGAGCATCGGGTTGGACGTGCGCCCGCCCCGGTCGTCGCGCGACGGCAGATCGCGATTGCGCCACGCGGCATTGGGCTCGACGTGATAGAGGAACAGATTGAGCTGCGGCGGCAGGGTGTCCTGGCTGTCGGTCTTGATCTGATCCGGCGCTCCGACGCTCACCGGGACCGCGCCGCCGAGGGCAGTGGTCAGATCGCCATCGCCCATCGCGCTCTGGAGGAGACTCCGGATGACCGCCGTGACCGCGCCGATCGCGTACGCGTTGCTCATCGCCCTTCCTTGCGAAGGCGGATGTAGTCGTCGAGAGTGAACGACGGCTTCTTTGGCAGGGGCATGATCTTCGCCGGCGCGGGCGCGGAGATCGCGCGCACGTCGACGCGGCCGATGGTCACGCGGATCGTCGGCGCCGCCGCGGGCGTCTGGACGCGCTCGCGCACGATTCGCGGCCCGAGCGACGGCGATGATTGGGGTGAGGTCAGGTGCGTGTGCTGATGATGCGACGTCACGCGGGGCTCGAGAAGCATGCGCAACGGCGGCGGCTCGATGACTTCGTGATGCGTGACGTGGCTTTCGTGCGTCCGCTCGTGCGATTCGATGCGGGTCGTGCGCTCGGGCGGCGCGACTTGCCGAATCTCGATCGGCGCGGCCGGTCGCGGCATCGGACTCGCGGGAGGCGGCGAAGCCGATCCGTGTGCGACGCGCTCATGCTCTTCGATGCGATGCTCGACGGTCGATCGTGGTGCGTCATCGAGCGCAGGCGGTGAGACGCGGTGTTGGCGCGGTGCCATGACGGAAGCAGTTGTCGACGGTGCGCCGGCGGCGGCGGGCGTCGCCGGATACGACTCCGCGCGCTCTTCCGCCGGCTCGTACGCGTCGCTCTCGTAACGCGACGGCAATCGCGGCTGTACGACCGGCGCGATGCCTGCTGCGCGCGCGACGATCGACCCGAGAAAGCTCATGCGATCACCAGCTCGACGTAGAGCTGCCGCCGCCACGGCGTCATCGCCAGGATGTCCGCTTCGCGCCAGCCGTACGCCGCCGCGAGCGTGTGCACCTCGCGCGCGAGACGCGTCGCGGCGAGATTGATCTCGGTCCAGAAAAACGACGTGATGTCGAACGCGTCGTTCCACTGCGTACTGCATGCGGGACAGGTGAGCGCGAGGCGCAGATCGGCGCGAGGATCGGCGCGCTCGAGCTGTTCCTCGACCGCCGCGAGCACTTCGTCCGGCAGCACGCTGGCGTCGCCATCGACGATGCAGCGCTCCAGCAACGCCCGTCGCGCGTCGCCCGCCGTCATCGCCGCGAGGACGTCATGTCCGTTCGGAACGCGCGCACGCACGACCCGACCCTCCGCGTGCACTTCCACCTCCTCGGACGCCGTGGGTTTGGCCGCGAATGCCGCGGCGTCGAGTGTCACCTCGACGCATTCCGAGCAGGCGGGGCAGGACGCGATCGCGGTCAGATCGCGCCCGAAGGTCGCGGCGCGCAACGCCATCAGGCGTCCGTCGCGTTCGCCGATCGGAAGCGCCATCGTATCTTCGCCCGGCGCTGCCGCGATCGCCAACAGCGCGGCGCCGCGCCGCGGCAGCGGTTCGAGACGGAACCGCTCCGCTGCGATCAGCAGTTCTTCCGCGGTCAGCGCGCGCATAGGACCCCGCTACTGTGGCTCTGTGAAGGTCGGCTCGGATGGCTCGGCGACCTCATAGTCGCGCTCCCATCCTTCGTTCTCCAGCTTCAGCGTCTGGATGGCGACGGCGTTCGCATTGGCGTCGAGATCGGGCTGCGCCTGATATTCGGAGATCCAGCAGCGATAGACCTTGTACGCGATCACGAGCTGCCCGGCCTCGTTGTACGTCTCGATGATGATGTCCTTGCGAAAGTCCTTCAGTGAGACTTCCTGTCCCAGTCCGGAGCCGTAGTTCCAGACCTTGTTCGCCCATTTCTCGAACTCGGGGTCGTGGGTGATGCCGCGCTCGAGCGTGATGGCCTCGTACTTGGTCCGGCCCGGCGACTTGCGGCTGGTGCTCGGATCGCCGCCTTCGCGATGTTCGACCACTTCCGTACTCCGTTTGAGCGCGCCGACCTTGCTCACACCGGCGACGTAGCGGCCGTCCCATTTGACGCGGAACTTGAAGTTCTTGTACGGGTCGAACCGTTGTGCATTGACGCTGAAAGGCGGCATGGCGTTCTCCTCTGACTAGGTCTGAATCTGGCCGGCGAGCTGCTGGATCCTGAGAAACACGAACTCCGCGGGCTTGAGCGGCGCGAAGCCGACCAGGATGTTCACGATGCCGAGGTTGATGTCGTTCTGGGTGGTGGTCTCGCGGTCGCACTTGACGAGATACGCCTCGCGCGGCGAGCGCCCCTGGAACGCGCCCTGGCGAAAGAGGTTCTGCATGAACGCGCCGACGTTGAGGCGGATCTGCGCCCACAGTGGTTCGTCATTCGGCTCGAACACGACCCACTGCGTGCCGCGATAGAGACTCTCTTCGAGATACAACGCCAGGCGGCGGACGGGGATGTACTTCCATTCGTCCGCGAACGCATCGTCGCCGCGCAACGTGCGCGCGCCCCACGCGACCGGACCATAAACCGGGAAGATGCGTGCGCAGTTCACGCCGTGCGGATTGAGCACGCCGTTCTCGCGGTCGGTGAGCACGTATTCGGCCGCCTGCACGCCGTTGAGCGTCGCCTCCGTGCCTGCGGGTGCCTTCCAGACGCCGCGCGTGGCGTCAGTGCGCGCGAAGACGCCGGCAATCGTGCCGCTCGGCGCGACGGTGCGCAGCGCGCCGCTGCTGAGCGGATCGCCGATCTTGAGCTTCGGATAATAGATGGCGGCGTAGCTGCTCTTCGGCAACGTCGGGCCCGCGATGAGCGACTCCATCTGATCGGGCGTCTGGCCCGCCGGCGGATCGATGATGAAGAACGCGCGGCGCTCCTGGCAATACGTGGTGGCATCGGCAAGCGTCGAGCCGTGGGTGATGCCGGGGAGGCAGAGGATGTTGAAGAGATCGACGTTCTCGAGCGCGTAGAGTCCCTTCTTGTCGGTGCGGCTGGCGATGACGGCGGCGTACGGATCGGCGACGTCGAGCGGTGATTCGCTGCCGCCGCTGAGATACGCATCGCCACGCGTCGTCGGCGAGCCGGCATCGAACCCGAGATCAGTCTGGAGGTCGCCGCCGGTCACCGCGACCGCCGATGCAGACGACTTCGAGCCCGAGGTGAACACGAGGCGCGATGCATCGGGCGCCGCTCCCGGCACGGTCGTGACCTTGAACCCGCGATACGCGTCGGCGTTATCGAGCTTGCGAATCTCCGTCTGCAGCAGTTGCGCGAGCGCGCTCACGGAGCCGGACTGCGTTGGGAGAAGAGTCAGCGTTCGTTGCGTCCCGTTGTCGAGGATGACGTCGAGCGTGATCTTTCCGGCGTCCGGCAGCACCTCGAGAGCGGCGTCGGTCTTTTCGGCGCTCATGATCGATGCGATCGGACGCCGCGCAGGACGGATGCCCGCCGCCGCGTCGGTCTCCGTACCGCCGTTCGCCGTGCCGAGCTTCAGCTTGACAGACGCGTCGAGCGACGTTCCGGGAAGGACGCGAATGCTCGACTTCTCGCCCCCGATCACCGACGTGAGCGTAATGCGGCCGTCGTCGACAGCGCTCGTCACCGTCGCTGGAAGGGCATCCGTGAGAGCGGCTGCAATATCGCCGACAGCGGCAACAGCGTTAAGGTTGACCGTCACCGGATCGCCGCCATTGACGACGATGCGGAACTGCGAATTCGCGGGAAGCGCGAAGGGGTCTGTCAGCACGCCGCTGACGCTCGTTCCCGATCCGGCCGCGGCACCGGTCACGTCGACGGTGATCAGATCGGAGATGTCGTTGATCGCCGTCTCGACGAACCGCGCATCTGCGCTGTTCATGGACAGGTTGTCGAAGCGCTCGCTGCGCGTGCCGGCGGGATCGTTCGGATCGAGGTAGATCGCGGTGAGGTTGAACGTGCTCGCGGGATTCGCGGTGTCGTAATCGACGACGATCCGGATGAAGTTGCCCGCCGAGCCGGCGTCGCGCGCCGTCACGCGGAGCGAATCGACGTCCGCCTCGTCATCGAGATCGATTGTCGCATTCGTCGCGCCCTTCTCGACCCGCACGATCCAGGCTTCCCCGCCGCCGTTGTTGAAGAACTGGCGTACGGCGTAGCTCATCTCGGAGTCCTTCGACAAACCGCCGAAGCGGCGCTCGTAGTCGGCGAACCCGAGGACCCGCACCGCGCGATCGATCGGCCCGCGCTTCGCGCTGCCGATGAACGCCGTCACGGACGTGGCCACGCCTGTGATCGTTCGCACCCCACTGGGAATTTCTTCGACATAAACGCCGGGATACGTCGGGGTAATCGGCATGCGCGCCTCCTGGCCTGCGATCAATACTCTGACGGGCTAACAAAGGAGTGCCGCAGAAACGGATTTCCCTACCCCGGCGTTGGAATGGCGAATCTGATCGCCGTCCTGGACACCGTACGTGGCGTGCCACTTGATGAAATGGTGGCGGAGGCTATGCCAACCAACGCTGCGGGCCGTGCCCGCTGGCTGTGGCGGGAGGGCTCGAACCTCCGACCACCGGATTAACAATCCGGCGCTCTACCAACTGAGCTACACCACAGTGAGGGGTCGCGAAAGAACGCGGATGGTCGCCGATTCGGCGGTTATTTGTCAACGCGGAGGGCGGTTCGGATGGCGCGGAGGCGTTCGAGGGCTCGTTCCATGTCGGCGTGGATGCAGATGGTGTCGAAGGGGATTCCGATCCGGGTGCCGTCGCGGGCGATGACGGCGCTTTGCGTCGCGAGCAGGGTGGCCTGGGCGGCGGATTCCTCGATCGTGAGGGTGGAGCCTTCGATGGAGCGCGGGGTGAGGGTTCCGTCGGATTGGTAGCGGCGGTCGGCGAAGGCTTCGCGGATGACATTCACGCCTGCTGCGCGGGCGGCGATGGACATCTGGGAGTCGTCGGGGGCGACGATGGCAAGCTTGGGAGAGATGCGTTGCATGGCTTCGATGATGATGTTGGCGAGGAGACGGTTTCGGTGGGCGTCGTTGTAGAGCGCGCCGTGCGGCTTGACGTGCTCGATGCGCGCGATTGTGTTCAACGCGGTGAGTTGCGCGATGAGGGAGTCGCGCAACGTGTCGGGTGCGATGGCCATTGTTTTGCGGCCGAAGTTTTCGCGGTCGGGGTAGGAGGGATGCGCGCCGAAGCGGACGTTGTGTTGTTGGGCGAGCCGCGCTGCTTCGCGCATCGACGCTTCATCGCCGGTGTGGCCGCCGCAGGCGACGTTGGCGCTGTTGATGTGGGGCCAGATTTCTTCTTCGCTCGGCGAGCCTTCGCCGAGGTCGGCACTGAGCAGAATCACAACTCGGTGCCTCGCTCGGGGAGGAGCCAGATGAGGATGGCGCCGAGTCCGAAGAAGACGGCGTCGCAGGCGATGGCGAATCCGAGGCCGTGCTTGGTCGAAGCGGCGCCGATGGCGAACGGCGCGGCGGCGGAGACGAGGCGGCCGGCGTTGTAGCAGAAGCCTTGCGCAGTGGCGCGGATGCGCGTCGGGAAGATCTCGGCCAGCATGGCGCCGAACAGCGAGAAGTAGCCGTGCGAGAAGTAGCCGACGAGCGGTCCGATCATCAGCAGCATCAATGGGGATCGCGCGCCGAACGCAAAGATCGGAACGACGATGGTCGCGCCGATCATGAAGGAGGTGAACGCGACGCGGCGCCCGACGCGATCGGCGATCCATCCGAAGCTGATGTAGCCGAAGAACGCGCCGATCTGCAGCACGATCAGCCATGTCGAGGACTTGGTGATGGTGAGTCCCGCGCCGCCTTCCGCAATCGGCGTGGCCAGGAATGCTGGCAGCCATGACGTGACGCCCCAGTAGGCGACGAGCACGCTGCTGGCGACGAGTGTGGCCAGGACGGTGCGCCGGCGGTATTGCGCGGAGAAGATTTCGCTCCATCGCGACGGCGTTCGATCGCGCTTTCTCCAGACCTCGGGCTCTTCAACGGTGCGGCGGATGATGAACGCGACGATGGCCGGCGCGGCGCCGATGAGAAAGAGGACGCGCCATCCATAACGCTCGAGCACGAGCGCGGAAAGGCCGGCAGCGAGAATGGCGCCGATCGCCCATCCCGATTGCATGATGCCCATGGCCCTGGCGCGGTACTTCGCCGGCCAGGTCTCGGCGACGAGCACGGAGCCGCACGACCACTCGCCGCCCATGCCGAAGCCGACCAGCACGCGCCAGGCGATGAGCTGCCAGAGATTCTGCGCGGTGGCCATGCCGGCGGTGGCCAGCGAATAGAGAAGGATGCTGTAGGACATGGCGCGCACGCGTCCGAACCGGTCGGCGATGCGCCCGAAGGCGATGCCTCCGATGGCGCTGGCGATGAGCGCGATGACGATGGGGAGGCTGGCCTGCTGATTCGTCAGCCCCATCTCATTCTTGATGGAGACGAGCGCGAAGGTGAAGAGCAGGAAGTCCATCGCGTCGAGCATCCATCCGAGCTGGGCAGCAAAGAGGGCGCGCCAGGCTTTGCGATCGACGTTCATGGCTGAAGTGTAGCTCGCAGCTCTCGGCTCGCAGCTCTCAGGAAAGGCATTCGGGTTTTTTCCCTGCGAGCTGAGAGCTGAGAGCTGCGAGCTGTACTCAACCCGCGCGCAATCGCGAGAGCAAAAACGTCTCGATCCCAACATCCACCGGCAATCCGCCGGATTTGCGTTTGATCTCGAGGTCGGCGACGTAGGCGAGGGCGCGGAAGAGGTCGGGCTCGGTGCTGTTGCGGGCGGCTTCCCATTTCTTGTGGAGCGGAAATGGATGGGGGCGTTGGCGCACGAGGCCGTGGGCTTTGAGGTAGTCGCCGAGGCGGTCGGCGATGGTGTCTTTGAAACGGTTGTACTGCATCGACTGGCGGAGGTTCATGTCGTGGAGTCGCGCCCACGAATGGATGCCGATCATTTGGCGCAGCTCGTCGGCGAGGGGGAAGAGGAAGCGGCCGTAGTGCATGTCGACCGGCATCTTCGGATCTTCGCGACGGCCTTGGGCGACGAGGTCGCGCAGTTTGGAGACGGCTTCGAGGATCTTGCCTTCGGTGAAGAGCGAGCCGAGCTCGTAACGCGCGCCTCCTTCGATGGCGGCCACTTCGCGCTCGACCATGACTGCCGTGACGCGGCCTCCCGCGCCGGCCAGCGTGACCAGGCGCTCGACCTCGGAGATCACGCCGCGGATCTCGGGCACGTCTTTCGAGAATTTGTCCGCCAGCATGCGCTCGATGCCTAGACGCTGGCGCAGCCGCGTGATTGCCTGCGGTTCGAACTTCACGTTCGCTTCGGCGGCGATCGATGCGATGGCCTGATCGAGCGCGGAGTTGAATCCTTCGCGCGTCAGATCGGCGACGACGACGTCGCCGACTTTGTCGATGAGATCGATCGTCGCTGAGTCGCGCGGTACGTCGCCGGTGCGCATCAGCAGGATGGTTCCCACTGCGCCGCCGCGTGCGATTGCTTCCATCAGCAGTGCCGCGTCGTCTTCACCGCGGCCCGCTTTCTTCCCTGTGTTGCGGCAGAACGCGAGCATGTCGGTGAGTGTGGCGTCGAGCGTGACATCCATCGCGTCGGCGATGGCGCGGTCTTTCATGTCGAGATCGCAACCGGCCAGACCGAGGATGTGCAGGAGCTTCGCCGCAGACGTGGCGCGCTTGCGATCGGTCTTCGCGCTCTTCCAGTCGGCGACGGCTTTGTCGTACAGCGACGCAATTTCTTTCGCGGAAACGAACGCGTTGACCTCGGGAACGATGAGCAGGCGCGCACCACCGAATAGCGACATCGTCCGGAACGAATCGAGGATCGCCGTCAGGTCCGTGCCGGGCTCATACGACTCGACGCTGAGCGCGGGGTTGTCCGCGACGAGCGCATCGCGAAGTTGATGAAACGCGTTCTCGGAGAGGAACTCGCTGTTGCCGCCGACGAGGATGACTCGCGGCGGTTTGTGCTGCGCGATTTGGGTGAGGACGGAGGCGAGAGGCTTGGGCATCGTGAAGGCGGCAGTATGCAACACCTCACTCTGCGCGGCGCGCTTTGGAGTGCGGTGGCTTGCCACCGCTTTGGGTAACGTGCAACGGAGCGGCTCCTGTCACGCTACGAAAAGCTGCGGCAAGCCGCAGCACTCCAAAGCGCGCCGCGCGGAGAGACCTACAACTTCTTCGCGATCTGCTCCAGCGCTCTATATGCCTCGCGCCCCGTGACGAGGGCGTCGGGTGCATTTGTGGACAGCGGATCGGTCACGCCGCATGCGGCCAGGACTCGTTCGTTTGTCAGTCCTCGCGCGCAGGCCGCGCCGCGCAGCGTCAGGATGCGGGCGAGCTGCGTGGAGAGGCGTGCGGCGGGGACGTGGCGGAAGGGGCTGACGCGGCGAGTGACGGGGTCGACGTCGTAGAGCCCGAGGGCGATGGCGCGGATCATTTCATCGCGTCCCTGGACGTCTTCGATGTCGACGGCAATCGGAGGCGCGCCGAGGTTTTGGGCGAAGCGGACGGAGGGAACGGTCCAGTAGAGCAGCGTCGCCAGTTCGGAGCGAGTGAGGGCCGTGCTGTCGAGCGCGGTGCGGAAGTGCGCAGGCATGTTGGCCGCGCTCCACTCCTGCTTGATCTCTTCGAGACGGCGCTCGTAGCGCGGGTCCTTGGTGCGGCGCGCCAGGCGATCGAGGCGCAGGATCGCTTCCTGATAGCGTCCGCGTCCGACTTCGATCTCGGCCAGCGTTTCCTGGATGTCGGCGCGATCGGCGGCGGTGTTGAGCAGCGGATCGAGCTCTTTGCGCGCTTCATCGAACTGCCGCTGCGCGACGAGCTTTTGCGCCAGCAGGATGCGCGCTTCGGTGGCTCCGGCGTTCATCGCCAAAGCTTCGCGCAGCAGCCGCACAGCCTCGGCTTCCGGGGCCGTTTGCGCAGCGTTGTAGAGCTCGTTGAAGATCGTCTCCTGCAACTGGGCCACGCGTTCGCCGGCAATCGGCGGAGCATCGGCCCGCGCCGCGACCGCGCGATAAAGGTCGAACGCAACGCGCGTCTCCCCGCTGCGCAATGCGATCTCGGCTTGATAGAAGCGCGCGGCGACGGAGTCCGGGTTTTGCTCCAGCGCCGCGGCCACTCCGGCCTGTGCGACATCGAGGCGTCCCGCTTTGATCTCGATCGCCGAAGTGGCAAGCAAGGCGGGGAGATAGCCTGGATTCGTCTTCAGGATTTCATCGAGCCGCCGTCGCGCTTCGACGGTGTTTCCGGCCAGCACGTGGCGCCATGCAGTTTCGAAACGCCGGTCCAGTTGTGGAGTCGTGGCTCCGGTGTAGCCGGTGCGCGGGTCGAGCAGATAGCGATCCTCGCCTTGCGGCGTGACCGCGGGGGGCGGGATGTCGGCGGGGGTACAGCTCAAGGCGACGATGGCGGCCGTCAGCAGAAGCAGGGTCTTTGTTGTCGTCAAATGTCTACCTCAATGATCCGCAGCGCGGCTGCGAATGCCTGGTTTTTGTCGGACGCATCCAGCCAGTGCACGTTTCGCTCCGCCCGCAGCCAGGTGCGCTGTCGCTTTGCATACGCGCGGGTGCGGCGTCGTGTTTCGGCGATGGCATCAGCCTCCGGCATCTCGCCGCGCAGAACGGCCGCGGCTTCTTTGTATCCGATCGTTCCGAATGGTCGCGCCGAGGCGGGATAGCGTTCCAGCAACGCGCGCGTTTCATCGATCAGTCCGTCGCGGAACATCGCGTCGACGCGTGCGTCGAGGATCGCGCCGAGGTGCTTTCGATCCAGTTCGAGCGCAAGTTTGACCGATTGCAGCTCATCGGTGCCGCGTTCCCAGCTCGAGATCGGTTTGCCGCTCGTGATCCAGACCTCCAACGCCCGTTCGACGCGATGCCGGTCCTCGGGCGCGATCTTTCTACCACTTCGGGCGTCGATTTTCGACAGCCAACGATGGAGCCGCCGCGGTCCCTGAGGCGTTTCGCCGATCGCACGGATGCGGGCGCGCAATGCCTCGTCGCGTCCCGGCATCTCGGGCAAACCGGACAGAAGTGCGCGCAGATAGAAGAACGTCCCGCCCACGAGAATGGGTCGGTTTCCGCGTGAAGCGATCTCCGCGCAGGTCTCGCGCGCCAGCCGCGCGTAGTCGGCGGCGTTGAACTCATCGCCGGCATCGACGATGTCGAATAGATGATGCGGTACTCGCTGCCTTTGCTCGGGTGATGGCTTGGCGCTGCCGATGTCGAATCCGCGATAGATCTGCACGGAGTCGTAATTCACGATCTCGGAGCCCATTGAATCGGCCAGACGGAGAGCGAGATCGGATTTGCCGGTGCCTGTCGGGCCGGCCACGACGATCAGAGGATGCTGCGCCACGGCGCCACGATACCGGCTTTGGGCGTTGCTTTGGTGTGGTGTATCACCACAGCAGGAGTCTGCGCGGTAGAACGAGCCTCGAAGCGACCGTACGTGCCTAAGGCTATGCCAATCAGCGCCGCCGGCCGTGCCGGCTTAGCGGCGGATTCGCGTGACGTGCGTCTTCTCGTCTTCGTCGGCCAGGATCGTGCGGAGATGCTCGCGGCAGTAGATGGCGCCGACGGGAATCGACCGGCGGCAGACGCGGCAACGGTTCTTGACTGTCACGGCCTGCGCGCCCTTGCCGAGGAGGCGCAACACCACGCCGGCGGCGACGACCAGACCACCCAGCGTGAGCGCCTGTTGCAGCATCGGCATCGGGATCAGCTCCGCCCACGGCGCATCGGGATACGTGCTGGCGAGCACATACAGCACCAGCACGAGAATGATGGTCCAAAGGCCGAGCCTGAGAAGCGTCGTTGACATGACAGTGTGCGCACACTCTAAGCAACCACGCGTGAGAAAGACAACAGACGAGCGTCAAGGAGCACTACTCCGCCCGCGCCATCAACCTCCCTTCCCGCACTTCGATCGAGACAGTGCCGTCGCGATCGGTGCGCCAGGTTCGGATGCGGCGCTCGGCGAGTCGCTCGAGCACGGTGGGATGCGGGTGGCCGAAGAGGTTGCGCCGGCCGCAGGAGATGACGGCGATGCGGGGTGCGATCGAATCGAGGGTGGCATCGGAGGTCGAGCCGCGGCTGCCGTGATGTGCGACCTTGAGCACGTCGGCGCGCAGGTCGCGATCAGCCAGGACGAGCTCCGCCTCCTTCTCGATATCGCCGGTGAACAGAAACCGCCGGCCGCCGGTCTCCGCGTGCAGCACCACCGAGGCATTGTTCTCCGGCGCGCGACGGAACCTCATCTCCGCGAGATGCGCCGTCATGTGAAACGCGCCGAGCGTGAACTTCGTGCCGTCGCGCACGAAATGGATCGGCGTATTCGTGCGCCTGCAGGCCGCGCGAATACGCTCCGCGCAAACGCCGCCGAACTTGCGCGGCGTGATCCAGACGCGGCCCACGTCGAACTGCTCGATCATTTGCGGAAGCGAGCCGCAGTGATCGGGATGCGCATGCGTGAGCACGACCTCGTCGATGCGACGGATGCCGCGGTCGGCGAGCATCGGCAGCAGCCGTCCGTCGCGGCCGCCGTCGACGACCATGGTTTTGTCGCCGGAGCGCAGCGCGGCCGCATCGCCCTGCCCGACGTCGAAGAACGTGACGCGTGGATGATCGACGCTGCGCTGCGAGCGGCTTCGCACGATGGCTGCGCCAGCCGGCACGAGCAGCATGCAGGCGATGGCGATGGCGCGCGTGCGTCCGCGCAGCAACGCCAGAGCGAGTAGTGCTCCGAACGCCGCGCAGATCATCGTCACGAGCGGCGGCGCGGCGAAGAATCCGGACAGACCGAATCCGTTGAGGAATCCGCAGGCACGGTGCAGCGCGGCGAGCGGTTCGAGGAACCACGAATGGGCGCACGCCAGCGACGAGAGGATGAGCATGGCGAAGATCAGCGGCGACATCGCCAGCGTGATGATCGAGCCGCCGAGCGTGTACTGATGGAAGTGGAAGAGCGTCAACGGCGCGATGGCGATCTCGGCGCCGGCCAGCGAGCCCGCCACGCGGTGAAAATTCTTGCCGATGAAAAGCAACGCGCCGGCGCCGGCGTACGTGAGATGAAACGACGCGTCGGTGAGATCGCCCGGCTCCAGAATCAGCCGCAGCAGTGCCGCGACGCACCACAGGTTCTCGAGCGACGTGGGACGCTGCAGGATGCGCGAGAGTGCGTAGACGCCGATGCCGATGCTGGCGCGCGCCACCGATGCGGTCGGCCCGATGAAGAGCGGAGCCAGCGCTGCGAAACCGAGAAGGAGCCAGTCCGACGCGCGCGGTGCGTGCAGCCAGCGCAACAACGCCGCGAGCAATCCCGCGGCGAACGCGATCTGCAGGCCGGAGAAGACGAGCAGGTGATACGTCCCTCCGCGGCGAAAACTCTCGCGCATCTCGTCGGAGAGCATCTCGCCGCGCCCGAGCACGAGCGCCTGCGCCAGGGCAACTTCATCGCGATGCGTTTCCGCATGGCGCCGCAATCGATTCGCGAGCAAGCGATTCCACGCCTTCGGATGCCAGCGCGGCAGATCGCCTTCATACGACATCAATTCCGCCGCCTTCACGCTGAGCGTGTACCGCCCTCGCTCGCTGAGCCGCAGGAAGCCTTCGGCGCGGAGCGTGCCCTGCATCTCGATCGGCGGCGGCTCGAACCGCGCGTAAATCGCCAGCGGCGCCTGGAAGGCGTGTCCGTTCGCGCGGAAGCTCTCCGTGCGCAGCAGAAACGCGGAATCGCGCAGACTCCAGTCGCGATCGATCGGCGCTTCGATCGTGACGAAACGCTCGCTATCGATTGCTTCGAACGCTTTCCGTTCGTCCGCCTCGGCGGCGATGAGGCGCAGGGACAACAGAATGCCGGCGATCGCAAAAACCAGAAACGCGCGAAGCCGGAGCAGAGCGATGACCGCAAGACCGGCCATCACCATCGATGGATTCACCAGCACCGGCGCAACGGCCAGTCCGGCGATCAGAGCAATGAGGGGAACCGCAGCAGGAACGTCAGTAGTAATCGTGCGCACGCATGAGCGGCGCTGAGCGACGACGCGCAGGAAAGGGAGGAACGGTCGAACGCGATCAGCCAGTTCGCGCGGACGCCGAGGATACACCAATGCACGTGTGTAACCCAAGCATCTGCCAGGTTGGGCAGGTACTTTTCATGGCACGCGTGTAATCACCACAGAGCTCACAGAGAACACAGAGGGGATGCGGAGGAAGCAATCATTGAGAACTGCAAAAATATGCTTTTCTCCGCATCCCCTCTGTGATCTCTGTGAACTCTGTGGTGATTACACACGTCCGGTGAAACGCACTTGGCCAGAGTCCTCGCGAGTTGGTTGACAGTGGTTTCCGCTAACGCTCGAATGACGCGAGCGTCTCGACATGGTGCGTGTTCGGGAACAAGTCGAGGAGATCTAACGACGCGATCCGCCAACCTGCCGCGGTGATGCGGCTGGCGTCGCGGGCGAAGGTGACGGGGTCGCAGGAGAGGTAGGAGATTCGTTCCGTGGTTCGCTCGGCAACGGCGTCGATGACTTGTGGCCGGGCCCCGGCGCGTGGGGGATCGAGGAACGTGAAATTGGCTTTGGCGACGCGCGGCATATGCTGTTCGACCGGCGCTTCGACGACCTTCACGTTCCAGGGCACGTTCATTTTTGCGTAGCGGGCCGAGAGTGCGGAGCCTTCGATCATGGTGACGCGGTCGAAGAGCGCGGCCATCGGCAGCGTGAAGAAACCGACACCTGCGTAGAGGTCGACGGCGTGCTGGCGATTGACCGTTTGCGCGGCGTGCGCGGTGACGAGACGCAGCATCGTGCCGAGGAGATGACGGTTGACCTGGAAAAACGCGCGTGTGTGCAGGCGCCACGTGTAGGCGTCGACGGTGATCGTGAGATCGCGCTCGTCCGCGATGAGCTGATCGTCGAGCTCCCAGATCTCGCCCTCGAGCGATTGCGCATGACGCGCCGTCTCGACGCCCACCACCTCGCATTCAGGCGCCAGCGGCACCACGCGATTGGAGCGCATCGCGTAAAAGCCAACGGCATCGCCGTCGCGATGAAGTCGCGAGCGGAGCCTGTAGTTGAGCGGCGAGGGATGGATGCGGAGCTCGGGCAGCGTGCTCACATCGAACTTGCCGATGCGGCGCATCGACTCGGAGAAAATGCGCCGCTTCGCTTCGAGCTGACGGTCGAGCCGCAGCGCCGTCCAGTCGCAACCGCCGCATTCGTCCGCGACCGGACAAGGTGCGGCGCGGCGGAAGGGGCTGGGCTTCACG
Organism: Acidobacteriota bacterium; assembly: GCA_030775085.1. Lineage (GTDB taxonomy): Bacteria > Acidobacteriota > Thermoanaerobaculia > Gp7-AA8 > Gp7-AA8 > QHVT01. Next base: position 1,570 of record JALYJW010000003.1, on the reverse strand, counting down.
ATCTCCACCATCTCGCCTTTGGCGAACCCTTTCTTCACCTCGTACAGGCGCACGCGGGCGGTGTCGCCGGGAAAGACGTTCGAGGCGAAGATGGGAAAGCCGTCGACGCGCGCGATGGCGTCGCCCCCGGCCACGAGCTCCGTTGCTTCGATCGTGATGACATCGCCTGTCTGCATTTGTTCGCCCAACAGAGCGTTCGCTCTCAACAAAGCGCGAGTCTATCGCGCTAGACTTTGCGTCATGCGCTTTGCACGTCTGCTCGCTCTGCTCGCTCTTCTTCCCACTCCGCTTTTCGCATGGGGTGCGAAGGGTCATTCCGTCGTCGCCGAAGTTGCGGAGCGAGGGTTGTCGCCGAACGTCGCGCAACAGGTCCGCGATCTCACGTTCGCGGCGCCGCTGCGCGATTCCGCATCGCTGCCGGACGATTGGCGCGGGCAGGAGACGCGCGGCGAGCGACAGGGCAATACGGGCGCGCTGCACTACAGCAACATCCCCAACGACATCGCCACGTTCGATCGCGCGCGCGATTGCAAGGAAGATCAGTGCGTCGTCGCGGGCATCGAGAAATACCTGGCAGTGTTGCGCGACAAGACGCAGCCGAAGGACAAGCGCCGCGAGGCTCTGATCTTCGTCGTGCATTTCGTCGGCGACATCCATCAGCCGCTGCACGCCGCCGGCGGTCAGGTGAAGAACGAGCAGACCGGCGTCATGGAGCCGGATCTCGGCGGTAATCGCGTCAAGGTCCGTTACCTCGGCTCCGAGACGAACCTGCACAGTGCGTGGGACAGCATGATCATCGAGTGGGGGGCGCCCACCGTGGACGAGTACGCGACTCGTCTGCTCGATTACGAACTGCGCGGCCGGCCCATCGCGGAACTGCAGACCGGCACGCCGGTCGATTGGATCAACGAGTCGCACCACGCGGCCGTGCATTACGGATACGACATCGGCAACGGCAGCCTCGGCTCCGCCTACGCCCAGCGCAACATCGGCATCGTCTACGAGCGCCTCCTGCGCGGCGGACTGCGCCTGCGCAAAGTGCTCGAAGACGCGCTGGGCGCTCCCTGACGCAATCCCTGACGCAATCCCTGACGCAATCCCTGACGCAATCTATGATCCGAACGCTGCGCATCGATGACTTCGACGAGATGCATCGCGCGTTCGTCGATGCGTTCAGCGATTACGTCGTTCCGATGAAACCGCCGCCGGAGGCGCTGCGTGAGATGTTCACGCGGCGCGGTTGGGTGCCGGAATTGTCGTCCGGCATTTTCGAGGACGACCGATTGGTGGCGTTCACGGTGAATTGCCTTGAGGGCACCAGCGGCTACGACACCGGCTCAGGCGTGATTCCGTCGCACCGGCGTCGCGGGCTGGCGCGACAAACGATGGAGCATTCGATCGATCTCCTGCGCGAGGCAGGCGCGACACGCTATGCGCTCGAAGTTCTCGAGCAGAACGTCGCCGCGGCGGCGATGTATCGCGATGTGGGATTCTCGGAAACGCGCAGATTGGATTGCTGGACGTTAACGTCAGTCCCCTCTCCCCTCCGGGGAGAGGGTAGGGTGAGGGG